>NZ_JAVAYC010000059.1:0-4316 GCF_042709235.1 Pseudomonas sp. LS_2 | reverse complement strand
CAAGCCGGGCTTTTCAATGGGTCATGACTGCGCTTTGCAAACTAATGTTGCAAGAAACTCGTCACGCTCTTTCGCCCCCGAATGGCCTTGGACTAAGCTTGACCGGTCAACGCATTAGGGTCCGCCACCATGCCTTCTTCCAATGCACAAACCCCGTCAGATGATCTTGCTGATCGCCAGGCCGAACTGGCGTCCCTCATTAGCCGCTTCTCCCCCTGTTTCGGTATTCATGAAACCGCGATCGGGCCATTGAACTTCATCCGCTCCGATACCCCGACCGACAGCTTGCAGCAGATACACAAGCCCGCCCTGTGCGTTCTGGCACAAGGCCGCAAGGAAGTCAGCCTGCGTGGCGAAAGCTATACCTACGATGCCCTGCACTACCTGGTGGTGTCGGTGACCCTGCCCATTTCCGGCCGAGTCATCGAAGCCACCCCCGATCAGCCCTACCTGTGCGCACGGCTGGACATCGACCCCGCGCAGATCACCCAGTTGATCGCCGACAAGGCACCTATCGGCGTCCCTGCCGAGGCCCCTGGCCGCGGCCTGTTCGTCGAACGCACCGACAGCGGCCTGCTCGATGCCCTCCTGCGTCTGGTGCGCCTGCTGGACGACCCTGCGAGCATCGACGTACTCGCCCCCATGGCGCTGCGCGAAATCTACTACCGCCTGCTACGTGGCCAGCAAGGCCAGCGCCTCTACGAAATCGCCGTGGTCGACAGCCACGCGCACCGGGTCACCCGCGCCATCGAATGGCTCAACCACAATTTCAAGCAACCCCTGCGCATGGAGGAGCTGGCCCAGCGGGTCAACCTCGGCGTCTCTACCCTGCATCATCGCTTCAAGGCGATGACGGCCATGAGCCCCCTGCAATACCAGAAGCAACTGCGCTTGCAGGAGGCGCGTCGGCTGATGCTCGCCGAAAGCCTGGACGTCGGTAGCGCAGCCTTCGAGGTCGGCTACGAGAGCCCCTCGCAGTTCAGCCGCGAATACAGCCGCCAGTTCGGTGCTTCCCCGTTGAAGGATGTCACTCGCCTGCGCAGCATCGCCTGACGACAATAAGCCGCACGGCCAGCGCCCGGAATCGGGTGCTGGCCGTGCGGTTCAAGCCTTGCGCAGTTGCTGCGGGTCGATCGGCAGTGTGCGCAGGCGCTTGCCAGTGGCGGCGTGCACGGCATTGACAACGGCAGGCGCGATGGTCACGGTCGATACCTCGCCAAGCCCGCCCGGCGACTCGCTGCTTTCAAGACGATGGGTCTCGATGCGAGGCGCCTCGTTGATACGCAGCAGACGGTAGGTGTCGAAGTTACCCTGCTCGACGCGCCCGTCCTTGAAGGTGATGTTGCCGAACAGCGCCGCCGTCAGTCCGAAGAGGGTACCGCCCTGTATCTGCGCGACCACACTGTCGGGGTTGATGGCGATGCCGCAGTCGACCACCGTGGTCACCCGTTGCACCTTCACCTCGCCACTGTCGCTGACACTCACCTCGGCCACCTGCGCCGCGTAGGTGCTGAAGCAGTAGGTCAACGCCAGGCCACGCCCGTGGCCTGCGGGCAACGGGCTGTCCCAACCGGACTTCTCGCGAAGCGCCTTGAGCACCGCCACCGCCCTCGGGTGCTTCTCCAGCAGCGGGTAGCGATACTCGAACGGGTCGACCTTGGCCAGCACCGCAAGCTCATCGAGCAGACCCTCAACCATGAAGGCGTTCTGCGTGTGGCCTACCCCGCGCCAGAACGCCGGGACGATCCCGGCGGGCGGCTCGTGGCGCACGTAGCGCACGTCGATGTTGGGGAAAGCGTAAGGCCCTGCGGCATCGCGTATCGCATCGCGGTCTATGCCATTGGTGAACGCCGCCGGTGCCCAGCGCGCCAGGATCGAGCCACCGGTGACCTTGTGGCTCCAGGCCGTCGGCCTGCCCTGCTCGTCCAGCGCGGCGGACAAATGATTGTAGTGGAAGGGCCGCAAGGTGCTGTGGCGTGTATCTTCCTCCCGCGACCAGATAACCTTCAGCGGATAGTCGACCTGACGCGCCAGCTTCACCGACTCGCCAACGAAGTCCACTTCCAGGCGCCGACCAAAACCGCCACCGATCAGGTGGTTATGCACCTGCACCTTGTCCTCCGGCAAGCCGGTCAACTGCGCGGCAAGGGCCTTGGCCCGGGCCGGCACTTGGATACCCAGCCACAGGTCGCAGCCGTCCTTGCGCACGTGCACGGTGCAGTTCACAGGTTCCAGGCAAGCGTGGGCAAGAAACGGTACCTGGTAAACCACTTCAACCTTGTGCACGGCTTTATCCATGGCAGCCACCACATTGCCCTCGCTGCGTACCTGCACACCGCCTTGGCGCGAAGCGACCTCGATGTCCTCGAGCAGCTTGGCGCTGGTCAGCTTGGCATTGGCGCCCTCGTTCCATTTCACCTGCAACAAGGCAAGGCCCTTGCGCGCCGCGCCCATGTGGTCGGCGACTACCGCCACGGCGGTATCGCTGTGCAAGACCTTGCGCACACCCTTCACCGCCATCGCAGGGGCTTCATCGACACTGGCGAAGGTGCCCCCCACCACTGGGCACAGTTGGATCGCGGCCACCTTCATGCCCTCGGGGTGCACGTCGATACCGAACACCGCCTTGCCGTTGACCTTGTCCGGGCTGTCGGTACGCCGGGCGGGGGTGCCGATCAGCTTGAAGTCCGCTGGCGCCTTGAGCGGGATCGTGGCCGGCAGTTTCTGCTTGGCCGCGTCATCGACCAGCTCGCCGTAACCGGCCTTGCGACCGCTGGCCGCGTGCAGCACCACGCCTTTTTCCGCAGTGCAGCTGTCCGGGCTGACTTTCCAGCGCTCGGCCGCCGCGCTGACTAGCAGGATGCGCGCCGCCGCGCCGGCCTCGCGCAGCGGCTTCCAGTTACCGGGCACCGAGGTGGAGCCACCGGTGACCTGGAAGCCAAGCATCGGGTTGGCGTAGCGCTTGTCGTCCGCCGGCGCGTGCTCGATCACCACCTGGTCGAGGCCCACCTCCAGCTCTTCGGCGATCAGTGCCGGCATCGAGGTGTAGGTGCCCTGGCCCATTTCCACCGGCTGGATGGTCAGGAACACCTGGCCGCTGCGGTCGATACGTACGTAGGCGTTGGGGCTGAAGGCCTCGCCAGCGGCCTGGGCATCGCGCAGGCCACGAGGTAGCACGAAGCTGATGAGCAGGCCGCCGCCCACCGCCGCGCCCGCCTTGAGAAAGCCGCGACGGCTGAAGCCCGATTGCACGATGCTGTTCATGCCTGCTTCTCCTGGGCGGGGGCTGCGGCACCCTTGATCGCCTCGCGAATGCGCACATAAGTGCCGCAGCGGCAAAGGTTGCCGGCCATGGCCGCATCGATGGCGGCATCGTCCGGGGCCGGGTTGGCGGCGATCAAGGCGCTGGCGGTCATGATCTGTCCAGACTGGCAGTAGCCGCACTGCACCACCTCATGGGCCAGCCAGGCGTCCTGCACGCGCTTGCCGGCCGCCGTGGCGCCGACCCCCTCGATGGTGGTGATCTCAGCCCCGGCCAGGGCGCTGACCGGCATCACGCACGAGCGGATGGCAGTGCCGTTCATATGCACCGTGCAGGCCCCGCACAGGGCCATGCCGCAGCCGAACTTGGTGCCGGTCATGTGCAGCACATCGCGCAGTACCCAAAGCAAGGGGGTGTCGTCGTCGACATCGACTTCGTGGACGGTGCCGTTGATCTTCAGCTGGTGGGCCATCGGGGCCTCCTCGTCGGTTCACGGTTGGGTTGTGCGGTAATTCCCTTCTGCGAGGGCGTCATCCCCTGAAGACTAGATACTGGGCAAACGCCGGAACATCGCTTAACCGTGCACGCCCCTTGAAGGCAAACTTAAAACTCCCGCAGCACCAACAGAGGCAGGCGGCCCGCCGCGTTAGCTGGTAGACTGCGCGCCGTTATTACCTAAGAGGATTGTTTCATGGCCACCAACCGCTCCCGTCGCCTGCGCAAGAAGCTGTGTGTAGGCGAGTTCCAGGAACTGGGCTTCGAGCTCAACCTGGAATTCAAGGAAGACCTGTCTGAAGAAGCAATCGACGCCTTCCTCGATGCGTTCCTGAAAGACGCGATGGACGCCAACGGCCTGGACTACGTGGGCGGTGACGACTTCGGCCTGGTCTGCCTGGCCAAGCGTGGCTCGGTCAGCGAAGAACAGCGCGGCGTGGTCGAAGCCTGGCTCAAGGCACGTCCAGAGCTGACCAAGATCGAAGTCAGCCCGCTGCTCGATGCCTGGTACCCGCAGAACCCGATCAACCCGGTTGCCTGATACGCACCCTGCCAGCCG
>NZ_JAVAYC010000058.1:0-4488 GCF_042709235.1 Pseudomonas sp. LS_2 | reverse complement strand
CGCCTAGGCGGGGCTTTTTCATGGGCCGGGAAAAGTGCTTTTACTCTTCGCCCATCTGCGATTGCAGGTAGTTCTCGATGCCGATCTTGTCGATCAGGCCCAGCTGGGTTTCCAGCCAGTCGATGTGTTCTTCCTCGGACTCGAGGATGTCTTCGAGCATTTCACGGGAGCCAAAGTCACCGGCGGTCTCGCAGTGGGCGATGGCGGCCTTGAGGTCGACCAAGCCCTTCTTTTCGATCTTCAGGTCGCACTCGAGCATTTCCTTGGTGTGCTCGCCGATCAGCAGCTTGCCCAGGTCCTGGACATTGGGAATGCCTTCGAGGAACAGAATACGCTTGATGATCTTGTCAGCGTGTTTCATCTCATCGATGGATTCCTTGTACTCGTGCTTGCCGAGTTTGTTCAGGCCCCAGTCTTCGTACATACGTGCGTGCAGGAAATACTGGTTGATCGCGACCAGCTCGTTACCGAGGATGGTGTTGAGATGCTTGATGACGCTGACGTCGCCTTTCATGCCGGGTTCCTGCCCTGTAGAAGTGTGCCAATACAGCGAAGTTTGAGCCCGACAACTTCTTGTGTCAAACCTAAGTTATTGAATAATAAGTGAAATTTAATAGGAATAAGAATGTTTGTGAACCGCGTTATGGCGCTAACTTATTGAATTGCAGGCATAAAAAAACCGGGCACAAGGCCCGGTTCTTCGAAAATAGCTGTATCAGGCCGCGTTGAATTCTGCCGGGTAGGGCAGTGCGGCTTGCTGGCTGACCTGCAGTTCGGTCAGGGTTTCACGAACCACCTGCTTGGCGAGGCAGGCGCATTTGCCACATTGGCTGGCCACATCGGTGGCGGCTCGGACTTCCTTGTAGCTGCAGCATCCTTCGTAGATCGCATCGCGGATCTGTCCATCGGTCACGCCGACACAGAGACACACATACATAAGGGCAGGCCATTGCTGTTGAGTCGATGGGTGGAGAGTAATGGTAATGAGAATGCTTGTCAAAACTCTTTCCCAAAGCCCCGTGCTTGAGCGACCGGTGGTTGGATTCGGACTGTCACGCCAACCTGTGTATGATGGTCGGCCTCTGTTGATGTCGGGTGGATACTTTTCCCCGGCGGAGCATTTTCACCATCCTCAGGAGATAACGAATGAGCGTACTCGTTGGCAAACAAGCCCCCGACTTCACCGTACCGGCCGTGCTGGGCAACGGCGAGATCGTCGACAGCTTCAACCTGGCTTCGGCCATCAAGGGCAAGTACGGCCTGGTGTTCTTCTACCCACTGGACTTCACCTTCGTCTGCCCGTCCGAGCTGATCGCCCTGGACAACCGCATTCCTGACTTCCAGGCGCGCAACGTCGAAGTGATCGGCGTCTCGATCGACTCGCACTTCACCCACAACGCCTGGCGTAACACCCCGGTCAACAACGGCGGCATCGGCCCGGTCAAGTACACCCTGGCCGCCGACATGACCCACGAAATCTGCAAGGCCTACGACGTCGAGTCCGAAGGCGGCGTGGCCTTCCGTGGCGCTTTCCTGATCGACACCAATGGTGTGGTTCGCTCGCAGATCGTCAACGACCTGCCGCTGGGCCGTAACATGGACGAGCTGCTGCGCCTGGTCGATGCTCTGCAATTCCACGAAGAGCACGGCGAAGTTTGCCCGGCCAACTGGAAAAAAGGCGACAAGGGCATGAACGCTTCGCCAGAGGGCGTTGCTGCCTACCTGAGCGAGAACGCTGGCAAGCTGTAATCGCCAAGCGCATAAAAAAACCGGCCTTCGTGGCCGGTTTTTTTATGCGCGCACTGGGCAGCTCAATCGTCGAAGTCGCGCCAGCCGCCCATTTCCTTCCAGCGGTTGACGATGCCGCAGAACAGCTCGGCGGTCTTTTCGGTGTCGTAGCGCGCCGAATGCGCCTCGCGTCCGTCGAAGTCGATGTCGGCGCTCTGGCAGGCACGCGCCAGCACGGTCTGGCCGTAGGCTAGGCCCGCCAGGGTGGCGGTATCGAAGCTGGAAAACGGGTGGAAGGGGTTGCGCTTGAGGTCGGTACGCGCCACCGCCGCGTTGAGGAAGCCCAAATCGAAGCTGCTGTTGTGCCCGACCAGGATCGCCCGCTTGCAGCCGTTGGCCTTGAGCGCCTTGCGCACGCCACGGAAGATGTCGGTAAGCGCGGTTTCCTCGCTCACCGCCATGCGCAGCGGGTGGTCCAGCTTGATCCCGGTGAACTCCAGGGCCGCCGCTTCGATGTTGGCGCCTTCGAACGGCTCGACGCGGTAGAAGTAGGTGTGTTCCGGGAACAGGAAGCCTTTCTCGTCCATGCCGATGGTGACGGCGGCGATTTCCAGCAGCGCGTCGGTGGCGCTGTTGAAGCCGCCGGTCTCGACGTCCACCACTACCGGCAGGTAGCCGCGAAAACGCTCGGCCATGGGGTGGCGCGAGCCGCTGCCGACCGAGCCATCCTGTTCATCGTCGTAGAGGTCTTCGCTCACGCGTTGTCCTCCAGCAGGCGCCAGCGCAGTTTTTCACCAGCGCGCAGCGGGATCACGGTGTTATCACCGAAGGGCAGGCTTTCAGGGGCGGTCCATTCCTCGCGCACCAGGGTGATGGTGTCGGTATTGGCCGGCAGGCCATAGAATGCTGGGCCATGCAGGCTGGCGAAGCCTTCCAGCTTGTCCAGTGCATCGCGCTGCTCGAACGCCTCGGCGTACAGCTCGATGGCGGCATAGGCGGTGTAGCAGCCGGCGCAACCGCAGGCGGCTTCCTTGGCGTGCTTGGCGTGGGGCGCCGAGTCGGTGCCAAGGAAGAACTTCGGGCTACCGCTGGTAGCGGCATCCAGCAGTGCCACCTGGTGGGTGTTGCGCTTGAGGATCGGCAGGCAGTAGTAGTGCGGACGAATGCCGCCCACCAGCATGTGGTTGCGGTTGTACAGCAGGTGCTGGGCGGTGATGGTGGCGCCGACGTTGGCCGGGGCCTCGCTGACGAACTGCGCGGCATCACGGGTGGTGATGTGTTCGAAAACCACCTTCAGGGTGGGGAAGCGCTCGACCAGGCGACGCATGTGCTCATCGATGAAGCGCTTCTCGCGGTCGAACACGTCGATTTCCGCGCGGGTCACTTCGCCATGCACCAGCAGCGGCATACCGGTCTCGGCCAGGGCCTCGATCGCCGGGAAGATGTTGTCGATGCTGGTCACGCCCGAATCGGAGTTGGTGGTGGCGCCGGCCGGGTACAGCTTGGCAGCGTACACCACGCCGCTGGCCTTGGCCGCGCGGATATCCTCGGGACTGGTGCGGTCGGTGAGATAAAGCACCATCAAGGGCTCGAAGCGGCTACCGGTGGGGCGCGCTGCGAGGATGCGCTCACGGTAGGCACTGGCCTCGGCGGCATTGCGCACCGGTGGTACCAGGTTGGGCATGATGATGGCGCGGGCGAAGGTACGCGCCACGTCGCCGACGGTGTGTTGCAGGACGGCACCATCACGCAGATGGATGTGCCAGTCGTCGGGGCGCAGGAGGGTCAGGCGATCGGACATTGGGGTTTCCAGGCGGGTCGAACTCAAGCGGCAATGCTACCGGAAAAGCCCGTGCCGAGCACGGCTATCAAGTTTTCCTACATGCTTCCGATAGCCTTGGTGTAAGCCGTCACAATCTGTGGAGCCGCCCGTGCGCCAGCGTTACCTAGCCCTGCTCACCCTGTTTGCCAGCCTGCCGGCCGGGGCACTGACTTTCCAGACCCGCATGGAGAACATCGCCTGGAAGGTCGAAGGCGACCAGTTCGAATGCCGCCTGATCCAGCCGATCGACGGTTTCGGCAGTGGCCAGTTCGTGCGACGTGCAGGCGAGCAGCCAGTGTTCCAGCTGCGTTCGGACAGCAATGCGCTGGGGGCGGGCTCGGCGATTCTGCTGGCGGCAGCCGCACCTTGGCAGCCGGGGCGCAGCGACATCAACCTGGGCGCCGTGCGCATGAACCGTAATGGTGTGCTGTTCAGCTCGTCCCAGGGCCAGGCCAGCCGCTTGATCAATGGCCTGCTCGATGGCCGCAGCACGGTGGTGCGCAACCATGCCGGCGAGGGCGGCAGGCCAATGGAAGTGCGTGTGCTGCCGATCAGCTTCGCCAAGGCCTATACCGACTACCAGGTGTGCGCCAGCAAGCTGCTGCCGATGAACTACGATCAGATTCGCCAGACTCAGGTCAGCTTCCCGGGCACCGGCTTCGACCTGGACAGTTCACAGCGCGCGCGTCTGGATGTGATCCTCGACTACCTGAAGGCCGACCCGTCGGTCAACCACATAGAGCTCGATGGCCACTCCGACAACAGCGGCAACCGCCTGACCAACCGCGACGCCTCGCGTCGCCGTGCACTGGCGGTGGCGGACTACTTCAAGGCCCATGGGGTGCCGGACGAGCAGATCACCGTGCGCTTCCATGGCGAGCGCTACCCGCTGGCCAAGAACAACAGCGCCGTGAACCGCGCGCGCAACCGTCGGGTGA
>NZ_JAVAYC010000057.1:0-9054 GCF_042709235.1 Pseudomonas sp. LS_2 | reverse complement strand
TCAGCAACTGGGTCAGCGCGGGGGTAGGGGCCTGGTCGGTTACCAGACAGTCGATCAGGCTGATCGAGCCCAGGCGTACCATGGCGTTGCGACCGAACTTGCTCGAGTCGGCGGCGAGGAGCACCTGGCGGGCGTTGGCGATGATTGCTTGGGAGACCCGCACTTCCTGGTAGTCGAAGTCCAGCAGGCTGCCGTCCTCATCGATGCCGCTGATGCCGACAACGGCAAAGTCCACCTTGAACTGGCTGATGAAGTCGACGCTGGCCTGGCCGACCACGCCGCCATCGCGGCGCACGGTACCGCCGGCCACCAGCACTTCGAAGTCGTCCTTGGCGCTGAGGATCGAAGCCACATGCAGGTTGTTGGTGATGACTTTCAGGTGGTTGTGGTTTAGCAGGGCGCGAGCGATGGACTCGGTGGTGGTGCCGATGTTGATGAACAGTGACGCGTGGTCGGGTATCTGCCGGGCCACGGCCTCGGCGATGCGCTGTTTCTCGTCGCGCATCTGGTCGGCACGCATGGCGTAGGCGGTGTTCTCGATGCTCGAGTCATAGGCGGCGCCGCCATGGTAGCGGCGCAGCAGGTTCACTTCGGCCAGCTGGTTGATGTCGCGGCGGATGGTTTGCGGCGTGACGACGAACAACTGGGCCATCTCTTCGATACTGACGTAGCCACGCTCACGCACCAGTTCGAGGATTTGTTGTTGGCGGGGGGGCAGATTCATGGGCGGTCCTTTGGGGCTGCCGGACAAATGCTGCAATGATGCCGTAGGAAGGAGGTCAGGGCCAGTGTGGGTGCTTTCAGTAGCATCGGCCTTTTCGCGAGTAATCCGCGAAAAGGCCGACAAGGCCGAATCAGCCGTCGTGGTCTTCCCAGTCGCGAGTACGCTCGATGGCTTTTTTCCAGCCGGCGTACAGCTGCTCCTTGCGGGTTTCATCCAATTGCGGGCTGAATTCGCGCTCGATGATCGCCTTGTCGCGCAACTCGTCCAGGCCGCTCCAGAAACCTACCGCCAGACCTGCCAGGTAGGCGGCGCCCAGCGCCGTGGTCTCGCGCATTTTTGGGCGTTCGACGCAGGTGCCGAGGATGTCTGCCTGGAACTGCATGAGGAAGTTGTTGGCCACCGCCCCACCGTCCACTCGCAGCTCCGTCAGGCGCTGGCCGCAGTCGTGCTGCATGGCGTCCAGCACGTCGCGGGTCTGGTAGGCGATCGACTCCAGCGCAGCGCGAATGATGTGGTCCACCTTTACCCCACGGGTCAGGCCGAACAATGCGCCGCGCGCGTAAGGGTCCCAGTAGGGCGCGCCGAGGCCGGTGAAGGCCGGCACCAGGTAGACGCCATTGCTGTCCTTGACCTTGCTGGCGAAGTATTCGGTGTCGAGTGCGTCGTTGACGATTTTCAGTTCGTCACGCAGCCATTGCACCGTGGAACCGCCATTGAACACCGCGCCTTCCAGGGCATAGGCCACCTCGCCACGCGGGCCGCAGGCGATAGTGGTGAGCAGGCCGTGGGACGACGCCACGGCCTTGTCGCCGGTGTTCATCAACAGGAAGCAGCCGGTGCCGTAGGTATTCTTGGCCTGACCAGGCTCGACGCACATCTGCCCGAACAGCGCCGACTGCTGGTCACCGGCGATACCGGCGATGGCGATGCCGCTCTTGGTGTGGCCGTAGACCTCCGAGGAGGCGCGCACCTCGGGCAGCATCTGCCGGGGAATTCCGAGGATCTCCAGGAGCTTCTCGTCCCATTGCAGGCTGTGGATGTTGAACATCAGTGTGCGCGAGGCGTTGGTGTAGTCGGTGACATGCACCTTGCCGCCGGAGAATTTCCAGATCAGCCAACTGTCGACGGTGCCGAACAGCAGCTCGCCGCGCTCGGCGCGTTCACGGGCGCCTTCGACGTTGTCGAGGATCCATTTGAGCTTGGTGCCGGAGAAGTAAGGGTCGGTGACCAGGCCCGTGGCCTCGCGGATGTAAGCCTCGTGGCCATCGCGCTTGAGTTGGGCGCAGATCTCGGTGCTGCGGCGGCACTGCCAGACGATGGCGTTGTACACCGGGCGACCGGTTTCCTTGTCCCACACCACCGTGGTTTCGCGCTGGTTGGTGATGCCGATGGCCGCTACCTGGGCATGGCTGAGCCCGGCCTGGGCCAGCGCTTCGACCATGGTCGCGCTCTGCGTGGCGAAGATTTCCATCGGGTCGTGCTCGACCCAGCCGGCCTGCGGGTAGTGCTGGGCGAACTCGCGCTGCGAGGTGCCGACCACATTGGCGTCGCGGTCGAAGATGATCGCACGGGAACTGGTGGTGCCTTGGTCCAGGGCGATGATGTAGTGCTTATCCTGGGTGTCTGTCATGGTCGTTGCCTTGCAGGAATAGGGAGGTCAGGGCCGCTCATCGGGAAGCTTGCGTATCGCCCTGGGGGTTGTCGTTCGCTTGTTCGCCAGCTTCTTGCGTAGAGGGCAGGCTGCGGGCGATCAGGCCGCGGTACATGGCCGCACCCAGGCATGCGCCGAGGATGGGGGCAAACAGCGGCACCAGGAAATACGGGACATCACGTGCGCCAGTGAAGGCGATTTCGCCCCAACCGGCCAGAAAAGTCATTAGCTTTGGCCCGAAATCGCGTGCCGGGTTCATGGCGAAGCCGGTCAGTGGGCCCATGGCGCTGCCGATTACCGCAATCAACAGGCCGATCAGCAGGGGGGCGGTGGCGCCGCGTGGCAGGCCGTTGTTGTCGTCGGTGAGGGCCATGATCACTGCCATCAGGATGGCGGTGATGACCATCTCCACCGCGAAAGCCTGGGCGATCGACAGCGCAGGGTGCGGGTAGGTGGAGAACACCGAGGCCAGCTCGAGGCTGGCCTGGCTGCCACGCAACATGGCATGGGCCTGTTCGAAATCGAAGAACAGGGAGCTGTAGAGGGTGTACACCAGCGCCGCACCGCAGAAGGCACCGCACACCTGGGCCAATATATAGAAGGGCAACTTGCGCTTGTCGAAACCGGCGAACAGGGCCAGGGCGATGCTGACGGCAGGGTTCAGGTGGGCGCCGGAGACGCCGGCGCTGAGGTAGATCGCCATGCTCACGCCCACGCCCCAGATGATGCTGATTTCCCAGAGGCCGAAACTGGCCCCCGCGACCTTGAGGGCGGCGACGCAGCCGGTGCCGAAGAAGATGAACAGGGCAGTGCCCAGGAACTCGGCCATGCACTGGCCGGCGAGGGTGGGTTGTTGTACAGCAGTCGTCATCAATGACCTCTTTCTTGTTGTTGTGAGGCGCAGGCCTCTCAGCGACAACGCTCGCTGCGCATCCCCATGGCAGCGGGCTGATTTGTAGGAAACGTGCACCGGCAGGGTGCGCTTATATTCACAATCGAAAAATATAGACAAGAAACGCGGATGTCAAAGATCGAAACCGAACGGTCAGCCATAATCTGACCAGCGTGTTCTGGCGTGTTTCCAGTACCGACTGTTGGGCATTTGCCCTACAGTAGCGTGCGAGCAATCATCGACTGGAACCCTACATGACCCCCGCACTGGACCTGCTGAAGAAGGCGCGCGCCGAGCACCGCGTGCACAGCTACGAACACGATCCGAAGACTGCGTCCTATGGCTTGGAGGCGGCGGAAAAGCTTGGGCTGGAGCCGCAGCAGGTGTTCAAGACCCTGCTGGCCAGCAGCGAGAAAGGAGAATTGCTGGTGGCGGTGGTGCCGGTGGTCGGCACCCTGGACCTCAAGGCCCTGGCCAACGCGGCGGGTGTGAAGAAGTGCGAGATGGCGGACCCTGCGGCAGCGCAGCGGGCCACAGGTTACCTGGTGGGTGGAATCAGCCCGTTGGGCCAGAAGAAACGCCTGCGCACCTTCATCGACGAATCGGCGCAGCAATTTGCAAGCATTCATGTCAGCGCGGGGCGGCGCGGGCTGGAGGTGGAGCTGGCGGCTGCGGTGTTGGCCGAGCATACCCAGGGCAAGTTCGCCAACATCGGCCGGGGTTGAATGCGCTGGGGCCGTAGAACGGCCCCAAGCACAACTCAGTTCGCCGCGCTGTAGCGGCGAACCCCGTTCTCCTGGCGAGCCAGCTGTGCAGCGATGCTGCCCGGCACCGGGAACAGCACCAGGTGATCGGCCGCCACGGCAATGCCGACGTCCTGACCGACCTGGTGGTCGACATGGCTGGGGAAGATCGCCTCCAGCTGGCTGCCAGTAGGCAGCTCAAGGCGGTAGAGGGTGGATGCACCGAGGAAGCTCTTGCCGACGATGCGTGCGCGCAGCGCGCTGTCCGGCGCATGGACGATATCGTCCGGGCGCAGCAGCACATCCACCGAGCTACCCGGCGCCATGCTGTAGGCGCGGTTGCCGCGCAGCTCGCCCAACTCGGTGCTGACCGCCTCATGGCTGCTCATCTGCCCGCGAATGAAATAGCCCTGGCCGATGAAGCTGGCCACGAAAGGCGTCTGCGGTTCGTGATAGAGGTTGTAGGGCGTATCCCACTGCTCCAGTCGGCCCTCCTTGAACACGCCGACATGGTCGCTGACCGCGAAGGCTTCCTCCTGGTCATGGGTCACCAGGATCGCGCTCGTGCCACGGCTCTTGAGGATGTCGCGTACTTCATGGCTCAGACGGCGACGCAGTTCGACATCCAGGTTGGAGAACGGCTCGTCGAGCAGCAGCAACTGGGGTTCCGGCGCCAATGCCCGGGCCAGGGCCACGCGCTGCTGCTGGCCACCCGACAGTTCATGGGGGTAGCGGCCGCCGAGGCCGTCCAGCTTGACCAGGGCGAGCATTTCCTCGACCACCTCGGCTTGGCGTGGGTGCTTGCCGATGCCGAAGGCGATGTTTTGCGCCACGGTCAGGTGCGGGAACAGCGCGTAGTCCTGGAACACCATGCCGATGCGGCGTTTTTCCGGTGCCAGGGTGAAGCCTGCGCGGGAGATGACCTCGCCGGCCAGTTGGATCTCGCCCTCATGCACAGGCTCGAAGCCGGCGATGGCGCGCAGGGTGGTGGTCTTGCCGCAGCCCGAGGAGCCCAGCAGGCAACCGATGTCGCCTGCGTTGAGGTGCAAGTTGAGGTTCTGGACGATGCGCTGCTCGCCATAGCCGCAGGCGAGGTCGCGCAGGTTGAGCAGTAGGGGTTGACTCATGCGTGGTGGTAGGCCGGTTCTACAAGGAATTCCAGAAGCGCCTTCTGTGCATGCAAGCGGTTCTCGGCCTGGTCCCATGCGACCGAACGTGGGTCGTCGAGCAGGTCCTGGCTGATTTCCTCGCCGCGGTGGGCGGGCAGGCAGTGCATGAACAGGGCATCGGGTGCCGCCAGGTCGAGCAGTTCGCGGGTGACCTGGTAAGGCGCGAAATGCGCCAGGCGCCGTGCAGTTTCCTCCTCCTGGCCCATGGAAGTCCAGACATCCGTGGTTACAAGATGGGCACCGCGTACTGCTTCGCGTGGGTCACGCACCAACTGCACGCGGTCGCCACCCAGGGCCAGGAAGCGCGCATCGGGTTCATAGCCCTCGGGGCAGGCGATGCGCAGCTGGAAGTCGAACTGCCGGGCGGCCTCGATGTAGGAGTTGCACATGTTGAAGCCATCGCCCACCCAGGCAACGGTCTTGCCCTGGATGGCGCCGCGGTGTTCGACGAAGGTCTGCATGTCGGCCAGCAGTTGGCACGGGTGCGATTCGTCGGACAGGCCGTTGATCAGCGGCACCCGGGAGTGGGCGGCGAATTCGGTGAGGGTGCTGTGGGCATGGGTGCGGATCATCACCGCATCGACCATGCTCGACAGCACGATGGCGCTGTCGCTGATCGGCTCGCCACGACCCAGTTGGGTGTCGCGTGGCGACAGGAAGATGGCCTGGCCGCCGAGCTGGATCATCCCGGCTTCGAACGACACTCGGGTGCGGGTGGAGGATTTCTCGAAGATCATCCCCAGCACGCGGTTCTTCAGCGGCTCGAACAGTACGCCGCGTTTGCGCAGGTCCTTCAGCTCGATGCCTCGACGGATCACGCCGAGCAATTCGTCAGCAGTGAAATCCAGCAGGGAGAGAAAGTGCCTGGTGCTCATGATTGACTACCTTATCTGCAACGTTTTGCAGGTCGACCGTATGGGTTTTCTTGACAACGGGAGTGACCTGCGGCGTAAGCCGCGCGGGGCGGACGGAATAGGGAAAGGCGCAATACTATAATTAAATGTCGCCTCAAACCAAGGGGGCAAACAGCAGGCCTGTTTCAAAGGGTGTCGTAAACCCTTCTGGCCGTGCTGTTTTTTATTTTCTACAGGGTTTGTACACGGCTTGGCCGGGATTTGGCAAACCCCGTGTCGCGAATCGTCCGCCTGATGTCGTGGGATTCACATCGCGAACCTGCGTGGCACTACGACCTGGCCCGGTGCATAGTTCCAGGCTCCAGAACAACGACATAACAAAAGGCAGAGGCGGCCATGACCAAGACCCTGCATCACCGTGCCTGTCACCTGTGCGAGGCCATTTGCGGCCTCAACATCGAAGTCAGCCATGAGCCCGACGGGCGGGCCTCGATCAGCTCGATCAAAGGCGACCCGCAAGACCCGTTCAGCCGTGGCCATATCTGCCCCAAGGCAGTGGCTTTGCAAGACATCCAGGAAGACCCCGACCGCCTGCGCCAACCTCATCGCCGGGTGGGCGAGCACTGGGAACCCATTGGCTGGGACGAAGCCTTCGCCCTGGCCGCCGAACGGCTCTGGAGCATCCAGCAGGCCCATGGGCGTAACGCCGTTGCCGTCTACCAAGGCAACCCGAGCGTGCACAACTACGGCCTGATGACCCACAGCAACTACTTTCTCGGCCTGCTCAAGACCCGCAACCGCTTCTCCGCCACCTCGGTGGACCAGCTACCCCAGCACCTCACCAGCCACCTGATGTACGGCCATGGCCTGCTGCTGCCGATCCCGGACATCGACCACACCGACTTCATGCTGATCCTGGGCGGCAACCCACTGGCGTCCAATGGCAGCATCATGACTGTTCCTGATGTGGAAAAGCGCCTCAAGGCCCTGCGCGCCCGCAGCGGGCGGCTGGTGGTGGTCGACCCGCGGCGCAGCGAGACGGCGGCGATGGCCGACCAGCATGTGTTCATTCGTCCGGGGGGCGATGCCGCGTTGTTGTGTGGCCTGCTCAACACCCTGTTCGACGAGGGACTGGCCCAGGGCTCGCACCTGCCGGTCAACGGCCTGGAGCAGGTACGCGAGGCGATTGCGCCGTTTTCCGCCGAGGCGATGGCTGCCCTGTGCGGCGTCGAGGCCCACGCTATCCGCCAACTGGCCCGGGATTTTGCCAGTGCCAGGCGAGCGGTGTGCTACGGGCGTATGGGCGTGTCCACGCAGACTTTCGGCACCTTGTGCCACTGGTTGGTGCAATTGCTCAACCTGGTCACCGGCAATCTCGACCGTGTAGGCGGCGCGCTATGCACCGAGCCTGCCGTCGACTTGGTCGCCAGCACCTCGGGCGGGCATTTCAACCAGTGGCAGAGCCGGGTGTCGGGCTTGCCCGAGTACGGCGGCGAGCTACCGGTGGCGGCGCTGGCCGAGGAAATGCTGACCGACGGCGAAGGGCAAGTGCGCGCCTTGGTGACCGTAGCCGGCAACCCGGTGCTGTCGACCCCCAACGGCCGCCAACTCGACCAGGCGCTGGAGGGGTTGGAGTTCATGCTCAGCATCGACCTGTACATCAACGAAACCACCCGCCACGCCGACCTGATACTGCCGTCCACTTCGGCGCTGGAGAACGACCACTACGACAGCACCTTCAACCTGCTGGCGGTGCGCAACGTGACCCGTTTCAACCGGGCGATCCTGGCCAAGCCGGAAGGCGCGCTGCATGACTGGGAGATCTTCGTCGGCCTGGCGCGCGCCTTTGCCGCGCGTGCCGAGCTGGAACTGAAGCCGACCATCGCCCCTGCGCAAATGATCGACCTGGCCCTGCGCAAGGGCCCGCGAGGCGAGGCTTCTAGCTGGGGCTTGTCGTTGGGAGTGCTGGACCAGCATCCCCATGGCCTGGACCTGGGCGCGCTGCAACCGAACCTGGCGGCGCGCCTGCGCACAACCAGTCACGCTGTCGAGGCGGCGCCACAGGTATTGCTGGACGATCTGCAGCGCCTGGCCAGGGAGCTGCCGCCGGCCGCGGACCAGTTGCTGCTGATAGGCCGTCGCCATGTGCGCAGTAACAATTCCTGGATGCATAACTTCCATCGCCTGGTCAAAGGCAAGCCCCGGCACCAGTTGTTGATGCACCCTCGGGACTTGGCGCAGCGCCAGCTGGAAGATGGCCAGTGGGTACGCATCCGCTCGCGCACCGGCAGTCTCGAAGTGCAGGTGCAGGCCAGCGAGGAGGTGATGCCGGGGGTGGTCAGCCTGCCCCATGGTTATGGTCACGCACGCCAGGGGGTGCGCATGCAGATCGCCCACGCGCAGCCAGGGGTGAGCGCCAACGACCTGACCGATGAACGGCTGCGCGATGCCTTGTCGGGCAATGCGGCATTGAATGGTGTACCGGTACAGGTGGAGGCGGCGTGATCGATATGACCGAGCACATCACTCGGTATTTCCGATACAATGCGTCACCGTGCCGACATCAGCGTCGGAAAGTTCAGCCGAGGTGCTTCATGGATATCATCGAAACAATCAAAGAGCAGATCGCCAACAACACCATTCTGCTTTACATGAAAGGCTCGCCGAATGCCCCGCAGTGCGGCTTCTCGGCACGTGCTTCGCAGGCTGTGATGGGTTGTGGTGAGAAGTTCGCCTACGTCGACATCCTGCAGAACCCGGAAATTCGCGCCAACCTGCCCAAGTACGCCAACTGGCCGACCTTCCCGCAACTGTGGGTCGCCGGTGAGCTGGTCGGCGGCAGCGACATCGTCCTGGAAATGTTCGAGAAGGGCGAGTTGCAGACCCTCATCAAGGAAGCCGCCGCCAAGGCTGCCGAAGCCTGAGCCTGCTAGCCAGCCATGAAAAAGCCCCGCCTAGGCGTAATGCTGTTCACTTAAGCATTTGAGTCCAAGCCGGGGTTTCTAGAAAATCCGATACCAG
>NZ_JAVAYC010000056.1:0-9172 GCF_042709235.1 Pseudomonas sp. LS_2 | reverse complement strand
GTGTACGAACGATTCGCTCGTCATCGCGCAGTCCTTATAGTGGAGGTCCCGCCCTGCCAACGATCGGCAGGACGGGTAGTGGTTCAATAGATAGCCAGAATCACTTGGTTGCGGCTATCGACGATACTTTTCGGGGGGAAGCCGACTTGCAGCCGATGTCGAGTGCCCTGTCGATCGTAGAGAACGAGCATCAGTGGCTGATCGAGCGATGCCCGATAGTGCTTGCTCTCGTCGTCCCCTGCCATGCCGTCGTACCAATAGGGCATGTCATCGACACGATGCAGGGCGAAGAGCACCTCCCCAGGCGCTGGCTCCTTGAGGTTGACGAATTCACGCCGAATCTTCTCGTAGCTCAGCTCGCCGCTCATGGCCGTGAGCATGGCATCTTCCTTGAGCTCAGGGCCGGGAGGCGGTTCTCCGGGCACCGGAAGGCCATTGAAGCCGCAGAGCAGGTAGCTGAAGAACGTCTCGTCCACCTGCTCGCTTTCCCAGCGCACCGAGGCCGCCGCGCCCTCGAGCCTGAGCGTGGCGAAGCGAATCGTGCGCAGACCCTGCTTGTAGCTCAGCCTCCAGTAGTCGATCGAATCGAGCATGTAGCCGAACTCGTCAGGGGGCAGGCCATTTCCTGGGTCGTGGATCCTGCCCTTGCCGTTTTCCACACGTTCACGGATCAGGGTGTAGTCCTCTAGCCCGGGTGTCGGCGGTTCTACAGCCCTGATGGTGATGAAGCCTTCTTTTTCCCGAGAGTCCCACCAGCCATTGTTGTCATCCTGGAACTTGGCGTAGAACTCTTCCGATCCGGCCCGGCTGCTCTGTACATAAAGACGCCTGGTAGTGCGCGTCTCCGGTGAGCGCAGCGCTGTTGGCCGGTTGCTCATGCTGTTGCTGTAAAACTCGAACCGGTTACGCCTGTTGTGGGTAGCCCAGGTGAAACTGTCCGGCGCGAGCCCTTCCTGATCCGCCTCGACAAACTCCACATCGACATTGCTACTGCGGTAGGTCAGCCTGATGCTCGACATCTCGGCGGGAGTCAACGGGATGAAGTACGTGTCGGGGCCGTCCGTGACCGGCATGGTCTCCACGACGATCTCGACCTCGACCTGCTGCATGCCATTGGCCAGGCATACGGGCTCGCCCAGCACTTTGACCTCGAATTTTTCAAGTGCCGTCCAGCGCAGCGGAAGCTGCTGGTAGTGCTGCTCGACGATGGCATAGCCGGTAAAGCGGTCCCTGATGTCGGCCATGATGACGCTGACCGGCGCGCTGGGGGTTGACGACGGCGTATAGACGCCATTGTCGTCCACCGAACCCTCGCCGAAGACTTTCCAGGTAGCGTCAGCGTGGTCGTCATCATCACGCAACCGGAACGCGATGGGCTCCCGTGCTCTGAGCACAGGGACATGGAAAGGCAAGAGCTCCAGTGATTGGGCATAGGCAAAGATCACCACAGTGGCTATGTCGTAGGTACCGGACGCACGGTCTGATACCCGGATCCGCTGAAGGCGCACTTCTGGCCGGCCATTGTCCGGGGTGAATGGCTTGAACAGCATGCGCCCGGGTTGCCCGGTATCATGGACCAGCTCGCCATGCACCACGCCTTGGTCAGACAGCAGTTCCCACGTCAGGGCGTTGCCCGAGAGCGTATCGGCATACAGCGCAATATCAGGCATGCCCTCCCCCCAGGTCACCACGCTCGGTGTCACGTGGACCGGCTGGCGCGACTCGATCACCAGACCGCTGCGCACCTGCTCGCCCACCACCGAGGAGAATTGAGCAGACACCAGCGTCAATTGCTGGTCGCGCTGAAATTGCTGCTGTTCCTGCGCCGTGTAGGTGCCGCTGTCACTCATGGTACCCGTGGCCAACGGCAGGTTGAGGTTGGCCGCCCGCCATTGGGCCGATACCGGCTGCCCCTGATTGTCCAGAACGAAAGCCTGGCTGCCGGCGGCCTGTAGTTGGCTGTTCATGGGTTCGACGAAATAGGAGCGGGCCGAGGGCCCGATGCTGCCGAAGATCGCATGATCGTGCGGGTCATGGCGCTCGAGCATGTCCACCTGCAAGGCATTGGGCAAGACGAGCTGACGCAGGATACCGGGCGCCTGGTCATTGACGTAGTGCCGTAGCGGCGCGGCGATCAGCGTCGTCGAGTTGAAAGCCGGCGCCCCCTGGGCGGTGAGGTCATCGGGAATCAGGTAGGGGAAGACATCGGGATTGGCCGGCATCCTGCCCGGCTCCTTGTTGATCCGCAGATGAGTGAACAGCACCACCGCACCGTTGCCGTACTGGGCCGCCAGCGGGTTGTTGCCCTCGGGCGCCGGCTGGGTGCGCACGGCAAAGCTACTTGGGCTCAATGGGCCATACTCGCTGAAATCGAGCATCGCGCAGAACAGGATGTGCTTGTACGCTTCCTGACTCTTGATCCAATCGCCCAGAACGCCGCCGATCTGCAGGGCAGACTGGGTGCTTTCACCCAAATTGCAACTGAACAGCCTGCCCTCGGCGAGGTTGAGCATCAGCTTGCCGCGGTCATCCACGCTGCCGGTGCTGACGCCGAGTTCGGCTGTCATTTCCAGTTGGTACCCCATGTCCTCGCGCAAGCTCAGACTGCGCGCCAGGTAGGGCGGAGCACCGGGAATATGCATGAATGTCGAGTAGTTGCCGGCGAGGATGTTCTGTCGCACGGTAACCTGGGCGTTGGTCATCGTTGCCTTCTCGAACGAAACCTGTGGGACTCCCAGCACGACGTCCCTCAAGACCACGCGTTCATGGTCGCCAATGGTCGTCTCGGCGGTGAACGGCATCAGGAAGCTCAGATCGTTGAAGGCCGCCATGTACTGCTCCTGCAACAGACGATTGATCTGATGCTGGTCGATCGCCACGATGGCGCCCCAATCGAACATGACATTGCCTTGCGCAAGCCGCTCAAGCAGTTTGGCTTTGGAATTCTGGCTCATCATTCACTCCTCCCCCAACGCGTCACTGTCATCCTTCAGCGAGTCGACAAGCACCTGGGCGCTGACCAACGGAAGCGGCAGGATGGCGTAGGTCCACAGCCACATTCGGCGGTCGTACTCGATCGCCGCGACCACGGCGAACCTGCTCAAGGGTTCGTCATCGGAAGCCTTAGGGGTATAAACACCGTTTTCGAATTGGCCATTGCCATGAATCAGGTACCAGGTGGTGTCCTCAGCGGGCACCTCATATTCGCCGTCTTTCCCCGCCCCCATGAACCTCAGCCGCACACTTTCGCCCTCGACTTCGTGGACGAACCAATGGGTTTCGGACTCAAGTGGCACCACGACCGGGATGCTTTCCTTGGCACCGCCGGAAACCCTGGAGACCTCGATGGTATCGATCTTCAGGACTTCAAAGATGTCATCGTCCGGATTCCAGTCCAACGTATCGCGATGACGCAACCACGCGTCACTCTTGCGAGGCACCTCGGAGAGCTTCAGCTCAGGCGCGATGTAGAGCATGCCCTGTTGCACCGAAGGGTCGGGGTTGGGGTCGACTTCCAGTCTTCCGATGGCACCGTCAGCCAGTTCGAACTTGAGCGCTTCGCCGTCGTGGGAGGCAGCGGAAACCTTGAACTGGCCGCCGGCCGCGGCCTGCATCACATAGGGCGAAGCTGCGATACTCCGGGGCGCGATGCTGACCAGCGCCTTGCTGAAAGCGGAGCCACTGGTGGCCTTGATGATCACTCGCTTGTCGCCGCGAGTGACGGTTTCGGCCCTCGGGGCGGTGTACAGGCCAGAAGCATTGATGCTCCCCGAATCCTCGTCGTCCTGGCCAGGCAGGTTCTCCACACTCCAGGTCACGGAGGCCGATGCACCGAGCGTGGTGGTGAATTGCTGGGTATTGCCAACGACCACGATGGGCTCCATGGGCTGGACCTCGAACTCGGCCCTGGACGGCGACAGATAGCCTGGCAAGGTCAGATCGCCAGGGAAGCGCACAGTGTGCGGCTGTGCGGCGTCCTTGCCGCTGCGGAACAACAGCCCGTTGAGGCGGAATGCGTCGATTTCCTCGGCGACCTCCACGATGGTATCGACGGTCGAAAGCAGATTGGCGGTGAGCGTTTGTTCGGCAAAGTTGACCAGCTCCTCCATCTCGAACCCGTCCAAACCTGTAAATTCAGGCGCTGGCGCCATCTTCAGGCGCTGGGTGATCGACCCAACCCGCTGCAGATACAACTTGCCAGCATCCGGTTGGCTGGTTTCGATGGAAAACTCGTACTCCGTCTGCCATTCCCAGCGGCTGTCGAGCGTCCCGATGACTTGACGGTCAGCCCGCGTCGTTACGTTGACCTCGACCGGATAGGCTCCATTCCAAGTGAAACGAAGTTTTTCATTTACAGCCTGGCAGACAAAGGAGACCGGCTTGTCGTCCGACGTCACACTGAATGGCAATGGGAACCCATCGGTAAACTTGATGCTCCTGAGACGATCGGTTGACCCTTCGATGTCTGGAATATTAAGCATGCCGTTGGTGGCTCGGATCCCAGTGACATGGGTATCTTCGTCGTCGCCACCAATGGGGACCACGGTGAACGGTTTGTCCTGATGGGGAAGACGCTGGAAACCGCGGGTGATCAAGCGTTCAACCAGAAACTTGTTGCCCAGCACCAAATTCAAGGTGTAGGGCTGCTTGGCATCCGGCAACATGTAGTTCATCGATGCATCGTCGTAGGGAATGCCGGCATCGTCGTTGTTGCTGTTCTTCATCGTCACGAACAGCAGGATCTCGCCATCACCGAAAGCAGCGGATGTACTTAACGTGCCCTCGGGCGCCGCGTGGGTGCGCACGGTAAACTTTCCTGGCTGTAGAAAGTCGTTCGCGTGAATCGACATCTCATTCAATATGAACTGCTTCTTTTCATCGGGCCAGGTGTCAAAGATATCCTTGTAGCGTTGGCCGCCCAAGCGGTTCTCTTCGTTAGTGTCGGCGAAACTCAGGTAGAAGTCTTCGGCTCTTTTCAAGTCCATGTAGACCGTGCCGGCGCTGCTGACACTACCCGGCGAACTGTCGAGCGTGATGCGCACATGCAAACTGGGGCCATCCAGTGCATCGGCTTGCTTGACGCGGGTTATTTTCTTCACTTTGTCGCCCGCTGCGCGACTGAGGGTCAATTGCTTGCCACCGGAAATACGCATTCTCAGGTCGGCACGGGAACTGGCGATCGAGGCGTTTTCGAATGTCAGCCGCGGCTTGTCGAGCACATGATCGATGACTTTTTCCCACTGCGTACCCGGGGTAATTACAGTGGTAAACGTCAGCGGCTCGAAATACATGTCGCCATCGAAGCGATCAATATATTCCTGCAACAGCAACCGGTTGGCACGCAAGCGATCATAGGCAAGTATGGCATCGAACCCATAGGTGCGCGGCTTTTCCTTCATGTAGTTGATAAATTCTTCCAATGTCTGTTTGTTACGCATAACGCTCACCTTGTTCCTGGTCATCACGTGGGGATGGAGTTCATTTTACAATCACGTATTGCGGGTACTCGAAACGCGTCCACTCTGAGCTCTGCGGATCACCCTCAAAATTAGCGGACACATTCAGCGTGAACGTTGAGTTATTATCGAATCTTTCGAGCGTGGCTTTTTCCAGCGGCAGGACGACTTCACCCTTTTGTACTTCCTGGGCGGTAACCGCAGACCGCCGAAGATGGGTAGGGGATGTGCCGCCATTTACCACACCTACGATCGATATATTCAAAACTTGCCCTTCGCTCATGAAAGGCCATGCGTCAAGCGTCAGCGTTGCATAGGCGCCTGTAATATCCGCCAGGTGAACATACACCCCCCTGTTGGGTGTGCACCTTATTGCCGGATAACTTGACTGCGGCAGCGGCGTGACACTCAAGTGCAAGCGCTCGGACTCATGCCCTCCTGGGAGCACCTTGTAATACACCGGAAACCGCTTGCCTCTCGCATCAGGGCTCACCTCCATGTTTGCCGCCACTTTCCCTTTGTCCATCAAGAGCCCCTGTTCAGGAACCGATGCCAGACCAATTACCGCCCTCCCCATTTCAGAGCGCCCTTCCCAGTGAACTTCCAATGACTCATCAGGTTGCAGTTCAATTTGCGGGAAATTGATAACGGCTCCTCCCGTGGCGGCGGTTCCGTGCAGTACCGCTCTGATCTGATCGCCTGAGGACTCGCTTTGCGCATCGCGTACTGAAAGTGCCGGGAACTCACGACGCAGGACCAGCTCGATCTCCAGTACCTCGGAACGCCAGGCCAGGCCTTCGCGGGCAAGCTGGTAAGCAAGTGAAACGCGTGCCAGGCCCTCAAGGCGCTGCGTTGCAAGGTGGAAGAACAGCATGCCGCTTTCCAGGCTGCTCAGGTCCAGGCGCTGGTAGTGCTGTGCCGGCTCGTCATTGACATGCAGCATCAGCCAGTCATCCACCATGGCTTGTGCATAAGTCGGTATCCGCAGCGTCAGGCCATTGGGGAAAAGCACTGGGTCCAGCGGACCACCGCTGTAGCCGTCGATGGTCAGCACAGGCAGCGGTGCCGGCGTCGCCGGGACCGGGTCGATGCGAAAGGTCTGCATCGGCGATTCCAGCCGTACGGATTGGTCGCGAAAAGCGACCTCGTAATGGATCTCGGCATGCCCCTGCTCGATAAAATCGAACTGGCTGCGCGGCACGGCCCAGCGCAACGGTTTCCCCAGCAGCTCTTCGGTGATCGTCAGCGTCCGCTTCCAGGTCTCATCGTGGACGCCGCCGCTGTCGTAGCCGTCAAAGGTCAAGGTGACCTGGTCGTTCACCTGCATGGCACTGTAGGGTGGCACCAGCACCGTTGCGCCCGCACTGCCCAACTGCCGGGGGTCGATGAACAGTGCATGCGACTCCCGTACCTGAGCCACCGGCATCTGCTCGAACCGCCCCCTGCGCACACCGACGAAACAAAAGGCACGAAACGACTCCGATGCCGGGGCCGGGGGGGTGAAAGAAAAAAACGCATAGCCGTCCGTTGCCTGGATGACGTACTGATTGAGCACGACTGCCTGTGCCCACCCCGTTGAAGGATCGAAGTTCGTCTCGTCGATATCCAAACTCACCGAACCTTCGACAGGCACCCCCAAATGATCGGCACCCGACCAGCGGACACCCACATTGTCGCCTATCTTTATATTGTCATAAGTAATACGCACAACAAGGTCATTGTTTCCTAGTTCATCAAGATCAATCTCATCATAGGGTGTTAGCCCCTCGATAATTGGCCTGGGCGGGATAATTGACCCCTTTCCTACCTCGTGCTGACCGGGCATCGCTACTTCCTCATGATTAGCAGTTCGATGACCGAAACACTATGCCCCCCGCCGCGAGTCGCCTACTGGCAAAAATACTAGGTCTCCTCCCACTTGACCGATCACTCTGGCTCCGTCGACGTGCGGCTACCTAGTATTTCTGTCAGCTGTCCAATAGCAGACACCTCGTTAGACTTTCTGCACATCCCAACCAACGCTTCGAGGTTGCACCATGAAAATACCTGTCTGCCTGCCCGTCCTTCTGTCCACCGCTCTTTGGTTAACCGGTGTCCATGCGACTGAACATAACCCGCCGGCACACAGCCCGGTAAAACCCCAGGGCGCAGCAACCATTACACCTGATAGGGACTGGTCTGCCTGGCAGAAAGAAAGCGCCTCCGACTTGAAGTGCGGCGAAGGCAAAGTACTTATTGGGCGCGAGCATCAAGGCGACGAAAACGCCGACAGCCGTATACTTTGTGCTACGGTCATTCAATTCGAGCCGCTAAAAAAATTCAATGAAACTCTCGGTGAGTCCTTACCGAGTAACAACTTCGATTTCACCTGCCCTTCGCCAAAAGTGGTGACCGGACGGTCCAGTGAAGGTGATGAAAACGGTACCACCCAATTCCAGTGCGCAGAATTCAGAGACGCTTGGGGCGACGCACTGAGACCTATCAAGACACGGACGATCGAAGGCAAGGAATCAAGCCATCAACTGACCTGCGACGAAAATGAAGTGGTTATTGGCAGCGGCCATTCTGGCGATGAAAACGGCGTGACCACCTACCATTGCGCGAAACTTTTCTAAGCCATCTGACAAGGAGCCCTACTCATGCCCCGCTCACTCTATACGTGCCTTGTCGCCTGCCTTTGGCTTATCACCCTGCCTGCGGCAGTTGCCCAGAACCGCACCGCCAGCGAACCCGGAAACATCCTGCTTCTGGACAAGGACAATGACCAATGCGCCCTGACGGTGCCAGGCGAAGGCACGGGCCAACGTGTGCAATATGAATTGAACCTCGAGGATTACTATCCAAACTCCAACTGTTACGACCTGCTTCCGCGCGAGATAAAGTTCGACAAATTACCCTCGGCTGCAAGAATCCTGATTACCGACGGGCTGGGTTGTACCAAAGCACTGCGGTCGGATGACGACGATGATGATGAAAATGATCGGGATACTCGTCACTTCTGGGTAGAACTTCGAACCACCCGAAAAGATACGTCCAGTGTGTTTTATGCCGTGGAAGACCTCGTAACCTTTAATATCGGTGAGATCATCACCCCCGGCCTGCAAATGGTCGACAAGTACGTCAAGCAGCCCGGCCTGGCGCGGGACACCGCCTCATGCATACGTATCATCACATCATCCGCGACCGTGCCGCCAACGCCAGTCCCGGTCAACAATGGTGTTTCGCAGTCCTTTACCACCGACGCGCATGAAGAAGACTTCACCTGCCCAGCAAACATGGTCATTAACCACCGCAGCCACACCGGGGATGAAAACGGCGAAACCACCTATGAATGCACGACGCTCACCCAAGCCTCCGCCACGCTCTTCATTGCGAACGGGGAATGGGGGAAAGCGTTCAAGGAATCGGAAGGCAAGTACTTCATGTGCCCGCCTGACACCGTCATGACCGGCCGCAGACATACCGGGGACGAGAATGGCGACACCCATTACCAGTGTTCCGCACTCCGAAACGTCGAGACCCCGTTGCAAGTCATCTGGGCCGATGGCTGGTCGGAGAAACAGCCCGAGTCATCCAGCTCTTTCACCTGCCCGGACGACCAGTTCATGGTCGGGCGCTACCACCTGGGCGACGAAAACGGTGACACCCGCTATCGCTGCGCCACGGCGCAATAAACTCGTAAGGTGAGTATGATGACTTTGCCGATCAATACTGCG
>NZ_JAVAYC010000055.1:0-9439 GCF_042709235.1 Pseudomonas sp. LS_2 | reverse complement strand
CCTACAACCTCCCCCCCTCAAAGCCTGCGAGCGGTAACACCGAGCGGCTACAGCGCTCGGTCCGCTTGGCGCCTAGCGACAGCTTTTGCCGCTGCCTGAGAATTCAGCCAAGCCCATCCCGATGGCAGCCAAGGGTCGGCCTACAACAGCCAAGGAAACACGGCATGGCAACAGTCTTTTTCGAGGAAGAAACAATGGAATCGAGCGACCTGGACCGGATAGACGTCACTCAGCTCCCGCACTCGCTGCAGTCGCTGATCGAATGCATCGGCATCGAAAACGCTTATCTGTTGACCCGCACCTACGGCGGCAGGCCCAAGTACATCCCCAAACACCGCGAGCGCACCAAGTTGGCGGACGTCCTTCCCATCGACGCCCTCGATGCATTGATCAAGCGTTTTTCCGGGGTCGCTTTGGAAATCCCGAAACCTGACCACTTTCAACGGCAGTTACGCAACCTGCGGATCCAGGAAGAAAGCGCCAACGGCCTGTCGCGTAGCCTGCTGGCCGACAAATACGGCCTGAGCCTGCGCCAGATCGGCAACATCCGCCGCCAGGACAACCACGCTCGCTGATCCTGTACGCCGGCAGTCCCCCACTGAGGAAACGACACCATGGTAAATCCAGATAGCAATCTGATCGGCTCGGTCATAAACGCCCTGCCCATGGACCGCATGATCGCAGCGCCACTACAAGCGATGATCGAAGCCCAGGTCACCGCCAGCAAATCCTATGCGGATTTCCTGCTCAACGTCTGTATCAAGGATGGCAAGGCCAATGCCATTGAATTCCACTACGAAGAGACCCTACAGGACGACCAGGGCCAAACCACCGGAAGCGTCACACGGAAAATGCAGATTCCGCTGATGGCGGCAATCACCCACCCGAATATCTGCATCGAAGAAGGCAAGGTGGAGTTCGAATTGACGGTTAGCCAGATGGCTGAGGACAGCTCCTCCACGGAAGCCGCCGCCGAACTGGACGGTTCCCTGGGCTGGGGTCCGTTCAAGCTCAATGTAAAAGGCAGCGTCAGCCACAAGTCGGCACAGACGCGCAGCACCGACACCCGGGCGCGCTATGCCTTCAACACCACCGTCAGGCGCCAGGAGCCACCCGAGGCGCTGCAACGGGTCATGGATTACCTTACCGACGCCGCCGTAAAGCCGATTCGCGCCGACAATACCCACGCGCTCAAGCCCGACCGTGGCGCTGAAGTGGAAACCCAAACCAACAACCAATGAACGCTACATGCTCGTCTGACCGACAACACGCCCCCGTTACTGGCGGGGGCCTCAGACCTTGAGGAACCCCACGCGTGGAATCCCACACTCCGCCCCCAGCTCCAATGACCTCGAGCGACCTCATCGACATCACCCGCGGCTTGCAGGAAGCGGCCGCAGCCACCCACACGC
The DNA here is from genome assembly GCF_042709235.1 of Pseudomonas sp. LS_2. Classification (NCBI taxonomy): domain Bacteria; kingdom Pseudomonadati; phylum Pseudomonadota; class Gammaproteobacteria; order Pseudomonadales; family Pseudomonadaceae; genus Pseudomonas; species Pseudomonas sp. LS_2. The sequence continues at coordinate 8,027 of NZ_JAVAYC010000055.1, read as the reverse complement.
TGATCGCACAGCAGTACATCCAATTGTTCGACCAGTTCTTCGACTGCAACACCGGCGCCCTCGGAAGCCCCATGAAAGCCAAGATGGTCGAGGTGGCCATGGACGACCAGCACACGCTACGGGTGCCATTGATCGCCTTGGTTTCCCCACGAGGCCTGGCGCTGGAGCGCATGCAGGTCGACCTGTCGGTGCGGGTGAACGGTATCGACACCCGGCAGTTCGCCCAGGACAACCTCCCAGCAGACACCCGTGGTGCGCGCTTCCGGGTGACCGTGGGTGCCAGCGGCCGTCGCGGCGACCAGCGCGACCCTGACGAGGTGCAGATCCGCATGCAGTTCCACGCGTGCGAGCCACCCGAGGCGATCAACCGCCTGATCGAGGAGTACACCAACCTCATCCTCCCCCAGCGCCTTCCCATGACCACGCCCGCAAACAACGCGGATGACCGCGACGAGTTCGTCGACGCCGCGACAGTTCGCTGAACCGCCCTCCTGCCGTCAGAAATCCCGCTTGTAGAAAATATCCAACGAGCTGGCCAGCCCGCTGGCCGCCTCCAGGTACACCTTCTTGCTCAGTTTGTAGCGCAACGCGATGGTGTTGGCCGGCTCGAATACCCCCACCCCATAACGCAGACTCAGACGCTCAGTCAGGTTGCCGCTGGCCACCACGCTGGTGGTATTGCCGGAACCTTCGGTATCCAGTTGGAAGTCATCGATTCCCAGGCGCGTCGCCAGGTCCCCGGTGATACCGGCACTACCCGCCAGCCCCAGGCCAAGTGCCGCCTGCGCCAGCATGTTGTTGTCTTCACCGGAGGTGCTCAGCGGTCGGCCGAGCACCAGGTAGGACAACGCCTGCTCCTGGCTCATGGCCGGCTCCGAAAACACCTGGGTGGCCGGCTGCTCGGCGCTACCGCTCAGGCGAATGCCCGCGATCACGTCATCGACCTGGCGAACGGCCTCGATGTCCAGGTAGGGCTGGTCGATGGGGCCGGCGAACAACAGACGAGCGCGGCGAATGTTCAAGCGCTGGCCATAGGCACGGTAGCGACCATCGGCCAGGCTGAGCTCGCCACGGGTATCGAGGTTGTCGCCGATGTGCACATGCCCCAGGAGGTTGGCGGTAAGGCCGAAGCCGCTGAACGACAGCTTGTCGTGCCCCACCTCGACATCGATGTCCATGGCTACCGCCATGGGCGGCGTGCCCTCCTCGGTCTGGTGACCAACGATCACTGTGTCCTCGGATACCTTGACCGTCGAAGGCGGCAGCTCGCGAACGGTGATCTTGCCCTTGGGCACCAACACCTTGCCGGTGACTACCAAGCGCTCGTCGACCAGGCGAACGGCCAGGTCCGGCGCCACTTCCAGCGCCGCGTACGGCTCGACGCTGACCGGCAATTGCTGGCCCTGCACACGCAGGTCCATACCCAGCACCTGGCCCCAGGTCAGGTTGCCGCTCAGTTGACCATGCCCGGTCTCGCCACTGCGCCAGTCACCCTTCAACTGCATCTGCTCGCCGGCGATCAGGGCGCGCAATGACAGTGCTTCCAGGCTAATCGGCAACTCGGCGCCACTGACGTGCCCGGCGCTGAGTTGCAGCTCGCCATTGACCTGGGGTTGCAGCAAGTCGCCCGACAAACGCCCACTGCCATCGAGACGACCGGCCAGGCGTTCGACCATCGGCACGAAGGGACGGATGATCGACAGGTCCAGGCCAGACAGGTTGAAGTCCCCCGACAGCGGCTTGTTCCGGCCCAGCGGGTCGATACGCGCGGCCAGGTTCAGCTCGCCCAGGCGCTCGCCTCGGAACGCCAGCCGGGCGTCGACCTGGCGCGGTGCGAGGGTACTGTCCAGGCGCAGGGCCTGGTAAGGGAAGTCGACCCATTGCTGCTTGTCACGCACCCTCAGGGTGCCGCCGCTGGCGTCGATGCGGATATTGCCCTTGGGGCCGCTGGCCGGCAGGTCCAGGTCGATGTCGGCATCGAGCAGCCCCTGCCAGGCGAAGTCCTTCGGCAACCACTGGCCAAGACTCTCCAAGGGGAACTGCTTGAGGTGGTAACGCAGGCGCGGCTCTGGCGCCAGGCGCTGGTCCTCGCCGCACAGGCTGGCTTGGCCTGAACGCCAGCAATGGGCGAACAGGTCCAGTTGGCCACTGGCCAGGCGCTGCAACCGCGCAGGCGCCTGCAACTGCCAGTCGTGACCACCGGCCTGAATGCGCCCGCTGGCCAGACGGCCACGCCAGTCGCCAGAGGCCAGGGTGCCATCCAGTGCCAGGTCAAGCTTGAGCTGCGGGCCATCGAGCGCAAGGCTCAGTGCCTGCTGACGGGCATCGCCCTTGCCGTTGGCCGACAGGTTGCCCAGCGCGGTATCGCCCAGGCGGATGTTGCCGAGGTCGAGAGTGAGCTGACCGCGCTGGGCGTCGTCCAGTCGCGCGTTCAGGTTCAGCCGCTGGATGCGATTGTCGGCTTGGGCCAGTTGCTGGCCCTGTAACGTCAGGGTGCCCTGTGGCGCCGCCAGGGTGCCAGCGACATCCAGGCGCCCCTTGGCCTGGCCTTGCAACCTGGGCCACAGCTGGCCCAACCGCGGCAGGTCAAGGTCGACTCGGCCCGCCAAGCGCTGTTGCAGGCTGGCGCTGCCATTTATGCGGTTATCGCCCAGTTGTACTGCCAGCGTGGCGAGGGTCCAGGCCTCCCCGGCCCCATTGGCCTGGACCTTGAGCAGGGCTGGCTGCCCGCGTAGCCGGCCCTTGAGGTCGAGCAGCGCTTCCAGTTGCAGGCGCCCTTCCTTCAGCTCGCCCTGGCTGCGCAAAGGCCCGGCCAGGGTGCCCGGCATCTGCGCAAGCCAGTACCCCGGGTCGAGGGCCGACAGCTGCATGTCGACGTCCCAGGCCAAGGTGTCGGCAAAGCGCAGGGCAACGCTGCCAGCAGCCTTGCCCTGCCCTGCGTTCAGGGACAACTGGGGCAGGCGCACCTGGGTGAGGTCGCCATCGAAAGGGCTCGCCAGGCTAAATGCACCAGCCGGGCCATCGAGATCGCCATCGAGGCGACCGTCGTACTGGCCATCGCGATAACGCACCTGCGCCGTGAAGCGCTTGAGGGTGACTTGTGGCGCCTGCTCCAGGGGGTACAGGCGCAACCAGGGGAAATCCAGCCATTGGAGCTGGGCGTCGGCGGTAAGCGCCTGCTGCCAGTCGGCGCTGGCTTGCAGCTTGATGTACTGGGTATCGCTGGCGCTGAGGTCCAGGGCGTCCAGCGTGGCGCCCTTGGCGTCGACCTTGCCGGTCAGCATCAGGACGATGGGGCCCTGATCGGCGGGCAGACTGGCGCTGCCGCGTAATTGGTAACCCTTGAGCAGGTCGCCCTCGGCCTTGAGGTCCAGTGGGTTGAATTGCAGGGTGTCGGGTAACGCGTTGCTGGGCTTGAACGCAGCGGAGTGAATTTCCAGCCGCGCAGGCAGGTGCTCGGCCAGGGCCTGTAGCTCGCCTTCGATGCGGGCATCGAGGTAGCCGCTGCTGGTGCCTTCGAGGTTCAGGGTTTTCTGCAAGTCGCCCTTGGCGACCAGGGCCAGCGCCCAGGGTTTGTCATCCACGGCGGGTAGCTGCAGGGTTGCGTCGGCCTGCAACGGCCAATCGCCTTGGGGAAGCAGCGTGCCTTGAAGACTGAGCTTGAGGTCGTCGCGTTGCAGTTGCAGGGTGTCGATGCGCAGGCCTTGGGCGGTCCAGTGCGCTGCCAGTTGCAGGTCGCCCAGCAGGTCGCTGCCGTCCAGGCGCAATTGGCCGATGCGTACTTCGCCCAGTTCCATGGCCAGCGGCAGGTTCAAGGTTGGCAATTGTACCGGCCCGCTCTCGGGTTGTTCCGTTGATGGCGCGAAGGTCATGTCGACGCGCTCGGCCTGCAAACGGTCGATGCACAGGGTGGCTCGCAACAGGCACGAGGGCGACCAGGCCAGCTGCGGCGCGTGCAACTCGACCCGGTCGTCGCCCTGGGCCCAGGCCAGGCGCTGCGCCTGCCACTGCCCACCAAGACGTCCCTCGAACCCGTCCACACCAAGCCCAGGCACCAGGCCCAGCAACCAGCGGCTGCCACCCTGGGTGCCCAGGGTCAGCCCAAGCCCCATGACGACCAGCAGTACCAACCCCAGCAAGGCCAGGAGTGCTCCTTTGAACAGGCGCATCACAGTTCCGGCCCCATGGAGAAGTGCAGGCGAATGCCGCCGTCGTCATCCAGTGCCCGGGCCAGGTCCAGGCGCAACGGGCCGACCGGCGATACCCAGCGTACGCCAAAGCCCACGCCTGTCTTGAGGCTGGGCAGCTCCAGGGAGTTGAACGAGTTGCCCTGGTCGATGAAGGTCGCCAAGCGCCATTTCTCCGTGACCGAATACTGGTATTCCGCGCTGCCCGCCACCAGGTAGCGCCCGCCGATGCGGTCGCCGTCGCTGTTCTTCGGCGACAGGGTCTGGTAGTCGTAGCCGCGCACGCTCTGGTCGCCACCGGCGAAGAAACGCAGCGACGGCGGGATGTTGTTCTGGTAGCCATTGGTGGCGCTGCCACCAAATTGCAGGCGGCCCAGCAAACGATGGTTCTGCCCCAGAGTGGTCAGGCCCTTGAGCAACACGTTGCCATGCACCAGGTTGGTGTCGGACACCAGGCCTTGCTTGGCCGCCTGCACGTCGAACTGCAAGCGGTAGCCGTTGTGCGGGTCGATTCGGTTGTCGCTGCGCAGGTAAGAGAAGCTGACCCCTGGCATCAGCAGGTTGCTCAGGCCCGAATCATCCCCCAGGCGATATTCTTCGCGCTGATACTTGAGCGAGATCACCCGCTGCCAGCCGCTGGGCAATTTACTGTGCCACTCGGGGCCGACGGTGAGCAGCTTGCTCAAGGAGTCGGTGCCGGCGATTTCCTCGTTCTGGTAACCCCCGGCAAAACGCAGCTTGTCGGTCAGCGGCGGGTCCAATGGCACGTCGTACCACAGCCCGACGTTCTGCCGTGGCGCCGACAGCTCGGTTTCCCAGCCATAGCTGTGACCTTGTGCGTTGACCCAGTGGCGTGTCCAGTTGGCCTTGCCACGCGGCCCCACGTCGGTCGAAAAGCCCAGGCCAAGGCCAAGGGTGCGGGGTTTGCGGGTATCGAGACGAACATTCACCGGCACCACCTCGGCCACTGCCGCGGTTGGCGCGGCGTCCACCCGCACGCCTTCGAAATAGCCGCTCGATTGCAGGTCATTGTTCAGCTCGGCGATCAGTTCGGAGTCGTAGGGAGTGCCTGGCTTGAAGCCAACCATGCGTTGCAGCAGGTCTTCATCGAGGGGTGCATCGCCGCCGAAGCTGACCTTGCCCAGGCGATATCGCGGGCCGCTCTGGTAGACCAGCTCGATATCGGCTACACCGGCCTGTGGGTCGACGGCCAGGCGCTGGCGGCTGAAGCGACCACTGAAGAACCCGTAGCGCGAGGCCTGGTTCTGGATCAACCGCTTGGCATCCTCGTACGCCCCATGGTTGAGCGGTTCGCCAGCGCGCAACGCCTTGCTGTCAGGAACACGAAAGGCCTTCATCTCGCTGGCCGGCCCTTCGATGCGCACGGTCACATTGCGCAGCCGCACCGGCTCGCCCGGTTGCACATGAATGATCAGGCGCAGCGGCTGGTCGGCCTTGGCCGGTGCCTTCACCTCGCTATCGATCTGTGCCTGGTAATAGCCCAGGGCCTGGGCGGCCTTGCGTGCCTGTTCTTCGGCGCCTCGGCTGAAACGCAGCAAGGCATCCTCGTCGCGGTCGCCAAGGCTGCCGATATAACCTTCGATATTGGCTTGCAGTTCCTTGTTGGCCGGTTTTACCCGCACCGACAGTTCACTCTGGCCCCATGCTGTGCAACTGGCGGCCAGGATGACCAGGCCCCAGGTAAGTCGTCCTGAATACGTCATGCGGCGCATCCTACCAGACCCTGGCGCCAGAGGGGGCGGCTGGGCTCAGGCGTTCGCGGCCTGCGAGGCGACAGGGTTGGGGTGGAAGAACACCTTCTCCAGAATTGGCCCTACGGCGATTTCACCGATTTCCTGGTAACCCTGGCGTTGGTAGAACGCCAGGTAATGGGGGTTGCCGCTGTCCAGTACCACGCCTTGGGTATGGGGGTCTTCGGCACACCAGTCGTGCACGGCTTGTAACAATTGCTCGCCGAAATCCTGCCCCTGGAACTGCGGGTGCACCCCCAGCAACGGCAACACATGCACGTTGCCGCCGGGCAGGCAGGAGGTCAGCGCGGCCTGGTAGGCGAGATAGCGACGGGTGCAGCGCAGGCCCGCCCCTAGAATCATGCGCAAACGCCACGCCCAGCTATCGACGACACCAAGGCGCCGATGCGGCGGCGCAATCAGTGCCACACCCACCAGGCGGTCTTCGAGCAACAGGCCTATGGCGGGCAATTGCAGGAAAAAGTGCTGGCGGGTCCACTCGCGCAGCAGCGCTCGCAGGCGCCGCTCGTAGCCGGGGCGCTGGCCCTCGAACAGGTAGGCGAAGGTGGGTTCGTGGCGGTAGGCATGGTAGAGGAGCGAGCGCACCTCGCGGCTGTAGCCGGCATCGAGCAAGCACACCTGGGCCTGGGCGGCAATGGTCTCGGGCATTGCGACGAACCTCCTTGCATGGGCATACAGTGCCTTGGAGATGGACTGCGAGGTATCGTTCATCTCGGTGTTTCGATGCAACCCTAGCAGCGGGTGCGAACTGCCGCCACGCTGGTGGGCGGGGCCAATGTCGGCTAGCATCCGAAGCTTTTACCAGGGTTGCCTTTCCATGAAGATCGTCTCGTTCAACATCAATGGCCTGCGCGCCCGCCCGCACCAGCTGGCGGCGTTGATCGACAAGCACCAGCCGGACGTGATCGGCCTGCAGGAAACCAAGGTCAGCGACGAGCAGTTCCCGCTGGCTGAAGTCCAGGCCCTTGGCTACCACGTGCACTTCCACGGCCAGAAAGGCCACTACGGTGTCGCCCTGCTCTCGCGCCAAGCCCCGCTGTCGCTGTTCAAGGGCTTTGCCAGCGATGAAGAAGACGCCCAGCGCCGATTCATCTGGGGCACCTTCGCCGACGCCGACGGCACGCCCATCACGGTGATGAACGGCTACTTCCCGCAGGGTGAAAGCCGCGACCACCCCACCAAGTTCCCGGCCAAGCAGCGCTTCTACAGCGACCTGCAAGCGCTGCTCGAAGGCCAGTTCAAGAACGACCAGGCGCTGGTGGTGATGGGCGACCTGAACATCTCGCCCCAGGATTGCGACATCGGCATCGGCGCGGACAACGCCAAGCGCTGGCTGAAAACCGGCAAGTGCAGCTTCCTGCCCGAGGAGCGCGAGTGGATGGAGCGCCTGAAAGGCTGGGGCCTGGTGGACAGCTTCCGCCACCTGCACCCTGAGGTGACCGACCGCTTCAGCTGGTTCGACTACCGCAGCCGTGGCTTCGAGGACGAGCCCAAGCGTGGCCTGCGCATCGACCTGATCATGGCCTCGCAAGGGCTGTTGCCACGGGTCAAGGCAGCCGGTGTGGACTATGAGCTGCGCGGCATGGAAAAACCCTCCGACCACGCACCTATCTGGCTCGAACTGGGCTGATCTCGTGGGGGTGCGGCCTGCTCTCTACAGGCTCACCCCAAGCGCCCGGCGCACCTGCTCGCCGCGCTCGTCGTCGGCAGCGCTCACCACGGCGAAGGCATAGTCGCCATGGGACCAGTAGCGTGCCTCCAACATTCCCTCGGTGCGCTGCCCATTGGGCATCTCGAAACGCTTGCCGGGCGAGCGCATGAATAGGCTGATACGCTGCCCCTGGCCATCCTGGAACACCAGCAACGCAGCCGGACCGTTCTCGTTGGCCAACAGGCGCGCGCCCACTGGCCGCAGGCCATAGCTGCCGAGGTCCGGCAATTGCCCGACGCGGTTGAAGTGTCGGCCCAGCCAGGCTTGCAATTGCGCCGGGTCATCGGCCTGGACGTCCAGCGCAGGGGTATCGGCAAACAACTTGTGCGCTTGTACCGCATCCGCCATTGGCAGAAT
>NZ_JAVAYC010000054.1:0-9668 GCF_042709235.1 Pseudomonas sp. LS_2 | reverse complement strand
TGCCATACGCTGAAGCATTAGCGGGCGAAGCGACGGCGCAGCAGGTGGTCCAGGCTCAGCCGCCCAGCGCCCTTGAGCAGCAGCGGCAGCAGCGCCACCAAGTAGATCAGCGGCAGCTTGTAGTTGCCAAAGCCCTGGTCGGTGATCGCATAACCGCGCGCCAGCTCTGCCAGCGAGCCCCACTGCGAAGGCCAGTGCACGGCGGCGATCGCCACCACTGTCACTACCATCAGCACCGCCGACGCCAGCCGCGTGCCCAACCCCAGCAGCAACAGCAGCGGGCAGATCAGCTCGGCCCACAACGACAGCTGCCAGTTCAACTCCGCCGGTAGCACGTTGAAGGGGAATGGGAAGCGCGTTTGCAGGTCGATGAACCAGTTGGCGCCGTTGAGTTTCTCAAGGCCCGACTCGAAAAACTCCCAGGCAAGGAACAGCCGTAGTGGCAGGTCGGCGCTCCATGTGCCGATGCGGTCGACTTGGTTGAAGGTGCGAAGGATCAATGTGCTCATGTGCAGGTTCTCGTTTGGCTGGAAAGACCGTGACGAGCAGTGTGCAGCGCGGGGGTATCTGCAGTGTGTCCGGGACGCAGGGGATGTGTATCGCTATGTAGAGCGCTGGCCGGGGCTCGCCTCCTGCTGAACAAGCCCCGGCCAGCGACGCCTCAAGGCAACTCGACCTGCGCGCACAATCCGCCTTCGGCGCGGTTGCTCAGGGTCAGTTGCCCCCCCATGGCCTGGGTCAGTTGCTGGGCGATCGCCAGCCCCAACCCGGTGCCGCCGGTGCTGCGGTTGCGCGAGCCTTCCACGCGATAGAACGGCTTGAGCACCTCGTCCAGCTCTTGTTCGGGAATGCCCGGGCCTTGGTCAAGCACGCGAATTCGCGTGGCCCCGCTGCTGACCTGTTCTACCTCCAGAAGCGCCGTGCCACCGAACTTCAGGGCATTGTCCACCAGGTTCGACAGCACCCGGCGCAGCGCATGGGGGCGGGCCTGCAGCACGCTGTCGGTGCTGCCGCAACGTTCGACCTGCTTGCCACTGTCCTGGTAATCGAACACCAGGCTGTCGAGAAAGGCATCGAGGTTCAGGCGCACCGGCTGTTCGGTGCTGCCGTCCATACTGCGGGCATAGGCCACACCTTCGCGCACCAGGTGCTCCATTTCGCAGAGGTCGTTCCACAGTTTGTCGCGCTCCGGGCCGTCGTCCATTACCTCGACTCGCAGCTTCATGCGGGTGATCGGGGTTTGCAGATCATGGGAGATGGCCGCCAGCAGCTGCATGCGCTCCTTGAGGTAGGCGCCGATGCGTGCTTGCAGGGTGTTGAAGGCCACGGCGGCGTATTTCACCTCGCGTGGGCCGGTTTCATCCAGCAGTGGGCCAGGTTTGTCCGGGTCGAGCTGGTCGACTGCCCGTGCCAGACGGGTCAGCGGACCGATCGCCAGGCGCACCGCCAGCCAGGTGCAGGCCAGCAGCAGCGCCAGTTGCAGCAGCAATATGCCAGGCAGCCAGCTGGCGACCGGCTGCATCTGCGGCGTGACATCGATGGTCAGCGGCGCGCCATCGGCCAATGCCAGGTGGGCCTGGAAATGCGGGCGCGGCCCAGGGATTTCCTGGAACGTCAGCGAATAGTCCTGGCCGATCGCCTCGACGATGGATTCGGCGGCCATGGGTGGGTTGGCGGTGGGCATCGCCTCACCCTGCAGGCCGCTGTCGAGGCGGTAACGGTAGTTGCGTCGCTCCAGGCGCGGCAGCCAGGCGGCGCGTTCGGCGGCAGGCAGACGGTCGAGGATGGCCACCGAAGTCGCCACGTCCATCTCAAGGTTGCTCAGCATCATCGTGCGGCTGCTGATGTAGCGCTCGTAGAACTGCAACCCGAAGGCCAGCCCATAGGCTAGCACCAGCCCGCAGAGGAAGATCAATGCCAGGCGCGAGGCCAGGGTGCGCGGCCATTTCATGTCGGCGTCTCGATCAACTGCACCGACAGCGAGAACACATAGCCCTCGCTGCGCACGGTCTTGATGCAGGTCGGCTCGCGGGCGTCGTCACCCAGGCGCTGGCGCAGGCGGCTGACCAGCAGGTCGATGGAGCGATCGAAGATATCCGCCTCGCGGCCCTGGGTGAGGTTGAGCAACTGCTCGCGGCTGAGCACCCGCTGCGGGTGGTCGAGAAACACCCGCAGCAAGCGGTACTCGGCGCCGCTCAGCGCTACCAGGGTGCCTTCATCGTCCAGCAGGTGGCGCGCCGTGGTGTCCAGGCGCCACTGGCCGAAGCGGATCAGCCGATTGCTTTCGCTGATGGTCAGGTTCGGCGGCAGCATGCGTGTGCGACGCAGCACGGCGTTGATCCGCGCCAGCAGCTCGCGGGCCGAGAAAGGCTTGGTGAGGTAGTCGTCGGCGCCCATTTCCAGGCCAATGATGCGGTCGGTCTCGTCGTTGCGCGCGGTGAGCATCAGCACGGGCGTGTTGCGGTGGCGACCGGCGCGCAGCTCGCGGCACAGCAGCAGGCCGTCGTCGCCGGGCATCATGATGTCGAGGACGATCAGGTCGACCGTGTTGGCTTCCAAAAAGGCACGCATCTGCCGGCCGTCGGCGACGATGCTCGTGCGCAGGCCGTTTTTTTTCAGGTAGTTGCCGACCAGTTCGCGGATTTCGCGATCGTCGTCGACGACCAGGATGTGATCGACGTGTTCCATCGAAGGGTGTCCTGTGAGAGGTGTTGTGGCGGCAGTGTACCGACGCCGCGGGCCGTTGCCTGCCGGTGTTTGTATTGCAGTGTATCTGTCCCTGCTACAGATACAGCAAAAGGCACAAGGCCCCGTTCACCGACACATCCGCGATACCGTCCGGGCGTCAAATGGCTCTCGACCGGGGAGCAAACCTCCCTACCGCCAAACCTGTTTCAGGAGAGATGCCATGAACTACAAGACCCTAGCCCGTGCCAGCCTGTTCGCCGTTCTTGGCCTGGGTGCCATCGCCGCCCAGGCGAGCACCCTGGCCAGCCCCCAGGCCAATAGCGACATTCCGGTGATGCAGTACCACTACGGTGACCGCCTGGACATCAAGAAAGTCGTGTCGGTGAAACAGGACAACCCCGACACCTGCGGCGTGACCAACACCCGCATGGAATACCGCGACTCCCAGGGCCAGCTGCGTGGCCTCGACTACCGCAGCTACGCCACCGGGGGCTGCTATGACAATTGACCAGCCCGTGCGCCGGCGTCTGTTCAAGGTGACCGGTGTGGTGCTGGCGCTGGCCGGCCTGGGCGTTGCGGGCCACTTGCTGGCCCGCGACAGCCTGGGCCCGATGCCCTCGCTGGCCGGGGCCGAGCAGTGGATCAACTCGCCGCCCCTGGACACCGACGTACTCAAGGGAAAGGTAGTGCTGGTGGACTTCTGGACCTTCGACTGCATCAACTGCAAGCGCAGCCTGCCGCATGTCAACGACTGGTCGCGGCGGTATGCCGACCAGGGGCTGGTAGTGGTGGGTGTGCATACCCCGGAGTACGACTACGAGCACGACCTGAACAACGTCCGCCAGCAGGTGCGCCAGTTGAACATCGCCTACCCGGTGGCCGTGGACAACGACTACCTGATCTGGAACACCTGGGGCAACCAGTTCTGGCCCGCGCATTACTTCGTCGACCGGCGTGGACAGGTGCGTCATGTGCATTTCGGCGAGGGCGACTATGAAGGGCAGGAGAAGGTGATACGTGAACTGCTGGCCGAGCCGGGTTAGCGGTGCGTCAGTGCCGGCCTCTTCACGGGCGAGCCCGCTCCTGCAGGTTTAGCGCAATATCTGTAGCAGCGGGCTTGTCGGCGCAGCCCCCTTCTTGATTGCAAAATTGTAATCTTCCCGCCACCGCCACGATAACCCGCCCTCCCTACAGTCCCGGCCTGGCTCCGTAAAGCTTGCCGACGAGGACTCGTGATCGTGCCGTTCAACCGCGCCACCCCTTTTAGCGTTGCCCTGTTATGCCTGCTCTCGGCAGCCCCAGCCGCCCGGGCGGAGCAATCCCTGAACCTGGAGCAAGCCCTGGCCGCTGCCTTGGACAGCAACCCGGAGTTGGCCGCCGTGCGCCAGGAAATCGGTATCGCCGAAGGCGAGAGGCGCCAGGCTGGGCTGTTGCCCAACCCCGAACTGTCCTGGGAGAGGGAAGACACTCGTCGCGACACCAGCACTACCACGGTGACGCTCAGCCAGCCGCTGGAGCTGGGCGCAAAGCGCAATGCGCGGGTCGAGGTGGCGCAGGCCGGCCAGGCCATCGCCCGGCTGGAGCTGGAGCGCCAGACCAACGGCCTGCGTGCCGATGTCACCCAGGCCTTCCATGCCGCTGTGCGTGCGCAGACCGCCGTGGAGCTGGCCGAGCAATCGCGTGCCTTGACCGAGCGCGGCCTGCGCGTGGTGCAGGGGCGGGTTGCGGCAGGGCAGTCGTCGCCGGTCGAAGAAACCCGTGGTCAGGTCCAACTGGCCCAGGCCGAAGCGCAGCTGGGTCGCGCCGAGTCCGAGCAGCGCGTGGCCTGGCAGGCCTTGGCGCGGCTGACGGGCAATGCGCGCGCCGACTTCACCCAGCTCGAGGGCGCGGCCCTGTCGCCAGGGCCTGCGCCGGATGCCGAGCGCCTGTTGGCCAAGGTCGAGCAAACCGTCGAATGGCGCCTGGCCGCCGCGCAGCTCGAGCGCGGCGAGGCCAGCCTGGGTTCGGAAAAGGCCCAGCGTATTCCCAACCTCACCGTCAGCGTCGGCAGCCAGTACAGCCGCGAGGACCGTGAGCGGATCAACGTGGTCGGGCTGTCGATGCCCTTGCCGCTGTTCGACCGCAACCAGGGCAACGTGCTGAGCGCCGCGCGCCGCGCCGACCAGGCTCGCGATCTGCGCAATGCCGTGGAACTGCGTCTGCGCAGCGACACCCGCAGCGCCCTGAGCCAGTGGGCCATGGCCATGGCCGAGGTGGACGCCTACGACCGCACCATCCTGCCTTCGGCGCGCCAGGCCGTGGACACCGCTACCCGAGGCTTCGAGCGCGGCAAGTTCGCCTTCCTCGATGTGCTCGACGCCCAGCGCACGCTGATCGAAGCCCGCAGCCAGTACCTCGACGCCCTGGCCACCGCCAGCGATGCGCGGGCCCAGGTCGAGCGGATGTACGGCGAACTCGACCGCTGAGCCCCAGCCATCCCCCCTTTTTGCGCACCACCAGCAGGAGCAATGATGAACAACCCACGCAAGCTCGCCATTCTGCTGGCTGCCATCGCCGTTCTCGGCGTCGGCGGCCTGGCCTGGAACGGCAACCTGTCGCCTGGCCAGGGTCCCCACGACGACCATGGCCAGGCAGGCCGCGGCCACGACGAAAAAGCGCGGCACGCCCATGACGAGAAGGCGGAGGCAGGCCACGGTGAAGGGGGTCATGGCGAGGAAGGTCATGATGAGCAAGGCTCGCTGCACCTGAGTGGCGCACAGATCGAAGCCGCCGGCATCCAGCTGGCCACCGCCGGTCCGCGCGCCATGGGCACCGCCATCAGCTTTCCTGGCGAAATTCGCTTCGACGAAGATCACACCGCCCACTTGGTGCCGCGTGTCCCGGGGGTGGTGGAGTCGGTACAGGTCGACCTGGGCCAGGCGGTCAAGCGCGGCCAGGTGCTGGCGGTGATCGCCAGCCAGCAGATCTCCGAATTGCGCAGCGTGCAGCAGGCGGCTCAGCGCCGCCTGGAGCTGGCGCGCCTGACCTTCGAGCGGGAGAAACAGCTGTGGCAGGAACGCATCAGCGCCGAGCAGGACTACCTGCAAGCCCGCCAGGCCCTGCAAGAAGCCGAGATCGCCTTGGCCAATGCGCGCCAGAAGGTCGCCACCGTGGCCCCGGCCGGCAGCGGTAACCGCTACGAGTTGCGCGCGCCGTTCGATGCTGTGGTGGTGGAGAAACACCTGAGCGTTGGCGAAGTGGTCGGGCAGGCCAGCAACGCTTTCACCCTGTCGGACCTGAACCGCGTCTGGGCGACCTTCGCCGTGGCCCCGCGGGACCTGGACAAGGTCACCCGCGGGCGCAGCGTGGTGGTCAGCGCCCCGGACCTGAATGCCGAAGTGCAGGGCACCATCAACTACGTCGGCAACCTGCTCGGCGAACAGAACCGCGCCGCCACCGCCCGCGCCACGCTGGCCAACCCCAATGGCGCTTGGCGCCCTGGGCTGTTCGTCAACATCGCAGTCAGCGTCGAGCGCCGTGACGTCGCCGTGGTGGTGCCGCAAAGCGCAGTACAGAGCGTGGAGCAACGCGAAGTGGTGTTCGCCCGCACTGAGAAAGGCTTCGAGGCCGTGCCGGTGCAACTGGGCCGCCGCGACGCGGGCTTCGTCGAGGTCACGCAGGGGCTGGCGGCCGGCACCCAGGTGGCTGCCGCCGGCAGCTTCGTCCTCAAGTCCGAGCTGGGCAAGGGCTCGGCCGAGCACAGCCACTGATCCGGGAACCCCGTCATGTTCGAACGCATCATTCAATTTGCCATCGAGCAGCGCCTGGTGGTCATGCTCGCGGTGCTGCTGATGGCCGCCGTGGGCGTGCACAGCTATCAGAAACTGCCCATCGACGCCGTGCCTGACATCACCAACGTACAGGTGCAGATCAACACCGCCGCGCCCGGTTATTCGCCCTTGGAAACCGAGCAACGCATCACCTTCGCCCTCGAGACCGCCATGGCCGGTCTGCCAGGCCTGAAGCAGACCCGTTCGCTGTCGCGTTCGGGGCTGTCGCAGGTGACGGTGATCTTCGATGACAGCACCGACATCTTCTTCGCCCGGCAGTTGGTCAACGAGCGCCTGCAAGTGGCTCGCGAGCAACTGCCCGAAGGCATCGAGGCGTTACTGGGACCGATTTCCACGGGCCTGGGGGAGATTTTCCTATGGACGGTCGAGGCCCAGGAGGGTGCGCTCAAGGACGATGGCACACCCTATACCGCCACCGACCTGCGGGTGATCCAGGACTGGATCATCAAGCCCCAGCTGCGCAACGTGCCGGGTGTGGCCGAGGTCAACAGCATCGGCGGCCATGCCAAGCAGTACCTGGTCGCGCCAGACCCCAAGCGCCTTGCGGCCTACAAGCTGACCCTCAACGACCTGGTAGGCGCCCTGCAAAACAACAACGCCAACGTCGGCGCCGGCTACATCGAACGCAATGGCGAGCAGTTGCTGGTGCGTGCGCCGGGGCAGTTGGCCTCGCTCGAAGACATTGCCGGCATCGTCATTTCCAGCGCCGACGGCGCGCCGATACGGGTCAGCCAGGTGGCTGAGGTGGGCCTGGGCGAGGAGCTGCGCTCGGGTGCGGCCACCGAGAATGGCCGCGAGGTGGTGCTGGGCACGGTGTTCATGCTGATCGGCGAGAACAGCCGGACGGTGTCCCAGGCTGTGGCGCAGAAGCTCGAGGAAATCAACCGCACCCTGCCCAAGGGCGTGGTGGCAGTGACGGTGTACGACCGCACCCATCTGGTGGAGAAAGCCATCGCCACGGTGAGAAAGAACCTGGTCGAGGGTGCGATCCTGGTGGTCGCGGTGCTGTTCCTGTTCCTGGGCAACATTCGCGCCGCGCTGATTACGGCCATGGTCATACCCCTGTCGATGCTGTTCACCTTCACCGGCATGTTCACCCACAAGGTCAGCGCCAACCTGATGAGCCTGGGGGCGCTGGACTTCGGCATCATCGTCGACGGCGCGGTGGTGATCGTCGAGAACGCCATCCGCCGCCTGGCCCACGCCCAGCAACGCCATGGCCGCCTGCTGACGCGCACCGAGCGCTTCCACGAAGTGTTCGCCGCCGCCCGCGAGGCACGTCGCCCGCTGATCTACGGGCAGTTGATCATCATGGTGGTATACCTGCCGATCTTTGCCCTCACCGGTGTGGAGGGCAAGATGTTCCACCCGATGGCCTTCACCGTGGTGCTGGCGTTGCTGGGGGCGATGATCTTGTCGGTGACCTTCGTGCCTGCGGCCATTGCCCTGTTCGTGACAGGCAAGGTCAAGGAAGAAGAGGGCATCGTGATGCGCGCTGCGCGCGCGCGTTATGCCCCGCTGCTGGCCTGGGTGCTGGGTCGGCGCAACCTGGCCTTCGCCGGTGCCGCGAGCCTGGTGCTGTTGTCCGGCGTGCTGGCCAGCCGCATGGGCAGCGAGTTCATCCCCAGCCTCAGCGAAGGCGACTTTGCCCTGCAATCGCTGCGGGTGCCGGGCACCAGCCTGAGCCAGTCGCTGGATCTGCAGCAGCGTCTGGAGAGGGCGATCATCGACCAGGTGCCCGAAGTGGAGCGGGTGTTCGCCCGCACCGGCACTGCCGAGATCGCCTCCGACCCGATGCCGCCGAACATCTCCGACGCCTACGTGATGCTCAAGCCCCAGGCGCAATGGGCTGACCCGAGCAAGCCGCGGGCGGCGTTGATTGCCGAGGTACAGCGCGCTGCGGCCAGTGTGCCGGGCAGCAACCATGAGCTGTCGCAGCCCATCCAGCTGCGTTTCAACGAGCTGATTTCCGGCGTGCGCAGCGATGTGGCAGTGAAGGTGTTCGGTGACGACATGGCGGTGCTGGAGCGCACCGCTGCACAGATCGCCAGTACCTTGCAGCAAGTGCCGGGTGCCTCGGAAGTGAAGGTCGAGCAGACCGCTGGCCTGCCGGTGCTGACCATCGACATCGATCGCGACCAGGCCGCGCGCTATGGTCTGAACGTTGCCCAGGTGCAGGATGCAGTCGCTATCGCCGTGGGCGGTCGTAATGCGGGCACGCTGTACGAAGGTGACCGTCGTTTCGACCTGGTGGTGCGCCTGCCGGAAACCGTGCGTACCGATATCGACGGTCTGTCGAGCTTGCTGATTCCGGTACCGGCCAGTGCCAGCGCTACGCAGATTGGCTTCATCCCGCTGTCCCAGGTGGCTGCCCTTGACCTGCAACTGGGGCCGAACCAGGTCAGCCGCGAGGATGGCAAGCGGGTGGTGGTGGTCAGCGCCAACGTGCGTGGGCGAGACTTGGGTTCGTTCGTCGATGAGGCATCGCAGGCGCTGATCGAGCAGGCGCCTGTGCCGCCGGGCTACTGGACCCGCTGGGGCGGGCAGTTCGAGCAGTTGCAGTCGGCGGCCGAGCGTTTGCAGGTGGTGGTGCCGGTAGCGCTGCTATTGGTCATGGCCTTGTTGCTGATGATGTTCAACAACCTGCGCGACGGTCTGTTGGTATTCACCGGTATTCCTTTCGCCCTCACGGGTGGGGTGTTGGCGCTGTGGCTGCGGGACATTCCGTTGTCGATTTCCGCTGGGGTGGGGTTTATTGCCTTGTCGGGGGTGGCGGTGCTCAATGGGCTGGTGATGATTGCTTTCATTCGTGCTTTGCGTGAGGAGGGGCGGGCGTTGCGGGTGGCTATCGAAGAAGGGGCCTTGACGCGGCTGCGGCCTGTGCTGATGACTGCGTTGGTGGCTTCGCTGGGGTTCATTCCGATGGCTTTGGCGACCGGGACCGGTGCTGAGGTGCAGCGGCCTTTGGCTACGGTGGTGATTGGCGGGATCCTGTCGTCTACAGCGTTGACTTTGTTGGTGTTGCCGGCGTTGTACCAGTGGGTGTATCGGGGGGAGGATTGAGTGGGTCTGATTGCTGATTCCTGGCGAGGCAGTGCATGCGATGTGCCGCTTTGTTCCTAGTGCTCTTGCTTTTGATCTTGATCTTGA
>NZ_JAVAYC010000053.1:0-11746 GCF_042709235.1 Pseudomonas sp. LS_2 | reverse complement strand
GCGCCGAAGGGCGCTGCGCGCCATGGCCCTCCAGACGCCTCCGTTCGGCCTCCTGTAAGTCGCAATTTGTGTCGTCTGGACTGTTGCGCACTAAGAGCAAGAGCAAGAGCAAGAGCAAGAGCAAAGGCAAAGGCAAAGGCAAGAGCGGGTGCGGGGCGCTGCGCGCTCGCTGGAGAAAAGCTCATGCCTAACGAAAAAAAGCCCGCAAGAAACCTGCGGGCGCAAGTGGAGCGTGGAGGTATAACGCAGAATCAGTACAACGGCGAAAACCCCGCCGGCAGGTAAAGCGTGGAATGCATCTCACGTAACAAAGGCCCAGAATTCTCCGGCGGCCAAACCCCATCCTTCACCGCCCGCGCCCGCACATCCAACCGCTGCTCCTGAGTCGCATACGGCCAGATATGCAAGTACCGCGGCGTACGCCCATCGGTTGCGTAGAACGCCGCATACACCGCCGAGTACCCCTCGCCAGTACGAGGCCCGATGGCCGTCTCCCACCCCGCCATGCAAGCCGCCAACCCCGAATGCACCAGGTTGTACTCGCGCAGCTCATAGAAAGGCCCATGCCCCCCAGGCGCCAACGGCTCCAGGAAGGGAAACAGCGTGTAGTTCTCAACCTTCATGTCCAGCAGATATTCCTCGACACCAAAGGCATCAGGCGCCAGCAAGAAGCGCTCACGCTCGGCCTGACGCGCAGCCTCGTCGACAAACCCACGCAGTACCGCGACCTGGTTGAGCGGCCCGATTTCCGAAGCCCAGCAACCCATCAAGGTGCAGCCTGCAGTCGCCTGCGCCAGGCTATGCCGCAGGCGCTCCATGGCCAGCGCCGGGGTGCGCACCCGCACGGTGAAGGTAATCAATTCGTAGAGTCGCATGTTCGTCTCGCACACAGCGCACAGGCAGGCCGGCACCAAAGCCGGCCTGCCAGGCGTTCTAGAACTTGAAGGTGTAGGTAGTGATCAGGCGGTTTTCCTTGTAGTCGGCCCCCGAAGCACTGCCATTGCCATAGCGCGTCTTCACATCAATGTTGCGCCACTCCAGCCCCACGCCCTTGAGTGGCCCGCTCTGGATCACGTAGCCAAGGACGATATTGCGCTCGCTCTCGACGTTCTCATCCAACGCATTGTTGCCACGGTCGATACCCGTGCCACGCATGTAGCGCGTCATCAGCTTCAGGCCCGGCACGCCATAGGGCGCGAAGTCCAGGTCATAGCGCAGCTGCCAGGAGCTCTCGTTGGGTTTCACGAACGCAATGGTCGACCAGTTCACCAGGTACGGCTGCGGCGCATAGCCATTGAGCGTTGGGAAAGTCGACTCGCCCAGCATGCGCTGGTAACCCACGCCAATGGCATGGGCGCCCTTGCGCAAGGTGGTCATCACGCCATACGAACTGTTGTCGATGTCGCCGTAAAGCGCCTTGCCGTCCTTGCGGTTGTCGAAGTAGCGCAGGTCGGTCTTGAGCCCATAGCCGCCCCCCAGGTCGGCGTTGTAGGTACCGCCCAGGTACTGCTGCTGGTAGATGTCTTCCAGTTCGCCATAGAAGTACGTTGCACTGAGCGACGGGGTGAAGGCGTAGGTGGCGCCGCCGAAGTTCAGGCCATCGCTGCGCCGCTGGATGTCCGGGCCGTTGAACAGGTACATCTTCTCGCGGTTGGACGACTCACGGCTGCTGATCTCGTTGAAACGTCCGGCGGTGAGGGTGAGCTTGTCGATCTCCTTCGACTCCACCAGGAAGCCGTGGTAGGTGGTGATCAACTGGCGCGAATCGTCGTAGAACGCCACCGGCAACGTTGGCCGGTGCTCGCCGATCTTAAGCTCCGTCTTGGAATAGCGGATCTTCGCGGTAAGGGCGGCACGGCCATAATCGCGTACCTGCTCGCCCTTGCTGTCGTCGTAAGGAATGATGGTATCCGGGCCGCGACCACCGCCGCCGTCGAGACGGTAGGCATATTGTGCGGACACATCCAGGCCGAACTGCACAGGCCCTTCGGTATAACCGGAAATCGCGCGGAAGTCGAAGCCCTGGGTCCAACTGCCAATACGTGACTTTG
Organism: Pseudomonas sp. LS_2; assembly: GCF_042709235.1. Classification (NCBI taxonomy): domain Bacteria; kingdom Pseudomonadati; phylum Pseudomonadota; class Gammaproteobacteria; order Pseudomonadales; family Pseudomonadaceae; genus Pseudomonas; species Pseudomonas sp. LS_2. Next base: position 9,695 of record NZ_JAVAYC010000053.1, on the reverse strand, counting down.
GCGCATCGCTTTGCTTGAAATCACGGTCGATGTAGAAGTTGCGCAGCCCCAGGCTGACTTGCCGATCGTCAAAGAAATCCGCGTGGGCGAAATTCGGCGCGAAGAGCCCCATCAGGCCTGCGGCAGCAACGCCGCCGACCAGCCCGTTCTTCTTCTGGAACATGGACTTGATCCTTTCTTACATGCGCTCGCAGGCGCATTTGAGTGGGAGCAGATTAATGAACGAAGTACGTGTTGGCAGTTAATCCGCAGTGTTGTTTTTATAACCACTTACTGCAAAAAGGTCGTAGCAAGGCCGTTGCTTGGACGTGAAGAGCACCTCTTTATTGTTTTCATGGGCGGGCACCGGAGTGGTGGGCGCAACACTGCCCCTGCCAGTGGACGCTCCTGTCCTGGTTGCCTACCTGTCACGGGCAGCAGCCCGCGTGGGAAAAGAATCGGAATAATTACGTGAAAAGTCAATTGAATTATCACTGGAAAAAGTGTGTAAATTCGGTGCACTTTTTCAACCCATCGCTACATAAGCGTGCACTTTGGTAACAACACCCCTGAGCACCGTCATTCCTTTGTAAAGAGAAAAATCCTTTTAAATCATTACATTGTCTCTAAATCATGAAAAACCTGACTGCGCCGACGAAAATATCGACCTCAGCGCTGCCGGAGAAAAGTGGCCGATAATCGAACAGAAAAACACGTTTACATCAGAAAAAAATCACTTAAAAAAATAAAAAAACAGCTCAAAAAAAATCGATTTTCCGCACCTCAAAAGCCCTCCCCCAGAGAGGCTGCGCCCCACCTGCGACGCCGCCTGGATGGCTTTTCGACCCCACGCCAAGTAATGGCCAAATGCAGCCAGCCAAGCCCCCCGCGAAGCCCCCTGCCAGCCGCCGAAAACGCCTCTGGGCCACGCTGGTGCGGGGTTTTCTGGCACGGGAGGTGCAAAAGATCCTTCCAGTCAGGTGGGTAACCCGCCGGCAGCGCCCTCCCAGGCGCAAGAACAACAAGAAGGCAGCCAGCCACTGCGTCGACCCAATCTGTAGACGCCCTCGTGCACCACTGCCTCTTCAACAGCCTTGCAACCCGGAGTACGTCATGCACTTCAAGAAAGCCGTGTCCACCCTGCTCCTGAGCGCCGCTTGCCTTGCCCAGGCACAAGCGGACGTAAAAGTCGGCGTCATCACCTCCTCCACCGGCCCCATCGCCCTGGTCGGGCTGCCGCAGAAGAACTCCATACCGCTGCTGCCTACCCAGGCCGGCGACCAGCAAGTGAAGTACATCGCCCTGGATGACGGCAGCGACCCTACCGCCACGGTGAAGGCCCTGAAGAAACTCATCAGCGAAGAGAACGTCGACGCCATCATCGGCCCCAGCGGCTCGCCCAACGCCATGGGCGTGATCCAGTTCGCCGCCGAGGCTGGCGTGCCGCTGCTGGCCCCGGTAGGCACCGCCGCGGTGGTACTGCCGATGACCGAACAGAAGAAGTGGGTGTTCAAGACCACCCAGAACGACGACCTGATCGCCAAGGCACTGGTCGAGGACATGACCCGCCGCGGCGTGAAGACCCTGGGCCTGATCGGCACCGCCGACCCCTACGGCGAGAACTGGTCGAAGGTGATGGGCGCACTGGCCTCCGAGCACGGCATCAAGCTGGTCGGCAACGAACGCTTCCAGCGCCAGGACACCTCGGTCACCGGGCAAAGCCTCAAGCTGCTCGCCGCCCGCCCGGATGCCGTGCTGGTAGCCGCCCCCGGCAGCTCTGCGGTACTGCCGCAGACCACCTTGTTCGACCAAGGCTACCGTGGACAGATGTACCAGACCCACGGTGCCGCCCTGCCAGACTTCCTCAAGCTTGGCGGCAAGAAGGTGGAAGGCACCATCCTCGCCGCCAGCCTGATGCTGGTACTCGACGAGATGCCCGACAGCCACCCGTCCAAGGCCATCGCCCGCGAGTACGTGACCGCCTACGAGAAGCTCAATGGCAGCAAGCCAGCCACCTTCGGCGCCAACACCTACGACGCCGGCCTGCTGTTGCAGAAAGCCATCCCGCAGGCCGCCGCCAAGGCCCAGCCTGGCACGCCGGAGTTCCGCGCCGCACTGCGTGACGCCCTGGAGGCCAGCCACGAGCTCGCCGCAACACAAGGGGTCTACAACATGACGCCGACCGACCACAGCGGCTTCGACGAACGTGGCCGCGAACTGATCCAGGTGAAGAACGGCACCTGGACCCTGCTCGGCAAGTGATCGCCCGCGCCAGGCCCTTGCCCAGGGTCCACCCGCGCCAAAGGCGCGGGTGATATCCGGCAGGCCTGTGCGCTCCACACCGCATCAAGAGTTACCACTATGAATTCCCAGATAGCCCTGCTGCTCGGCCAGGACGGCATTACCAACGGCGCCATCTATGCACTGCTGGCACTGTCGATCCTGCTGGTCTTCACCGTCACGCGCATCCTGCTGATCCCCCAGGGTGAGTTCGTCACCTACGGCGCGCTGACCATGGCCGCCCTGCAAGCCGGCCAGCCCACCGCGCTGGTGTGGCTGCTGCTCGCCCTGACCTTGGCCGACTGCGCCATGGACCTGTTCGATGCCATCCGCGCCCAGCACGGCTGGCGCTTGCCCAGGCGCATCGCGCTCAAGCTCGGCTATGCCCTGGGCCTGGTCGGCCTGCTGCGCACCTTGCCGCTGGCCGAGCTGCCCATGGCCCTGCAAGCGCTACTGACCCTGGCCCTGGTGGTGCCGCTCGGCCCACTGCTGTATCGCCTGGTGTTCCAGCCGCTGGCCTCGGCCAGTTCCCTGGTGCTGCTGATCGTGTCGATCGCCGTGCACGTGGCCATGGTCGGCATCGCCCTGCTGCTGTTCGGCCCCGAGGGCGCGCGCACCGCGCCGTTCTCCGAGACCGGCCTGACCCTGGGCCCGGTGACCTTCAACAGCCAGACGCTGTGGGTCATCGCCGTGTCCCTGGCGCTGATCATCAGCCTTTACCTGTTCTTCGAACGCAGCCTGTACGGCAAGGCCCTGCGCGCCACGGCGGTGAACCGCCTGGGCGCACGCTTGATGGGCATCTCGCCGAACCTGGCAGGCAAGGCCACCTTCACCCTGGCGACCTTCATCGGCGCGCTGTCGGGCATCCTGATCGCACCGATCACTACGCTGTACTTCGATTCGGGCTTCGTCATCAGCCTCAAGGGCTTCGTCGGCGCCATCATCGGCGGCCTGGTGAGCTATCCGGCGGCCGCCCTCGGCGCCTTGGGCGTAGGCTTGATCGAGGCGTTCTCGATGTTCTGGGCCAGTACCTACAAGGAGATCATCGTCTTCACCCTGATCATCCCGTTCCTGCTCTGGCGTTCGTTTACCAGCCGTCACGTGGAGGACGATGAATGAAACCGCGCTACCTGATCCTTGCCTTGGTGACCGTGCTGGCCCTGGCGCCCGCAGTACTTGCGCCGTACTACGTGACCCTGCTCAACTACATCGGCCTGTACACCCTCGTCGTGCTGGGGCTGGTACTGCTGACCGGCGTGGGCGGCATGACCAGCTTCGGCCAGGCCGCGTTCGTCGGGCTCGGCGCCTACACCAGTGCCTACCTCACCACCGTGCAAGACTTGCCGGGCTGGCTGGCCTGGGCCAGCGTCTCGCCGTGGCTGACCCTGTTGGTGGGCCTCACCCTCACCGCCATCGTCGCGCTGGTGCTCGGCGCCCTCACCCTGAAGCTGTCCGGCCACTACCTGCCGTTGGGCACCATCGCCTGGGGCCTGTCGCTGTACTACCTGTTCGGCACCCTTGAGTCGCTGGGCGGCCATACCGGCGTCAGCGGCCTGCCGAGCATTTCGCTGCTGGGCTGGAGCCTGGACAAGGGAGAGAAGATCTACTACCTGATCTGGGCCATCCTGTTGTGCGCCATGCTCATCACCCAGAACCTCCTGGACTCCCGTGAAGGCCGTGCCATCCGCGCATTGAAGGGCGGCCAGCTGATGGCCGAGTCGATGGGGGTGAACACCTTCCGGGCGAAAATGGTGATCTTCCTCATCGCCGCCTTGTTCGCCGCGCTGTCCGGCTGGCTCTACGCCCATACCCAACGCTTCGTCAACCCGACCCCATTCGGCCTGCACATGGGCATCGACTACCTGTTCATGGCGCTGATCGGCGGCGTGGCCAGCGTCTGGGGCGCGCTGCTGGGCGCTGGGGTGCTGACCATGCTCAAGCAGTGGCTGCAAGACTTGCTGCCGCAGCTGCTGGGCAGTACCGGCAACTACGAAGTGATCGTGTTTGGCATTGCCATCGTGCTGCTGATGCAACGCGCGCCGGGCGGTTTGTGGCCGCTGCTGCTGCGCCTGGCGCCCCGCGCCTGGAAACCGGCCAAGGCCGCTCGCCACCTGGAGGACGCCGCCGAACTACCGGTGCGCGAGGCTCCGGCGCCTGGCGAGGTGCTGCTCGAAGCCCGCCACGTTACCCGCCGCTTCGGTGGCCTGGTGGCCAACAACGACATGAGCCTGCAAGTGCACAGCGGCGAGATCCTCGCCCTGATCGGCCCCAACGGCGCCGGCAAGAGCACCTTGTTCAACCAACTCTCGGGGGTCGACACCCCGACCTCGGGCGACGTGCTGTTCCGTGGCCAGCGCATCAATGGCATCCCCTCGCGCAAGGTGGCGCGAATGGGCATGAGCCGCACCTTCCAGCACGTCAAGTTGCTGCCGCAGATGAGCGTGCTGGAGAACGTCGCCCTCGGCGCCCATCTGCGTGGAAGCAAGGGCGTGCTGGCTGCCGCCCTGCGCCTGGACCGCGCCGAGGAAGCCCGCCTGCTGGCCGAAGCGCGGCGCCAGCTGGAGCGTGTGGGCCTGGGCGAATACCTGCACGTGGAGGCGGGCAGCCTGGCCCTGGGTCAGCAGCGCATCCTGGAAATCGCCCGTGCGCTGTGTGCCAACCCTTGCCTGCTGCTGCTCGACGAGCCCGCCGCCGGCCTGCGCCACAAGGAAAAAGAAGCCCTGGGCCTCTTGCTCAGCCGCCTGCGCGGCGAAGGCATGGCGATCCTGCTGGTGGAGCACGACATGGACTTCGTCATGGGCCTGGTCGACCGGGTCGTGGTGATGGAGTTCGGGCAGTGCATCGCCTTCGGCCTGCCGGCCGAGGTGCAGAAGAACCCGGCGGTGCTGGAAGCCTATCTCGGAGGTGCGGAGTGATGAACATGCCGATACAAGAACCCAAGCGCCCGGAGAACCTGGCGAGCAACCCGGTGCTGGAAGTGAACGACCTGTGCGTGGCCTATGGCAAGGTCGAGGCGCTGTCCAACGCCAGCCTGCGGGTCGGCCAGGGGCAGATCGTCACGGTGATCGGCCCCAACGGCGCCGGCAAGACCACCCTGCTCTCGGCGATCATGGGCGTGCTCGGCTCCCGTGGCCGGGTGGCCTTCGATGGCAGCCTCGAAGCGGTGCCGGAAGTGGAGGTGATGGTGTCGCGCGGGCTGGGCCTGGTACCGGAGAAACGCGAGCTGTTCAGCAGCATGAGCGTGGCCGACAACCTGCTGCTGGGCGCCTTCCAGCGCCACCGTAGCGGCCACCGCGACCACGAAAAGACCCTCAAGGAGGTATACGAGCTGTTCCCGCGTCTGTGGGAGCGCCGTGAGCAGTTGGCCGCCACCTTGTCCGGTGGCGAGCGGCAGATGCTCGCCGTGGGCCGCGCGCTGATGGCCAAGCCCAAGCTGCTGATGCTCGACGAGCCAAGCCTGGGCCTGGCACCGCTGATTACCCGGGAGATCTTCCGCATCATCACCACCCTGCGCCAGCAGGGCGTGTCGATCCTGCTGGTGGAGCAGAACGCCCGTGCCGCGCTGCGTGTGGCCGACTACGCCTATGTGCTGGAGACCGGCCAGGTCGCCATGCAGGGGCCGGCGGCGCAACTGGCGGATGACCCACGAGTGATCGAGTCGTACCTGGGCCTGGCCAGCAAGCACCAGGAAATGCTCGCTACCTGAACTTGCGGCGCCTGCCCTCGCGAGCGGGCGCCTGCCTTCAAGGAAAGATACCCATGACCCAACCAAGCCCCCTGCGCGTCTGCATTGCAGGCGCAGGTGCCATCGGCTGCACCCTCGCCGCACGGCTGGTCGCCAGTGGCCAGCCGGTCAGCCTGCTGGCCCGCGGCAAGACCCTTGCCGCACTGCGCAGCGACGGCATCCGCCTCAGCGACCTGGACGGCGAGCACCACGTCGCCGTGACTGCCAGCGACAGCTGCGAGCAACTCGGTGAACAGGACGTGCTGTTCATCTGCACCAAGGCTCCGGCCCTGGCCGGCCTGCTGCCGGACCTTGCCCCCCTGATCGGCTCCAACACCGTGGTGGTACCGATAGTGAACGGGGTGCCGTGGTGGTACTTCCACGGCATCGAGGGCCGCTTCGCCGGCCGCCGGGTCGAGGCGGTCGACCCCCAGGGCGCTCTCAGCGAAAGCCTCGACCTGCGCCATGTGCTGGGCTGCGTGGTGTTTATCACTGCGCAAAACCCAGCCCCCGGCGTGGTGCAGTCGAGCAACCCGCACCTGATGATCTTCGGCGAACCGAACGGACAGATGAGCGAGCGCCTGGAGCGGGTGCGCGCGCTGGTCGCCAGGGCCGGTATCGAGGCCCGCGCCACCGAGCGCATCCGCGACCCACTGTGGACCAAGATCATCGCCAACCTCACCTCCAACCCGTTGTCGGTGGTTACCGGCGCGACCCTGGCGCAGCTGTACAGCCAGCCCGGTTTGCAGACGGTGGTGCGCAAGGTGCTCGAGGAAACCCTGCTGACGGCGGCCGCCTATGGCGCCCGCATCGACTTCGACCCCCAGACGTTCATGGAACTGGGTGCCGGCATGGGCGAGGTGCGTACCTCCATGCTGCAAGACCATGAACAAGGCCGCCCGCTGGAACTGGCCGCCATCGGCGATGCGGTGGTGGAGCTGGCCGGCTACCAGGGCCTGCACATGCCCACCACCCTCGACATCCTCAGCCTGGCGCGCTTTCGCGGCGCCCCTGCCTCTTGAACAGGAAGCCTCACATGACCCAGCCGAACGACTTCATCCAACCCAGCCATTGCAGCGACCAGGAATGGGCGCAGCGCGTCAAGCTCGCCTACTGCTACCACCTGGTGGACTACTTTGGCTGGACCGAAACCATCTTCAACCACATTTCCGCGCGCCTGCCCGGCCCCGACCACCACTACCTGGTCAACCCGTTCGGCCTGAACTACACCGAGGTGACGCCGGGCAACCTGCTCAAGGTCGACCTGCACGGCAAGAAACTCGAAGACTCGCCGTACGACGGCAACCCCGCAGGCTTCGCCCTGCACAGTGCGGTGCATGGCGCACGTGAAGACCTGCATTGCCTGATCCACACCCACACCACGCCGATTTCCGCCGTGGTGCAGAAGAAGCGCGGCTTCACCCACGACGACTTCTACGGCGCGCAGTTGTATGGCCGCGTCGGCTACCACACCTTCGAGGGCATCACCCTGTTCGACGACGAGAAGGCGCGGATGATCCAGAGCCTGGGCGACAAGCACGTGCTGGTGCTGCGCAACCACGGCATCGCGGTGGGCGAAAGCACCATCGAGAAGGCCTTCTTCCTGCTCTGGACCGTGCAGCGCGCCGCCGAGAACCAGTGCGCCGCCGGTGCCCTGGGCGGCGAGGACAACCCGCTGGAGGAAGGCATCGCAGAGAAGTGCGCGGGCCTTACTGCCATGCTGATCCGCGAGAGCGGCTTCGCCACCAAGTTCTATGACGCGATGGTGCGCAAGATGCGCGCCGAGCGGTCCATGGCCTGGTAACCGGTCGCTGCCAAGGAGTCGTGCCATGCAAGCCCCTGCTTCCGTTTCCGGGTTCGACGAGCCCGCCATCTCCCGGCTCGACCCGAAGGGCGCGCTGCTCAGTTGCAACGCTGCCTACCAGGACATGACCGGCTATGCCGAGCAAGAGCTGGTAGGCAAGCCCCATGAGCTGATCAACGACCCGGCCATGCCACCGCAGCTGCTGGCCAGCATGTGGCAGGCGCTGCACGCCGGGGTGCCGTGGACGGCGCCGGTGGTGGGCCGGCACAAGCAGGGTGGGCGCTTCTGGCGCAACCTGTATGTGGTGCCGCTGTTCGACGAGGGCAAGCTCTCGGCGCTGGGCACCGTGTACCAGCCCATCGAAGCCCCACAGGCACGCCGGGCAGAGGCGTTGTATGCGCGCCTGACTCGCGGCCAGGCGCCCTGGACGTTTGGGCAGCGCCTGCTGGCCCTGCTGGCCGGGCATGGCCTGCAACTGCTGCTGGGCCTGGCGCTGCTGCTGGCCACCGTGCAGGGCCTGTTGCCTGTGGCACTGGGCGCGGGTTCGCTGGCGTTGGCCGTGCTGGCTGGCGCACAACCTGCCCTGCGCCAGCGGCGCCTGGCGCGCGACCTGTTGGCCCTGCACCCGCACGCCTACAGCGACCCACTGCTCGCCCCGCTGTATGGCGAGCAAGCCGGCAGCACCGCCTGGCTGGCGATGGCCATGGACAGCCAGCGCGCCCGCATGACCACGGTGATGTCGCGCATTTGCATCAACAGCGTGGTGTTGCGCCAACAAGCGCAGACCTCCGCCGATGTGGTCGAGTATTCCGCCGAGCAACTGGACCACCAAGTGCGCGAAACCGAGCAGACCGCCGCCGCGATCAACCAGATGAGCGCGACCATCCAGGCGCTTTCGCGCAACCTGCAAGACACTGCCCAGGCCGCGCAGAACGCCGACCAGCTGGCCCGCGACGGCGAGGGGCTGTCCGACGACAGCCAGCGCTCGACCCAGTCGATGCGCACGTCGGTTGCGCAGATCAGCCAGGCGGTGGGCAGCCTGGCCGAGGCCATCGCCTCGATCGGCAGCATCACCGAGGTGATTCGTGGCATCGCCGAGCAGACCAACCTGCTGGCACTGAACGCCGCTATCGAGGCGGCGCGTGCCGGCGAGTCCGGGCGCGGCTTCGCCGTGGTGGCCGACGAGGTGCGCAGCCTGGCCTCGCGCACCCGCGAATCGACCGAGCAGATCCAGCGCTCCATCGAAACCCTGCGCCACGACAGCAGCAACGCCCTGGCCACCGCCCAACAGGGCGAGCAGGCGGCGCAGAAGGTGAGTACCGACGTGGAGCAGACCCGTCATGCCCTCACCCGTATTTGCGCGGAGGTGGCGCAGATCAGCGGCATGAGCTTGCAGATGGCGGCGGCTATCGAGCAGCAGGGGCAGGTGGCTGAGCAGATCAACCAGCAGGTGGGTGAAGTGGCCAATGCTACGGAGCGCACACGGCAACAGGCTGGGCGTACGCGAGAGATCAGCCAGGCGCTGCACCAGTTGGCGGAATCGCAGTTGGGGTTGGCGCAGCGGTTCCTACGGGGGTGAGGGCGTTGCGCTTAGTAGGTTGCAGGCTCAAAGCCAATATCTGCGAAGGCTCCTACAGAAACCTGGGCCTCGCCCTACTCCCCCTGTAATCCCTGAAGAAATACCCTACGCCAACTGTCGAGCGTCGTCTGATTGTGGTGGGAAACCCTGCCCTCTAGGCTCGCCCGGTCGCTGAAGGGTTCGGTGATCGGGTATGGAAACCTGTTCAGTCCCATGATGCTGTCGTTACGGCAGTTGTGCGCGGGAGGCCGCAAGGCCTGCCGGGTTTTCATGGGCCCTGGTTTTCCACCCCGCGTGCAACTGCCACCCTTTTCGTGTGGAAACGGACG
>NZ_JAVAYC010000052.1:0-11918 GCF_042709235.1 Pseudomonas sp. LS_2 | reverse complement strand
CAGCTGGAAGTCGGCACCCTGTTCAACGCCAGCAACCTGCTCACCCTCGCCCAGGCGCTGGAGCACCCAGCCGCGCCTACCGTGCCCCCAGAACCCGCAGAGCCGCACAGCTTGCCTGCGCAGCAGCTCGAACTCGTCGCCCGTCATGTCGACGGCGGCAAGGCCAACCTACAAACGGCCTATCCATTGAGCCCCTTGCAGGAAGGCCTGCTGTTCCAGCACCTGCTGCAACCTGCGGACGACGCCTACCTGCTGCGCGCCACCCTCGCCTTCGACAGTCACGAGCGTCTGCAAGCCTTCGTCGATGCCTTCGACCGAGTGATCGCACGCCACGATATCCTGCGCAGCGCAGTGCTGTGGGAAGGGCTCGACACCCCGCTGCAAGCGGTATGGCGAACGGCCAGGCTGCCGGTGACCCGGCTCGCCGACGGGCAGCCCTTTACCGAGCAGGCGCTGGATATTCGCCGCGCCCCGCTGGCGCAAGCCTTCGTGCGCTTCGACGACGCCCAAGGCCAATGGCAACTGCAACTGGTCCACCATCACCTGGCCATCGACCACGCCACCCTTGGCCTGCTGTTCGCCGAAGTACGCGCCTTGATGCTCGACGCCCACGCGTCACTGCCCGCCAGCGTGCCCTTCCAGCCCTTCGTGGCCCAGGCTCGCGACCCACGCCGCCAGGCCCGTGCCGAAGCCTACTTCCAGCGGCTGCTGGGTGATGTCGACGAACCGACCCTGCCTTATGGTCTGCAAGACACCCAGGGCAGCGGGCGGGAAAACCGCGAAGCGCAATTGCCCCTTGCCCCAGCGCTGGCCCTGCGTTTGCGCCAGGCAGCCAAGACCCAGGGCGTTGGGGTCGCCAGCCTGTTCCACCTGGCCTGGGCGATGCTGCTCGGCAAGGTCAGCGGTCGCGACGACCTGGTGTTCGGCACTGTGCTGTATGGGCGCTTCAGCGCTGGCCAACAGGTCGAACAGGCCCTGGGGATGTTCATCAACACCCTGCCACTGCGGGTCAACCTCGACGCACCGCTGTATGCCACATTGCAACAGGTGCATACCCGTCTGGTCGAGCTGCTGCCCCACGAGCAAGCCCCCCTGGCCCTGGCCCAGCGCTGTAGCGCCCTGTCGGCCCAGGCCCCGTTGTTCACGGCACTGCTGAACTTCCGCCACAGCCAGGCACAAACGTCGGCCAGCCCGGCGTTCGACCTGCCTGGCACCCAGGTGCTGGCCAGCGAGGAGCGCAGCAACTACCCCTTCTGCCTGTCGGTCGATGACCTAGGCGAGGGCTTCGCCCTGACTGCGCAGGTTCACCGCTCGGTGGATATCGAGTCGGTCATGGCGCACATGGTCCAAGCCCTGGACGTGCTGGTACAGGCACTACATGACGCGCCAACGACCCTGGCCTGCACCCTCGACACCCTGCCAGCTGCCGTGCGCGAGCAAGTGCTGGAACGCTTCAACGCCACCGAGCGGGCCCACCCGCGGGATACACTGCTGCACCAGCCCTTCGAACAGCAGGCCGCCCGGCACCCCGATGCCATCGCGGCCTACATCGGCGACCACACGGCGCTCAGCTATGGCCAACTCAACCACCAGGCCAACCGCCTGGCACACGCCCTGCTGGCTACCGGGCTACAGCCGGATGAGCGGGTGGCGATATGCCTGGAACGTGGGCCGCACATGCTGGTGGCCTTGCTGGCCATCCTCAAGGCCGGCGCCGCCTACGTACCGCTGGACCCCACCTACCCCGCAGCGCGCCTGCGGCACATGCTCGAAGACAGTGCCCCGCGCCTGGTCCTGAGCAGCCAGGCCCTGCGCGAACGCCTGCCGACCAACGAGCGAATCCTGCGCTGGGAGCTGGACGCACCCAGCCTGCAAGCGCGCCTGAGCGACCAACCCGGGCACAACCCCGCAGTCACCGGGCTGCACGCCGCGCACCTGGCCTACGTGATCTACACCTCAGGCTCCACAGGCCTGCCCAAGGGCGTGATGATCGAGCACCGCAACGCCTGCAACCTGCTGCACTGGGCGTTGCACAGCTACTCAGCCGATGAACTGCGCCACAGCCTGTTCGCCACCTCGATCAACTTCGACCTGGCGGTGTTCGAGTTCTTCGTCCCGCTGGCTGCCGGGACCACCCTGCACCTGGTCGACAACGCCCTGGCCCTGGTGGCCCAACCCCACGCCGTATCGCTGGTCAACAGCGTGCCCTCGGCAGTAGAGGAACTGGCCAGGGTCGGCGCCATTGCGCCCAGCACCCAGGTCATCAACCTGGCGGGCGAACCGCTCAAGGCCCGGCTGGTGGAGCAACTGTTCGCCCGCAGCGCTACGCAGCGAGTCTGCAACCTCTACGGGCCGACGGAAACCACCACCTACTCCACCTGGCTGTCGATGGCACGTCAGGACGGCTACCGACCGGGTATCGGCCGCCCCCTGGACAACACTCGGGTGTACCTGCTCGACCGCCATCGCCAACCGGTACCGGTGGGCGTGGCCGGGGAAATCCATATTGGCGGCGCCGGCGTGGCGCGCGGCTACCTGAACCGCCCAGAACTGAGCGCCGAACGCTTCCTGCCCGATCCCTTCGTCGCCTCGCCCGAGGCGCGCCTGTACCGCACCGGCGACCTGGGCCGCTGGCAGGCCGACGGGCACCTGGAGTACCTGGGACGCAACGACTTCCAGGTCAAGGTACGCGGCTTCCGCATCGAGCTGGGCGAGATAGAAGCCCAGTTGCTCGACCTGCCAGGCTTGCGCGAAGCCGTGGTGCTGGCCCAGCCAGGCCCAGCTGGCGAGCCGCGCCTGGTCGCCTACGTGGTGCCCGATGCCCCAGGCGAACCGGCACCAAGCCTACTCGAGGTACGTGCCCACCTGCAAAGCCGCCTGCCGGAATACATGCTGCCCAGCGCCTGCGTAGCCCTGGACAACCTCCCGCTGACCCCCAACGGCAAGCTTGATCGCCACGCCTTGCCGTTGCCCAGCGCAACCGCCAGCGGCACCAAGCCAGCGCCGCAAGGCGATACCGAGCGTCGCCTGGCGGCGATCTGGAGCCAACTGCTGCGCGAGCCAGACATCGGCCGCGACGATGACTTCTTCAGCCTGGGCGGGCACTCGCTGCTGGCCGTGCAGTTGCTCGAACAACTGCGCCGCAACGGCTGGGACCTGGATATTCGCAGCGTCTTCGAACGCCCCACACTGGCCACCCTGGCGCAGCGCCTGGATGCCTTGGGCACGACGCCGGAAGCCCAGGCCAACGTATCGCGCATTCCCACCCCTTGCATGCGCGTCACTACGACCATGCTCGACCTGGTCGAACTGACCCAGGCCCAGCTCGACCGCATCGCTGCCCACGTACCGGGAGGCGCGGCCAACATCCAGGACATCTACCCCCTGGCGCCCTTGCAGCAGGGCATGCTCTACCACCACCGCGCACAAAGCGCAGGCGACCGCTATGTGCTGCGCAGCCTGCTGGCCTTCACCGACCAGGCCCGCTTGCAAGGTTTCTGCCGTGCGCTGGAACAGGTCATCACCCGGCATGACGCCCTGCGCACCCTGGTGCTGTGGGAGGGGCTGGACGAGCCGGTGCAGGTGGTGCTGCGCAACGTGGCCTTCGCGCCCCGCCACCTATCGCTGGCGGGCGATGACATTGCCGCTCAACTGCAGGCCAGCGCAGCCCCAGGCCAGTACCGTCTTGACCTGCGCCAGGCGCCTTTGATCGAAGCACGGGCGGCGTTCGATGCCGCCAACGACCGCTGGTTGCTGTTGCTGCTGCACCACCATGTGGTGGTCGACCATACCTCGCTGGAGCTGATGATCGAGGAGATCGCGCTGATCGAAGGCGCACGCCAGGCAGAACTGCCGCCGCCTACCAGCATGCGCGCCCTGGTGGCCCAGGCCCGGCAACCGCAGGTGGTGAGCGCCGCCCACGCCTTCTTCAGCGCGCAATTGGGCGATGTGGAAGAACCTACCTTGCCCTATGGCCTGGAGGTGGACACCGACCCACGCTGGCAAGCTCGGGAACACCAGCAACCACTGCCCGGCGCACTGGCGCGTCGCATACGCCAGCAAGCCACGGCCCACGGCGTCAGTGCCGCCAGCCTCTGCCACCTGGCCTGGGCAATGGTGCTCAGCCGGCTCGGCGGACGCGACGACGTGGTGTTCGGCACGGTGTTGTTTGGCCGCCTGCAGGCGGGCAGCAATGCCGATCGCACCGTGGGCCTGTTCATCAACACCTTGCCGCTGCGGGTACGTCTGCACGGCGATGCGGCGCAGGTGCTGGCACGCGTGCAGCAGGCCCTGAACGGCTTGCTCAGCCACGAGCAGACACCCCTGGCGCTGGCCCAGCGTTGCAGCGCCGTGCCTGCCGGCAGCCCACTGTTCAGCGCCCTGTTCAACTACCGCTACAGCCATGCCGGCCAGGCAAACGTTCAACAGGCCGTGCCAGGCATGCGCCTGCTGCACAGCGAAGAACGCACGCACTACCCCTTCAACCTGGCTGTAGACGACCTGGACGAAGGCTTCCAGCTGACCGCTCAGACCCACCCTGCCTACGCCCCCGCACGCGTTGTCGGCTATATGCAGCAAGCCTTGGCTTCGCTGGTGCAAGCACTGGAGCAGGCCTGCGACAACAGCGTGCTGCAACTGCCGGTGCTACCTGCCGAGGAAGAGGCGCAACTGGACAGCCTCAACCCCGCACGCCTGGCCCCAGCGCCAGGCGCCACCTTGCAACAGCGCTTCGCCGAACAGGCTGCACGCAGCCCTGACGCCCTCGCCGTCATCGACGAGCACCAGGCCTTGAGCTTCCGCCAGCTCAACGAACAGGCCAACCGCCTGGCCCATCACCTGCTGGCCATGGGTATCCAGCGCGGCCAGCGCATCGCGGTCTGCCTGGAGCGCGAGGTGCACCTGGCGGTCGCCCTGCTGGCGGTATGGAAGGCTGGCTGTGCCTACGTGCCGCTGGACCCTGACTACCCGCCGACACGCCTGGCCTATACCCTCGACGACAGCACCCCGGCAGCCTTGCTGACCCAGGAGCACCTGCGCGAGCGCCTGCCTGCGTTCGACCACGGCCCGGTGCTCAGCCTCGACGCCCCGCCCGGCCCGCTTACCACCTGGCACCAGGCCTGTGCGGACAACCCCGACGGCGCGGCATTGGGCCAGCAGCCCAGCGACCTCGCCTACCTGATCTACACCTCAGGCTCCACCGGGCAGCCCAAGGGCGTGATGGTCGAGCACCGCTCGGTGCTCAACCTGTGGGCCGGCTTGCAACAGCGCCTGCACGACCTGTCACCCGGCACACGCTGCTCGCTCAATGCCTCGGTGGCCTTCGACGCCTCGGTCCAGCAGCTGTGCCAGTGGCTGAGCGGCCACTGCCTGGTGATGGTGCCCAAGCGCGTGCGCCTGGATGCCAGCGCCCTGCTCGATTACTTGAACACCCAGCAGGTCGGGCTGTTCGACTGTACCCCCAGCCAGTTGCAGGCCGTGCTGCGCTACCGCCAGGCGAGCGCGCCAGGCATGCCTTTGCCTGCACGTATCCTGCTGGGCGGCGAAGCCGTGCCGGACGAGCTCTGGGCGCAGTTGGCCAGCGAGCGCGAGGTGCGCGTACTGAACGTCTACGGCCCCACCGAATGCACGGTCGATACCACCAGCGCCTGGCTCCACCAGCACGCGACCCCGAGCCTCGGCCAACCGCTGCCCAACACCCAGGTGCAGGTACTCGACAGCCACGGGCGGCGCACGCCGCTGGGGGTGACCGGGGAAATCCACATCGGTGGCCTGGGCCTTGCCCGGGGCTATTGGCAGCGCGAGGCGCTGACCCAGGAGCGTTTTGTCCCCGACCCATTCAGCGACGCACCCAGTGCCCGTTTGTACCGCACCGGCGACCTCGGCCGCTGGGAGCTGGACGGTAGCCTCAGCTACCTGGGCCGCAGCGACTTCCAGGTGAAGGTGCATGGCCACCGCATCGAGCTAGGTGAAATCGAAAGCCACCTGCAAGCCTTGCCCGGTGTACGCCAGGCCGTGGTGGTCGGCCGCCTCGACGCCCATGGCGTGGCACGCCTGGTCGCCTACCTGCAAGGCGAGGCGCCGCCAACGCCCAGCCAGGCCCGCGCCGCACTGGGTAGACAACTGCCCGACTACATGCTGCCCAGCGCCTACGTACAGTTGGCCAGCCTGCCACTGAGCGCCAGCGGCAAGCTCGACCGCAACGCCCTGCCCGAACCCGACGCCACGGCCTACGTGCAAAGCCATTACGAAGCCCCGCAAGGCGAGGTGGAAACCACCCTCGCCGCGCTGTGGTGCGAGTTGCTGAATGTCGAGCGGGTCAGCCGACACGACAACTTCTTTGCCCTGGGTGGGCACTCGCTGATCGCCATGACCCTGGTCGAACGCATGCGCCAACACAGCCTGCGGGTCGACATCGCCCAATTGTTCACCGCCCCAACCCTTGCCGGCCTGGCCGCGGCTACTACCCGTTTGAAGGAGATGCTCCTGTGACTGCAGCTGAACTGCTGGTACTGCTGGAACAACGTGGTATTACCCTGTCGCTGCGTGGCGACCAACTGTCGGTCGTGGCCGACGACCAGGCCCTGGCCGACCAGGAATTGATCGCACTGCTGCGCAGCAACAAGCAGGCCTTGATCGACGCGCTGCGCCAGCCCGCCGAGCAACGCCCCGAGGCCTGCGGCCTGGCCCTGGGCACCACACACATCACCCCGGCCATGCTCGACCTGTGCACGCTCAGCGAGGCCCAGGTGGCCAGCATCGTCGCCCAGGTGCCCGGCGGCGCCGCGAACATCCAGGACATCTACCCGCTGGTGCCGTTGCAGGCGGGCATCCTGTTCCACCACCTGCTCCAGCAGCGTGGCGACACCTACCTGCTGCACGTGATGCTGGCCTTCGACGACGAAGCGGGCGTGCAGCGCTTCATTGACGCACTCAACCAGGCCATCGCCCGCCATGACATTCTTCGCACGGCGCTGGCCTGGGAGGGTCTTGAAGAGCCCGTGCAAGTGGTATGGCGCCAAGCACCGTTGCGACTGGAGCGCTTCACTGTCGAGCACGGCGATGTCGAAACCGCCCTGCGCGAGCATGCCGACCCTCGCCAACAACGCCTGGACCTGCGCCAGGCCCCGCTGATGCGTGCGGTGGCCGCAGCCGACCCGGGCAACGACCGCTGGCTGGTGCAACTGCTGCACCACCATGCCGTGATGGATCACACCTCGCTGGAACGCCTGGTACGCGAGGTGGCGGCGATCCAGCAAGGTCGCCTGGGCGAGCTGCAAGCGCCGCAACCGTTCCGTGACTTCGTGGTGCGTGCCCGCAAGGGCCTGAGCCAAGAGCAACATGCGGCGTTCTTCAGCGAGATGCTCGGCGATATCGACGAACCCACAGCCCCTTGCGGCCTGCTCGACATACGCGGCGACGGCACTCAGGTAGACACCCTGGATGCCCCTTTGCCGACCGACCTGAGCCTGCGTATCCGCCAGTTCTCACGCACGCTTGGAGTCAGCGCCGCCAGCCTGTTCCACCTGGCTTGGGCCCTGGTGCTGGGCAAGACCTGTGGCCGCGACGACGTGGTGTTCGGCACCGTGATGTTCGGCCGCCTGCAAGGCAACGGCGATGCTGCCACCGCCATGGGCCTGTTCATCAATACCTTGCCGCTGCGGGTGCGCCTGGCACTGCCGGTGGACCAGGCACTGCGCGAAACCCATGCGCTGCTCAGCCGGCTGATCCGCCACGAGCACGCGCCCCTGGGCCTGGCCCAACGATGCAGCGCGCTGCCCAGCGGTACGCCGCTGTTCTCGGCGCTGCTCAACTACCGCCACAGCGCCGCCGCCGAACACGCACCAACGCTCGACGGCATGCGCGTGCTTGGCGGCGAGGAGCGCACCAACTACCCGTTCAACCTGTCGGTGGATGACCTCGGCGAAGGCTTCTCGCTGAGCCTGCAAGTGGACGCCCAGGTCGGCACGGCACCGGTGCTCGGCTGGCTCGACACCGCCCTGCGCAACCTGCTCGATGCCCTGGAGCGACGTCCGCATACCCTGGCCTGCCAGCTTTCGGTGTTGCCCGAGGCCGAACAGCGACGTCTGCGCCGCTTCAATGCCACCGAACGTGCGCTGCCCGAGCAGGGCCTGCTGCACCTGGCGCTTGAACGCCGGGCCGCCCAGCAGCCACAGGCGATCGCCGCACGCTTCGAGGCCGCGGACGGCGCGCCGCCTCTGACCTATGAACAGCTCAACAGCCAGGCCAACCAACTGGCGCACCGCCTGCTGCAGGCCGGGGTCACACCCGACAGCCGCGTGGCGATCTGCCTGGAGCGCGGCCCGCGCCTGCTGGTAGCGCTACTGGGCATCCTCAAGGCCGGCGCCGCCTACGTACCGCTGGACCCCACCTACCCACGCGAACGTCTGTCGCACATGCTCGAAGACAGCACCCCGCATGTGCTGCTGACGCTGACCGCACTACAGGCCCAGGTCACGCCACCGCCTAGCTGCCAACCGATCTACCTGGACAACGCCGAAACCCAGGCGCAGCTGGCCGAGCAGCCGTGCCACAACCCCGACCCGACGCAGTTGGGCCTGAGCGGCACGCACCTGGCCTACGTGATCTACACATCCGGCTCCACAGGCTTGCCCAAGGGCGTGATGATCGAGCACCGCAATGCCTGCAACCTGCTGAACTGGGCGCTGCACGCATTCGACAGCAGCACCTTGCAGCACAGCCTGTTCGCCACCTCGATCAACTTCGACCTGGCAGTGTTCGAGTTCTTCGTGCCGCTGGCCGCGGGCGCCACCTTGCACGTGGCCAGCAATGCCCTGGCGCTGCTCGAGCAGCCAGTGCCAGTGACGCTGATCAACAGCGTACCGTCGGCGCTGGATGCGCTGGTCGCAGCCCAGGCGATCCCGTCTTCCACCCAGGTGGTCAACCTGGCGGGCGAGCCGCTCAAGCAGGCCTTGGTCGAACAGATATTCGCCAACAGCGCGGTACAGCGCCTGTGCAACCTGTATGGCCCGAGCGAAACCACCACCTACTCGACCTGGGTGTCGATGGACCGCGAGCAGGGCTTCGTGCCGGGCATCGGCCGACCGCTGGACAACACCCAGGTGTATATCCTCGATGCCCAGCAGCAACTGGCGCCCTTGGGCGTGGTGGGCGAGCTCTACATCGGTGGTGCCGGGGTCGCGCGTGGCTACCTGAATCGCCCGGACCTGACCCGCGAGCGCTTCCTCGACGACCCGTTCGCCAGCGCACCGGGGGCGAAGATGTACCGCACCGGCGACCTGGGCCGCTGGACCGCCGACGGCGAACTCCTCTACGTAGGCCGTAACGACTTCCAGGTGAAGGTGCGCGGCTTCCGTATCGAGCTGGGCGAGATCGAAACGGCCCTGGCCCAGGTGCCAGGAGTGCAGCACGCCGTGGTAGTCGCTCGCCAGGACCTGGCCCCGGACCCGCGGCTGGTGGCCTACTGGGTCGCCCAGCCCGACATGCCGGTCAGTGAAGCGCAACTGCGCGATGCCGTGGCCGCACGCCTGCCCGAGTACATGCAGCCCAGCGCCTACGTGGCCCTGCCAGCCCTGCCCCTGACCCCCAACGGCAAGCTCGACCGCAGCGCCCTGCCCGCGCCCGAGCAAGGCGAAGCTGGGCATGTCGAGCCGCCCCAAGGCGCGCTGGAAACCCGTCTGGCGGCCATTTGGAGCAGCCTGCTGGGGCTGCCCCAGGTCGGTCGCGATAGCCATTTCTTCCAGGCCGGCGGCCATTCGCTGCTGGCGGTACAGCTGATTTCCCAGCTGCGCCAGCAGTTGCACGTCGAACTGCCATTGGCCGCAGTGTTCGACCACCCGACCCTGCAGCGCCAGGCACTGGCGATCGAAGCCCTGGGCACCTCGGGGCAGCACGCTGCGGCGCCGATCACTGCCCTGCCGAGGCCAGCACGCTTGCCGCTGTCGTTCGCCCAGCAGCGCCTGTGGTTCATCGCCCACCTCGACCCCAACGCCAGCGCCGCCTACCACATGGCCGGCGGCTTGCACTTGCGCGGCGAATTGGACACGAAGGCCTTGCGCGCCGCATTGTCGCGCATCGTCGAACGTCACGAAGCCTTGCGCACCCGCTTCGTCGCCGAAGGCGGTGAGCCGCTGCAAATCATCGATCCCGCGCAGCCATTCGCGCTGCCCGAGGAAGACCTGCAAGGCCACTCCCCGGCGAGCATCCAGGCCCGCTGCGCCGCCGAGGCCCAGGCACCTTTCGACCTGGCACGCGGGCCGCTGCTGCGCGCACGCCTGCTGCGCCTGGGTGAGCAGGAGCATGTGTTGCTGGTGACCTTGCACCACATCATCGGCGATGCCTGGTCGCTGGGCGTGCTGACCCATGAGCTGAGCACGTTGTACCGCGCCTTCACCCAAGGCCAGGCCGACCCGCTGCCAGCGCTGGCGGTGCAGTATGCCGACTACGCCCTGTGGCAACGCGCGCCGCGCCAGGCACGCCGGTTCGAACAGCAACTGGCGTACTGGCGCGATCAGCTCGAAGACGCCCCCACGCTGCTGAACCTCGCCCTGGACCGCCCCCGCCCGACACAGCAGGACTTCACCGGCGCCAGCCTCGAGGTCAGCCTGGACCCAGTCCTGGCCCAGGCCATCAGGCAACTGGGCGAACGCCACGGCTGCACCCTGTTCATGACCCTGCTGGCCGCCTGGTCGGTGGTGCTGGCACGCTTGTCCGGCCAGCAGGACGTGGTGATCGGCTCGGTGCAGGCCAACCGCACCCAGGCTGAAATCGAGCCGCTGATCGGCTTTTTCGTCAACACCCAGGCGTTGCGCATGCGCCTGGACCAAGCGCCTCAGGTCAGCCAATTGCTGGCCCAGGTACGGCGCACCGCGCTCGATGCCCAGGCCCACCAGGCGGTGGCGTTCGAACACCTGGTCGAAGCCTTGAACCCCCCTCGCTCGCTGGCCCACAGCCCGATTTTCCAAGTGCTGTTCGCCTGGCAGAACGCACCGCAAGCGCGCCTGGAACTGGGCAGACTGGCATTGCAGCCGCTGGATACCCGCGAAGACAGCGCCAAGTTCGACCTTACCCTGAACCTGCACGAACGCGACGGCACGGTCGCAGGTCGGCTGACCTATGCCACGGCACTGTTCGACCGCAGCACCGTGCAGCGGCATTGGCAGGCGCTGTGCGCCACCCTCCAGGCCATGGTCGCCGATGACCAGGCCAGCCTCACCGAACTGTCGGTACTTGGCGCCGCCGAACGCGAGCAGGTGCTGCATGCGTTCAATGCCACTTCCCGCGACTACCCGGCGCACGAGCCGCTGCACACGCTGTTCGAGGCGCAGGCAAGGCGCCGCCCCGAGGCCAAGGCAATAGAGGATGGCCAACACTCGCTGAGCTATCGCCAGCTCGACCAGCATGCCGAACGCCTCGCCGGCTGGCTGGCCGAGCGCGGCGTCCGCCCCGGCGACTGCGTGGCGCTGTGCCTGGAGCGCGGCCTGCGGTTGGTCACGGCGATCCTGGCGATCCTGAAGAATGGCGCGACCTATGTGCCGATCGACACCGCCACTCCGCTAGAGCGGCGACACGCCCTGCTGCACGACTGCGCCAGCGCCTGGCTGCTCGGCGAAACGCCGTATGCTCATGCCCTGCCGCCAAGCGTTCAGTACCTGGACCTGGCCGCCTGGGAAAGCACTGCACCCGCTACGCCGCGTGCACCTGTCCCGGCGGCTGCCGACGCGCCCGCCTACGTGATGTACACCTCCGGCTCCACCGGCACCCCCAAGGGCGTGCAAGTGCCGCACCGGGCCATCGTGCGCCTGGTGATCAACAACGGCTTTGCCGACTTCAATGCCCAGGACCGCATCGCCCTCGCCGCCAACCCAGCCTTTGACGCCAGTACCCTGGAAATCTGGGGTGCCTTGCTCAACGGTGGC
>NZ_JAVAYC010000051.1:0-15037 GCF_042709235.1 Pseudomonas sp. LS_2 | reverse complement strand
GCAAGAGCAAGAGCAAGAGCAAGAGCAAGAGCAAGAGCAAGAGCAAGAGCAAGAGCAAGCGCGGGGCATCAGGTTTTAGTTAGGCGAATGATCTGCCGCGCAATATACGCCCCAGTCAAAATTACCCCGAACAACCGCAACGTCTGCATCGCCAACACCATCCCCACATCCGAATGCGTCTCCACCGCAATAATCGCCATCGCATCCAACCCACCCGGGCTGGTAGCCAGGTACATCGACAGAAAATCAGTACCCGACGCCCGCGCCAACACCCAGGCACAACCCGCGCACAGCACGATCAGCATCACCGCCCCAGCGATCATCGTCGGCAGACGCCTCCACACATAACGCACCGTTTGCCGGTCGAACCGCAGACCGATATAGCAACCAATGACACCGTAGGCAAAAGCCAGCAACCCGCTCGGCAACGCAATCACCAACACCCCACCCAATTGCAACCCAGCCCCCAGCAGCAACGGCAGCAGCAGAGCGCCAGCTGGAATCCGGCTTCCCGCAAACACCCCAACCAGCACCACCACCAACCCCAACATCCAGTCAACCGGCGCAACTGAATCCATCGTGGCCGGCACATTCGCCGTCTCGCCCACCAAGTCGCTGGCGCCCAACAAATGGCTGACCAGCGAACCGATCATCACCACGCACACCACCCGCACATACTGCATGGTCGCCACCACACGGCCATCGGCACCGTTGTCCTCGGCCATCGACACCATCGCCGAGGCCGCGCCCGGCGCCGTCCCCCAGGCCGCGGTGCTGCCAGGAATGCCACCGAAGCGCACCGTGCCAAGCCCGACCACCGCGCTGAGCAGCACGGTAACCACCGTGGCCAGCAGCATCAGCTCCCACGACTGCGCCAGCGACGCCAGTACCGGCCAGGTTACCGAATGCGCCACCAACAGCCCGACGCAGCCCTGGCCGAAGCGAAACACATGCCGGTGCAAACTCAGGCGTGCCCCGGAAACGCCAAACAAAATGGCCACCAGCATTGGCCCGAGAAACAACCCAGCGGGCACCGCCAAGGCATGCAACGCCTGCCCAGCGGCACCGGCACACCCGGCCAGGGCAAGCCATCGCAGGACTGAAAAGCGGGAAGGAAGGGTAGGCAAAGTGGGCAACGTCGGTCTCCCTGTACGGCGGATGGAGAAAATTATCGACGCCACGATTCATCAAGTCTATTTTCTACTTTCGATGAATCCATAACCAAAATTCATGAATCATGGACCTACGCGACCTGACCTATTTCCAGACCATCGCCGAGCTCGGCCACCTCGGCCGCGCCGCGGAAAAGCTCAACCGCAGCCAGCCGGCGCTGAGCAAGAGCATCCAACGCCTGGAGGAGTCGCTCGGCACGCGACTGTTCCAACGTGACGGGCGGGGTATCAAGCTCACCGATGTGGGCAAGCTGTTGCTGGCCCGTAGCAAGCAACTGCAATTGGACATTGCCCAGACCGAACGCGAGGTGCGCGACTTTGCCAGCGGTCTGGTGGGCAATATTCGCCTCGGTTGCGCGGCGAGCATGGCCGAGCACCTGCTGCCGCAGTTGGCCTCGGCATTGCTGGAGCGCGCGCCGGAACTGACCTTGAAGCTGTCCATCGGCCAGGATGACGTGCTCAAGGAGTCGCTGATGGCCGGGCGCCTGGATGCAATCATCTGCACCTTGATCGTCGACGACCCCAGATACCGCTCCTACCCGATCCTGCAGGACGAAGTGGTGGTGGTGGCCAGCGCCGACCACCCGGTGTTCGACCGTCCCATCGCCCTCAAGGACCTGTGCCAGTACCGCTGGGTGCTCGGCGCGCCGACCGTGACCGCCAGGCGCTGGATCGACAACGTGTTCGTCGAGCGCCAGCTACCACCGCCCAACGTGCAGATCGAGACCAACTCGATTTCCCTGCTGCCGCGGCTCATCGCCCAGACCCGGCTACTGAGCTTCGCCGCCCGGGAAACCCTGGAGCACGGCCTGGGCACCTCGTGGCTGCGCGAAGTGCCGCTGGCCGAGACCACCATGAGCCGCACCGTGGCGGTGGCGGTGCGCGCCGAGGGCTACTTGCCACCGGCGGTAGGGGCCATGGTGGACTTGCTGCGTGATGCAGGGCCGGTTTTTTTCCGTAACGAGTGAGGTTAAGGGGGCGGTGGCCTGGGCGGTTATCCCGTCGAACTCAACTCAAGCCTTTGTCAGGCAGCGGGCGGGTTGCGCACCAGGCTGTCTTCGACCGCGTCGATGAAGGCGGCCAGGCAAGGGTTGGCGTTGCGTTCGCTCCACACCATGCCCAGGGCGACAGTCGGGGCATCGTCTATCGGCACGACCTTCATTGATTGCGGGTTCGATTTCGACATGGAGGTGGGAATGATCGATACCCCCAGGCCTTCGCCGACCAGGTTGACGATGGTCCCTTGTAGTTGGGTGTACATCCGCACGCGAGGCTCGAAGCCATGTTGCCGACACAGCGCGTCGATGCTGTCGAACAACGCGCAGGCAGTGTGACGAGGGCTCAGGATAAATGGCTCATCGGCCAGGTCGGCCACACTGACACGGGCCTGCCGAGCAAGGCGATGATCGGCGGGCAGCGCGATGCTCAACGTTTCGTGCAACAGCTCGCGGTAGTGGTAGGGCGGCTGGAGCGGGGTTCTGAAGGTCAGGGCGACGTCGCATTCACCGGTTTGCACGGCTTTCATCAGGGCCGCCGGCAGCAGTTCGCTGAGCTCAAGGCTCACCTGCGGCGCGCTCGCGGCGTAGTTCTTGATGAACTTGGGCAGGCCTGTCCAGGCGATCATGGACGTGAAGGCGATGCGCAAGGCGCCTTTGTCGCCGCGCGCCACGGCTTGGGTCGAGCGTATCGCCGAGTCCATCGCCTGCATTACCAGGCGGGCGCTGCGCTGCAACTCCAGCCCCGCCAAGGTCAGCTCGACCGAGCGCGAGGTGCGCAGGAACAGTTGGCAGCCAAGTTGCGACTCCAGGTCGGCAATCTGCCGGCTCAATGAAGATTGCGCCACGTTGACCCGCGCAGCGGCCTTGCCGTAGTGCAGCAGGTCGGCCAGGGCCAGGAAATAGCGCAAGTGACGGTGCTCGATCATCGATGCTCCATAAGTATCAATGGACACGTTTATAGTCATTGGACCGCATTGGTGGGGGATTCTAATCTACCCACGCCCGAAATCTCCCTCGATCGTGGAAATCATGTACGCCGTCCTAGCCATCGTCCTTCCTGTCTTCGCCCTGATCCTGGCGGGGTTCGTCTGCCGCCGCACCCATCGCCTCGGCGAGTACGCCGCCTCCGAGATCAACAAGATGGTGGTGTGGCTTTGCCTGCCGGCCTTGCTGTTCAAAGTCACGGCAAGCGCTACCTGGGCCGAGATCTGGCAACCCGGGTTCATCATCTCCTTCGGCGTCGGCACCCTCGCCGTGTTCCTGCTGACGCTGGCCTGGCGGCTGCGCAGGGGGCATGGCCTGGTCGACGCCAGCCTCGATGGCTTGAGCGCTGGCTACGCCAATACCGGGTACATCGGCATACCGCTGTGCGCATTTGCGTTCGGCCACCCAGGCCTGCAACCGGCGTTGATCTCGACCCTTGTCGTGGTCTGCGTGCTGTTCGCCATCGCGCTGGTTTGCGTCGAGGTCGGCCTGCAAGAGACGCGTCATCCTGGCCGGGCAATCGCGCAGGTGCTCAGGGCGCTGGCGAAGAATCCCCTGGTGATCGCCCCTGTTGCCGGGGCGGCCTGGGCGGCGAGCGGCATGAGCCTGGCACATCCGGTGCAGAGCTTTCTCGACATGCTGGCCATGGCCACCACCCCGTGTGCACTGGTGTCGTTGGGCCTGTTCCTCGGCCAGAGGGTCGGGAGGCCGGCGGTGGACGAGGGCAACCCGTGGCCGCTCGTCGGCCTGAAGCTGGTAGGGCAGCCAGTGCTGACCGGGTTCCTGGCGTTCAAGGTGTTCGCCCTGCCGTCGATGTGGGCCAATGCCGCACTGTTGCTCAGCGCCTTGCCGACCGGTACGGGGCCTTTCATGCTGGCCGAATACTACCGGCGCGAGGCAGGGCTGATTTCCCGCACGATCCTGATCTCTACCCTGTGCTCGCTGGTCACGCTCACGGTGTTGATGGTGTGGATGAACGTCGGTGCAGCCAGCGCCTGAAGCGCTGCCTTCATCGGCGCCTGCGCCCTGTGGCAGAATCGCCCAGGGCTAATTTTCCCGATACCTGCTTCGTTTTCCTGAAGACCTGCCCTGCGCCTCGCAAGGCGCAGGCCATACCACCCAAGGAGACAGACTGTGACTTCCGTTTTCGACCGCGACGACATCGTGTTCCAGGTAGTGGCCAACCACGAAGAGCAATACTCCATCTGGCCGGACTACAAGGCGATCCCCGAAGGCTGGCGCGCCGTGGGCAAGAGCGGCCTGAAGAAGGACTGCCTGGCCTACATCGATGAGGTGTGGACCGACATGCGTCCCCTGAGCCTGCGCCAGAAAATGGCGCAAACCGCCGCACAGTGACCACCGTGAACCTGCTGTGCCTGCCGTATTCCGGCGCCAGCGCCATGGTCTACAGCCGCTGGCGGCGCAAGCTGCCGGGCTGGCTGCAGGTGCGTCCCGTGGAGTTGCCTGGACGCGGCGCACGCCTGGGCGAAGCCCTGCAGACCGACATGCAGGTGCTGGCCCGGCAGTTGGCCAGCGAGCAGCGCCTGGCGGCCAGCGGGCCATACGCACTGTTGGGCCACAGCCTGGGGGCGCTGCTGGCCTTCGAGCTGGCCCACGAGCTGCAAGCGCTCGGCTGCCCGGCGCCGCTGGCGTTGTTCGCCTGCGGCACCGCCGCGCCTACCCGCCGTGAAGACTACGACGGCAAGCACTGGCGCGAACCCAAGAGCGATGCCCAACTGATCGACGAGCTGCGCGAGCTGCAAGGCACGCCCGAAGAAGTGCTGGCCAACGAAGAGCTGATGAGCCTGACGTTGCCGGTGCTGCGCGCTGATTTCCTGCTTTGCGGTCACTACGCCTATCGCCAGCGCCCGCCGCTGCGCTGCCCGCTGCATGTGCTCGGTGGCGAGCAAGACCGCGCCAATCCCTCGCAATTGCAGGCCTGGGGCCAGGAAACTGTCGGTGAGTTTTCCTTGCGCATGTTCCCGGGCGGGCACTTCTTCATCCATGAGCACGAAGACCGGGTGCTAGGCGAGCTCGCCGCAGCCCTGGAGCCGTTGCGCCTGTCGGCCTGATTGACGTGGCACCTTTGCCTGGGGGAGGCTTGGTGCTTTCTCCAGGACAAGGCTTGCCCTCCATGCTGATCGATCCCCGCCAGGCCACGCTGCTGGTCGTCGACATCCAGGAAAAACTCATCGGTGCCATGAGCGACCCCGAGGGCACCCGTGCCCGTGCACGTTGGTTGCTGGCCGCCGCGGCCGAGCTGGAACTGCCCACGGTGATCTCCGAGCAATACCCCAAGGGCCTCGGCCCGACCTTGCCCGAGCTACTGGCGGCATCGCCGCATGCCGAGGTGGTGGAAAAGCTGCATTTCTCCTGCGTGGCCGCTGACTGCCTGCCGGCCAGCCTGCTGCAACGCCAGCAGGTGATCGTGTGCGGCATGGAAACCCATGTCTGTGTGCTGCAAAGCGTGTTGGGCCTGCTTGGGCTGGGCAAGCAGGTATTCGTGGTCGAGGACGCCTGCGACAGCCGTACCCCGGCCAGCAAGGCAGCGGGCCTGGCCCGCATGCGTAATGCCGGGGCCCAGGTGGTCAGCCGTGAGATGGTGCTGTTCGAGTTGATGCAAAGCGCCAGCCACCCGCTGTTCCGGCACATCAGCAAGACCTACCTGGTCGGTGAACAGCCCTGAACGGGTGGCTGCTGGCGGCCGGTGTAGCCGCCCTGGCGCTGCTCCAGGGCTGCGCGGGGCGCACCGAGCCACCCCCGCAGGCCGACGCGGCCGAGGTCCGTGCTCAATTGCTGCGCCTGCTGCCCGCCACGGTGAAGGACCGCGAGGGCTGGGCCAAGGACATCCAGGTGGCTTTCGAAGCCCAGCGTATCGAGCCGAGCAAGAGCAACCTGTGTGCGGTGCTGGCGGTGACCGAGCAAGAGTCGACCTTCAACGCCGACCCGCAAGTGCCCAACCTTGGGCGGATCGCCCGCGAGGAAATCGACCGCCGCGCGGCGCGCCTGCACATTCCGAAACTGCTGGTCGATGGCGCTCTGGCGACCCCCTCGGCCAACGGCAAGACCTACCAGCAACGCTTGCTGGCGGTGCGCAGCGAGAAGCAGCTGAGTGCGCTGTTCGACGACTTCATCGCCGGGCTACCCCTGGGTGACAAGCTGCTCGGCGGTTTGAACCCAGTGCGCACGGGCGGGCCCATGCAGGTCAGTATCGATTTCGCCGAACGGCATGCCCAGGACTACCCCTACACCCGGCAGGGCACGGTGCGCCAGGAAGTGTTCAGTCGACGCGGCGGGATGTATTTCGGTATCGCCCACCTGCTGGGCTATCCAGCCCACTATGAGCGCCAGCTGTACCGCTATGCCGACTTCAACGCGGGTTGGTACGCCAGTCGTAATGCGGCGTTCCAGGCGGCGTTGAGCCAGGCGACCGGGGTGAAGCTGGCACTCGATGGCGACTTGATCGCACCCGGGGCGATCATGCCGGGGGCGACGGAGAAGGCGGCGCGTACGCTGGGGCGGCAACTGGGGCTGCGCAACCCGCAGATCCGCAGCCAGCTGGAAAAGGAAGACAGCCTGGCGTTGGAGGAAACCGACTTGTACCAAGGCGTATTCGCGTTGGCCGACGCCAAGGCAGGCAAGCCTCTGCCGCGGGCGGTGCTGCCGGGGATCGAGCTCAAGAGCCCGAAGATTACCCGCAAGCTCACCACGGCGTGGTTCGCCGGGAGGGTGGATGAGCGGTATCAGCGGTGCTTGAAGCGCTGAAATGACCGAGTGTCCAGCGCTGACCTCTTGGCGGCCAAGCCCGCTCCTGCAGGGACTGCGCGAAACCTGCAGGAGCGGGCTTGCCCGCGAAGGGCGCGCCGGAGCTTAGCCCTGGCGCAACGCCGCCACCACCTGGTCGACGCTGGCCTTGAGCCCAACCAGGGTGTCTTCAGGGTCGCTCTCGATCACCACCAGTTTCGCGCCAGCCGCTTCGATCGTCTTGACTACCTCGGTCTCCGGCTGGCGATGGTGCAGCACCAGCGCCACCTCCTGGGCCTTGAGGTTCTCGCCCAACGCCTTGAGCGTGGCCTCGTCCCACTTGTCACCGGCGGGCAGCGGCTGCGCCACCACATCCAGGTTCAGCCCGCTGGCCAGGTAGCCTAGCCGCTCCGAGAGGCTTACCACGCTGAGGTTGTCAGCCTCGGCCAGGCGGGTCTGGCTGCTGGAGGTCAGCTCGAGGAGCTGGCGTTTGAGGCCGGCCAGGTTGGTCTGGATTTTCGTCTTGTCGGCTGGCGACAGGCGTTCCAGGTCATTGGCCAGCACATCGGCCATGCGCCCCAGGTTTATCGGGTTCAGCCATGGGTAACCGGCGAAGGCGTCCTCGCCGCTCACCGCGATGCCTGGCAGCGCGCCGTCCACCGGGTGCGCGGCATCGATTTCGACGATGCGGATATTGCTGCGTCGGGCCATAGGGTAAAGCGGGTCGTCACGCCAGATCGAGCGCACGCCGATCACCGCATCCGCCTCGCGCGCGGCCTTTTGCAGGCTCTCGCCGCCGCGCCCGCTGAAGTACGAGGGCTGGCGGGTGGCCGGCAGGTTGGCGGGTGCGGCGCGCTTGAGCTGCACCGAGGTGCCTTCGAGCAAGGCCACGGCCAGGCTGTGGGTCACCGGCAGGGTGGTCAGCACCTGGGGTGCGGCGACGGGTTGCGCAGCCTGGGCAAGGGCGGGCAGGGCGGCCAGGGCCAAGGCCAGGCACAGCGGTTTGAAGTTCAGGGTCATGCCGGGTTTCCTTGCAGGCGAGGGACGAGGGCGCGGGCCAGGGCGGCGAGGGCGAAGCAGACGCCAGACACCAGGATGATCGCAGCGCCGGACGGCACTGGCAGGTCGAAGACGATCGGCAGCAGGATGCCCAGCAGCGTGCTCAGGGTAGCGATCAGCACCGAGACGAAGAAGAAGCCCTTCAGCGACTGGCTGACCAGGCGCGCAGCGGCGGCTGGGATCACCAGCAGGGCGCCGACCAGGATCGCCCCGATCACCTTCACCGAGGCCACGGTCACCAAGGTCACCAGGACCACGAACAGGTAATCCAGGGTCTTTACCGCTACCCCGCGTACCGCCGCCAACTGAGGGTTGAAGCTGGCCAGGATGATGCGGTTGTACAGCGGTAGGGCCAGGGCCAGCACCAGGATCGCCACCACGCCCAGTACCACAAGGTCGTGGGCGCTGACGGTCAGCACCGAGCCGAACAGCACGTTCTCCAGGATATGCACGTTGATCTTGCCCGCCAGCATCAGCAGCAAGCTCGCACCCAGGGCCAGGGACACCGAGAGAAACACGCCGATCAGGGTGTCGGGCGACAGCCCCGTGCGGTTGCGCAGGAAGTTCAGCAAAATACCGAACAGCAGGCAGTAGCCGAACAGGCTGCCATAAGGTCCGGTGTACGGTTCGCCCAGCAGGATGCCAATGGCAACGCCGGTCAGCGCCGCATGGCCGACGGCCTCGGAGAAGAAGGCAAAGCGCTTGACCACCACCAGGGTGCCCAGGCCGCCCAGGACTGGGCCGATCATCAGGCCCGCGAGCAGGGCGTTGATCACGAAACCGTAGGCCAGGGCCTCCGGCAGGTAGCCAGCGGTGGCCCATTGCTGGACCAGCTGGCGGAAGGCTTCATAACTCATCAGGCGAGGCTCTCGCTGCGCGGGTGGACGGAGAACAGGCCCAGCAGGCGCTCTGGAGTCAGGGCCTGGGCCGGTGGGGCGTCGAACAGCACCTTGCGGCTCAGCCCGGTCACCCGGTCGGCCAGGCGCAGCACCGCTTCCAGGTCATGCTCGATCCACAGTACGGTGGTACCGGCCTGGCGCCAGCTGTGCAGCAGTTGCTCGAACACCTGGATACCAGCTTCGTCGAGCGCCGACATCGGCTCGTCCAGTACCAGCAGTTGCGGCTCGGGGATCAGGCCCTGGGCCAGCAGCACGCGTTGGCGCTCGCCGCCGGACAAGGCGCCCATGCGCCGCTTGCGCTTCTCCAGCATGCCCACTCTGGCCAGCGCCGCGTCGATGTCGGGTCGCGCCTTGCGCGACAGGCCCAGGAAAGCCGGGCGTTGCTGGCACATGGCGGCCATGAAGTCGTCGACGGTCATCGGCAGGCCACGGTCGAATTCCAGCGCCTGGGGCACGTAGCCGATCACTTCGCGCTCGGTCGGCCAGTGCAGGGTGAGCTGGCCTTGATGTGGCATTTGCCCCAGCAGGGTCTTGATCAGCGAGCTCTTGCCGCCGCCGTTCGGCCCGACGATGGCATGCACGCTGCCGGCGGCGACGCTGAACGCCACTTGCTCAAGAATGCGCGTGCGGCCCAGGGTGAGGTCGATACCGGCGAACTCGATGCGCGGCCCGCCGCTGGCGGCGAGGTTGGCCGCAGCGGTCATGCGCGGTTCTCCTGAATGGCCTTGACCACGGTGTCGAGGTTGCGCTTCATCTCCACCTCGTACTTCTCCTTGGTGTATTCGCCATAGGAAATGTGGGTCAGCGGGTAGATATGCACGCCAGACTCACGCTGGATGGTTTCCACGTACGCCGAGGGGAAGTCCATTTCCGAGAAGATCACCTTCACGTCCAGGGCCTTGAGCTGGTCGATGGTCTTCTTCAACTGCGCCGGGCTCGGCTCGATACCGTGGGCAGGCTCGACCACGGCGGTCACTTCCAGGCCGAAGTCACGCACCAGGTAGTCGTAGGCGGCGTGGATGGTCGCAACGCGGAACTCCGCGCCCGGCGCCTCGGTGACCTTGGCCAGGGCCTCGGCACGCAGCACCCGCAGGCGCTTGGCGTAGGCGCGGGCGTTCTGCATGTAGTAGGTGGCGTTGGCCGGGTCGAGCTTGCCCAGCTCGCGGGCGATGTTGTTCACCTGGGCGATGCTGGCGCTGATCGACAGGAAGGTATGCGGGTTGACCACCTTGCCCGCACCGCGCGCGGCGATGCCGGTGGCCGCCAGCAGCGGCACGTTCTCATTGGCCTCGATGGTCTTGATGCCGGGCTTTTCGCTGGCGGCGATCATGCGGTCGGCGAAGTCGTCGTGGCCGATGCCGTTGAGCACGATCACGTCCAGGCTGCCGATACGCTTGATGTCCTCGGCGCGGGGCTCGTAGGCGTGGGGGTTGAAGCCGGCAGGAATCAGCGGCACCACCTCGGCGCGGTCGCCGACCACGTTGCTGACATAGCTGTAGTAGGGGTGCAAGGTGATGCCGATACGCAGGGGCTTGCCGGTGTCGGCCAGGGCTACGGCCGGCAGCAAGCAGGCCAGGAGCAGGGCGAAGGCGGAGCGGAGCATGGGGGAGTCCTTGGGTTCAGTGACGGTGTTCGCGGGTGACGCCTGCGTCGTAGTGGCTGACCACCTGTTGCCAGCCGGCGGCGATCAATGACTCGCTGCCCAGGTCGTCCGGGGCGGCGGCGCTGCTGTCGCGACGCAGCCAGACATCGGCGGGGGCCTGGGCCTCGCTCGGCAATATCAGCAGGAAACTGCCGGCTACCTGGGCATCCTGGCTACGGCCCAGGTAGGCGCCGCTGTCGAGCCACTGCCACTGGTGGTTGCCACGGCTGGCGCTGCTGGTGTCTTCGACGAACGGCGGCAGGCCTTCCTCGGCCAACGCCGCGACGCTGGGCACTGCGGCGTTTTCCTCGCGCAGCGCGCGGATCTCGTCGAGGGCAACGTGCAGGTCGGTGTACAGGCCTTGTTCGGCAGGGGTGAGGTCGCGGCGGGCGTCGATCTGGTGGCTGGCGATGGTCTGCTCGTCGACCCGTTCGCCGCGCAGGGTGACCACGCTGGCGGCCACGGCGAGGATCAGCAGTGCGGTCAGCAGCATATAGAGGGTTTCATGCCCGGCACCGGCCGGGCGGATGACTTGGGCACGGCTCATGGTTGGGCGATGTCCGCGTAGTCGATTTCCACGACGTGGCCGGGGCCGGCATCGAACAGCACGTAGAACTCGCCGTCAGGGCGCTTGAACGTCAGGCTCGAGTCATCGCCGAGCTTGCCAGGCACCAGTACCTGTTCGTCATAGCCGATCACATCGAGGGTCACACCTGGGGCGCCGCTGCCATCGGAAAAGCCCCCGGTGCACTTGATCTGGTCGCCGTCTACCGGCTGGCAGTCGCACATCGGGTTATGGGCCAGGGCGGGGCCGGCGGCCAGCGCCAGCAAGGGCAGGGCGAGCCTGCGCAACAGGTGTTTCATTTCTTGCCTCCTTGTTTCTCGAGCCAGGCAACGGTGGCCGGCGATACCTTGGCCAGCGGCACGGATGCCTGGTGCATGCTGCCGTCCCAGCCTTCGATGGTGATCCAGATGTCGGCGTCGGGACGGGTGTTGGCCGGAATCGGCAACGAAGTGCCCATGCGATAGGGCGCGCCGAACAGCAACGAGCCGGCGGCGCGCAGACTGCGTGGCTTGCCGATGCGCAGGTAGATCGCCTTGGCGGTGTCGGTGCAGTTGCTGCACGCTGCCGTGAGGAACTTGAAGTGACCGGCCGGGCCGTCGGCGAGCGGCGCCTCGGCACGGAACTCGGCAAGGTCCAAGGTCCAGCGGTCGACCTGGATGCCGCTCACCACGGTCGCGCCCAGGCCGCTTTCGCCGCGGAACAGGCGGGCGTCGGCGAAGTACTTGGGCATGAACGCCAATGGAATGAGGATCAGCAGGATGTTCAGGTGGAAGCGCCATTTCCGCCACCACTGTTTGAAGCCGCCTTGCGGCAGGGCTTGGGCCTGGCTCATGGCTGTACCTCCAGGGAAGACTCGGGTGCTACGGGCTTGACAGCGCGCGCCGGGCGCTCGCTACGTTTCAGCGCGGCGGCGGTTGCCTGGGCGGTGCGCTTGGTCCAGATCAGCAAGCCGCTGAACACCATCAGGGTCAGTATCAGGCCGAAGAAGAACCACACCAGCTTGATCGGCAGGCCGCCGAAGTCACCGGTGTGCAGCGGGCGCATGGACTCGGTGAAGAACTCCAGGGCCGAGCGGTCGCCCAGCAGGAACTGGCTGTCTACCTTGTCGGTGTACGGGTTGACGGAGGCGTTCTGGTACATCAGCGGGTACCAGCCGCGGCCCATCAGGCCGACATGGCTGTAGGCCGTGGCCGGCAGGGTGATGTAGCTGATGTCCAGGCCAGGAATGCTGGCACGGGCGGTGCGGATGGCCTGGTCCAGGTCGATGCGCGGTGCCGGGCTGCCGTCAGCGGTTTGCGGCACCTGCTCGCGGGTGATCACCGGCACGATCGGCTCGGAGGAGATAGTGATCTTGCTGTCGGCCAGGATCGCCTGCACCAGGAACCAGGTGCCGGTGATCGAGATGACCGCGATGAACCAGATCGACCACACGCCCGCCAGGCGGTGCACGTCACCCCAGAAGATGCGTCGGCCATGGGCCAGGCGCGGTACCTTGAAGAAGCCTTTCCAGAATTTCTTGTACACCACCAGGCCCGTGACCAGCGACGCCAGCATCGGCAGGCCGAGCAGCGAGACCAGGTACCAGCCCCAGCTATAGCCGTTGGTGAACGGCACCAGCCACCAGCCGTGCAGGGCGCGGGTAAAGGCTTCGAAGTTGAAGTCGGGGGTCTTGCCCTGGATCGCGCCGGTGTAGGGGTTGACGTAGAGGGTCGGCGAGGTGCCGTCGGGGTAGGTGACGCCGACGTTGAGGGCGAAGTGCGATCCGTCGGGCTGGCTCATGGTGCGCACCGCCATGTTCGGCTCGGCCTTGTGCAGGGCGTCGAGCACCTGCTGGTGGCTCAGGCGCGGGGCATCATCGCTCGGCGCACTGGCGCGCACGTCCGGGTTGGCCAGCCAGACGATTTCCTGGCTGACCACCGCGAGCATGCCGGTGAAGCAGACGATGAGCACGAAGAACCAGATGGGCAAGGCCAGCCAGCTGTGCACCAGGAACCAGATTTTTGAACGCGACTTTTTCGACATGGGGCGGCAACTTGATGTCAGGGCGTAAATAGACGAACGCAGCACGCACCAGATGCGTACCGCGCCAGCAGGGTAGCCAGAAGCTTGATTTCACGAAGTCTCACTTCTAAGGACGGATGAGACCGGGAAAGCTGCTGCCTGTAAATGCAACAAAATGTTTCGCGATCAGGCGTACCTGTTCGCTCATGGGGTCATCGTGCGATCCAGCGTTCGGACCCTGGCTGGAATGATAACGAATTGCATGAAGAAAAATTTACCCTCTCGTGTTTTTTTCTTCTGCGCAGGCCATTGCCAGCTCCCGCCTCACGCCGCCGCCAGGCGCTAATTTTTCCCGCCCATGTTCGTTCTATAGCTACGACACGCCTTTGCGCCTCCTTGCCTCTGAACCCGGATGCTCTGAAATGAATGCTGACCAATCCCTCAAGCTCGCCGCCCGTTTCATCGGCCTGCCCCTGGACAAGCGCCGCACGTTCCTCGCGGCGCTGGAGAAAGAAGGGCTCAGCTTTCAGCAGTTTCCGATTCCGGCGGGGGTCGAGGCAGACGATCGCCAGGCCTTGTCGTTCGCCCAGCAACGCATGTGGTTTCTCTGGGCGCTGGAGCCGGGCAGCGGCGCTTACAACCTGCCAGCCGCTGTTCGCCTGAAAGGCCCGCTGGATCGCGGCGCGCTGGAGCAGGCCTTCGCCGCCCTGGTCGAGCGCCACGAAACCCTGCGTACGGTGTTCCAGCGCCAGGCCGATGGCCAGGTACTGCAAATGCCGTTGCAGGCGCCTGTGGTGGTGCAGTGGCAGTCGCTGGCTGGCTTGCCGGAGGCGGAGCGTGAGCGGCGGGTGGTGGAGGAGGCGCAGGGCATGGCCGTGCAGCCGTTCGACCTGGTCGAAGGGCCTTTGCTGCGTATTCGTCTGCTCGAGCTGTCGGCACAGGATCATGTGTTGCTGCTTACGCTGCACCATATCGTCGCCGACGGCTGGTCGATGTCGGTGCTGATCGATGAGTTCATCCAGGCCTACGAGGCCTTCCGGGCGGGCCGGTCGCCGGCCTGGCCGGCGCTGTCCATCCAGTACCGCGACTACGCGCTGTGGCAGCGCCGCTGGCTGGAGGCGGGCGAGCAGCAACGTCAGCTGGACTATTGGCTGGCGCAGCTGGGTAATGACCATCCGGTGCTGGAGCTGCCCACGGACCATCCGCGTCCGGCACAACCAAGCCATGCCGGGCGGCGCTGGGAGTTCGCCGTGGAGCCTGCGCTGGCCGAGCAGTTGCGGGCCTTGGCCCGGCGCCAGGAGGTAAGCCTGTTCGTGGTATTGCTGGCGGCCTTCAACCTGCTGCTGCAACGCTACACTGGCCAGCGCGATATCCGCGTCGGCACCCCCATCGCCAACCGCAACCGCACCGAGGTAGAGGGGCTGATCGGCTTCTTCGTCAATACCCAGGTGCTGCGCAACGCGGTGGATGGCCAGCTTGAGGTCGGTGCATTCCTGCAACAAGTCAAGGCCGTAGTACTTGGCGCCCAGGCCCACCAGGACCTGCCCTTCGAGCAACTGGTCGAGGCGCTGCGCCTGGAGCGCGATGCCAGCCGCACGCCATTGTTCCAGGTCATGTACAACCACCAGCCGGAAGTGGCCGATATCGGCAGCTATGCGTTGGCGTCGGGGTTGGCGCTGGAGCAGGTGCACTGGCAAGGGCGCACGACCCAGTTCGACCTTACCCTGGATACCTTCGAGAAGGGCGGCCAACTGCGCGCTGCGTTGACCTATGCCTGCGACCTGTTCGAGCCGGCAACCGTCGAGCGCCTGGCGAGCCACTGGACTGCGCTGCTGCATGCGATGGTGAGCGGGGAAGGGCAGCGGCTGTGCGAGCTGACGATGCTGGCTGGCGAAGAACATGGCGCGATTATCGATGATTGGAACAAGGCGCTGGTCGAACACCCGGTAGGGCAGTGCCTGCACCAGGTCATT
>NZ_JAVAYC010000050.1:0-15442 GCF_042709235.1 Pseudomonas sp. LS_2 | reverse complement strand
AAAGATTATTGAATAAGTAGTTGATTTATCTCGATCAGGCCGACATAATGGTCGGCCTGATACAGCTTTAAAGGTCAGTAGCTCAATTGGCAGAGCGACGGTCTCCAAAACCGTAGGTTGGGGGTTCGATTCCCTCCTGACCTGCCATTCACCTCGGTGTGATTGGCTTTCTTCTCACAGGATCCTCCTCGATGACTCCCAAAACTGAAGCCCAAGAATCGCGTTTTGATCTTTTCAAGTGGCTTGCTGTCGTAGCATTGGTTGTCGTAGGTGTCGTGGGTAATCAGTATTACTCCGCTGCTCCTATCCTGTATCGCGTTCTGGCGCTGCTCGCCCTGGCTGCTGTCGCAGGCTTCGTTGCTCTGCAGACTGCGAAGGGTAAGTCGTTCTTTATGCTGGCGAAGGAAGCTCGTACCGAAATTCGTAAAGTCGTGTGGCCTACCCGCCAAGAAACCACCCAGACCACTTTGATCGTCGTGGCTGTGGTTCTGGTTATGGCGTTGCTGTTGTGGGGGCTCGATTCCCTGCTCGGTTGGTTGGTCTCCTTGATTGTAGGCTAAGGGGGTCCCGTGGCTAAGCGTTGGTATGTTGTGCATGCTTACTCGGGTTACGAGAAGCATGTTATGCGCTCCCTGATCGAGCGTGTAAAGCTCGCAGGTATGGAAGATGGGTTCGGTGAGATCCTGGTTCCTACCGAAGAAGTCGTCGAAATGCGCAATGGTCAGAAGCGCAAAAGCGAGCGTAAGTTCTTCCCGGGCTATGTCCTGGTTCAGATGGAAATGAACGAGGGTACTTGGCACTTGGTCAAGGATACTCCTCGGGTTATGGGTTTCATTGGTGGTACCGCAGACAAGCCTGCGCCGATCACTGATAAAGAGGCTGAGGCCATCCTGCGTCGCGTTGCCGACGGCAGTGACAAGCCGAAGCCGAAGACGCTGTTCGAACCGGGTGAAGTGGTTCGTGTCGTTGATGGCCCGTTTGCGGACTTCAATGGTAGCGTTGAAGAGGTTAACTACGAGAAGAGTCGCCTGCAGGTTGCAGTGCTCATTTTCGGTCGCTCCACTCCGGTGGAGCTTGAGTTCAGCCAGGTCGAAAAGGTCTAGCAGAACGAAGCATCCCATACCCCGCAGCCCTATGTGCTGCGGGGTTTTGTCGTCACTGGGATAAAACGCAAGTCATCCGGGGAGCCAATAGGCGCTTGAACCCGATTTTGGAGT
The DNA here is from genome assembly GCF_042709235.1 of Pseudomonas sp. LS_2. NCBI lineage: Bacteria > Pseudomonadati > Pseudomonadota > Gammaproteobacteria > Pseudomonadales > Pseudomonadaceae > Pseudomonas > Pseudomonas sp. LS_2. The sequence goes on along the minus strand of NZ_JAVAYC010000050.1, from coordinate 14,225 downwards.
AGCTCATGGCTAAGAAGATTCAGGCTTACATCAAGCTGCAAGTAAAGGCCGGCCAGGCCAACCCAAGCCCACCCGTTGGTCCAGCACTGGGTCAACATGGTGTGAACATCATGGAATTCTGCAAGGCCTTCAACGCCCGTACTCAGGGTCAAGAGCCAGGTCTGCCGACTCCAGTGATCATCACTGTCTACAGTGACCGTAGCTTCACTTTCGAAACCAAGAGCACCCCTGCCTCGGTTCTGCTGAAGAAAGCTGCTGGCCTGACCAGCGGTTCGGCTCGTCCGAACACCGTTAAAGTCGGCACCGTCACCCGTGCTCAGCTGGAAGATATCGCCAAGGCTAAACAGGCCGATCTGACCGCCGCTGACCTGGAAGCTGCTGTACGCACCATCGCTGGCTCTGCCCGCAGCATGGGCTTGAACGTGGAGGGTGTGTAATGGCTAAGCTGACCAAACGCCAAAAGGCAATCGCCGAGAAAATCGAAGCAGGCAAGGCCTACGGCTTCGAAGAAGCGGCAACTCTGCTGGCCTCGCTGCCTGCTGCCAAGTTCGTCGAGTCCTACGACATCGCCGTCAACCTCGGTGTTGACCCGCGTAAATCCGACCAGGTCGTTCGTAGCGCTACCGTGCTGCCTCACGGCACTGGCAAGACCGTACGCGTTGCTGTCTTCACCCAGGGTCCAGCTGCTGAAGCCGCTCTGGCTGCCGGCGCTGACCGCGTAGGTATGGACGATCTGGCTGCCGAAATGAAAGGCGGCGACCTGAACTATGACGTCGTCATCGCATCGCCTGATGCCATGCGCGTCGTTGGTCAGCTGGGCCAGGTTCTGGGTCCTCGCGGCCTGATGCCTAACCCGAAAGTCGGTACCGTGACCCCGGACGTAGCCACTGCCGTGAAAAACGCCAAGGCTGGTCAGGTTCGCTACCGTACCGACAAGAACGGTATCATCCACACCTCCGTTGGCAAGGTTGGCTTCGAAGCCGCCAAGCTGAAGGAAAACGTTGAAGCCCTGATCGCTGATCTGAAGCGTATCAAGCCGGCTTCGGCGAAAGGTATCTACGTCAAGCGCGTTACCCTGAGCACCACCATGGGCCCAGGTCTGATCATCGATCAGAGCTCGCTGAGCGTGTAAGACAATGTCGGCGCGACGTGTGTCGCGCCGACAGCAAGAGATTGGGGTCCCTGCCTGGCGGGGGCTATCCAAGACCGTAGGCGGCGCAAGCCTTAAAAGACAAGCCTACGCAGATGGTGCTCCCGATTCGTTACCGAATCAGACACCAAAACGACATCCGGCTTCGGCCAGATGAAACGGTAAAAACCAGGAGTAAACCCGTGGCAATTAAACTCGAAGACAAGAAGGCCATCGTCGCTGAAGTCAACGAGGCTGCCAAAGTCGCTCTGTCCGCTGTCGTGGCTGATGCCCGTGGTGTGACTGTAGGCGCAATGACCGGACTCCGTAAAGAGGCTCGTGAAGCTGGCGTATACGTACGTGTCGTACGTAACACCCTGCTCAAGCGCGCCGTTGCGGACACTGAATTCAGTGTCCTCAATGACGCCTTCACCGGCCCTACCCTGATCGCTTTCTCCAACGAGCACCCGGGCGCTGCTGCCCGTCTGTTCAAAGAGTTCGCCAAGGGTCAGGACAAGTTCGAGATCAAGGCAGCTGCGTTCGACGGCAAGTTCCTTGCCGCTAACCAGATCGACGTGCTGGCAACCCTGCCAACTCGCGACGAGGCTATCGCACAGCTGATGAGCGTTATCCAAGGTGCAACCAGCAAGCTGGCCCGTACCCTGGCAGCGCTGCGCGACCAGAAAGAAGCTGCTGCTGCCTAAGGCGGCGTAGTCTCTCTCGAAATCAAACGTTTAATTTGATGGCCGCGTAGGCCTTCACCCCAATACAGGAATTCATAGTCATGTCTCTGACTAACGAGCAAATCATCGAAGCGATCGGCCAGAAAACCGTTCTGGAAATTGTTGAACTGATCAAAGCGATGGAAGAAACCTTCGGCGTTACCGCTGCTGCTGCTGTTGCCGCTGGCCCAGCTGCTGCCGCTGCCGTTGTTGAAGAGCAAACCGAGTTCAACGTTGTTCTGGTTGAAGCCGGCGAGAAGAAAGTCAACGTGATCAAGGCTGTTCGCGAGCTGACCGGTCTGGGCCTGAAAGAAGCCAAAGACAAGGTCGACGCCGCTTCCGATGCCAACGTCATCGCTGAAGGCCTCACCAAAGAAGCCGCTGAAGACGCGAAGAAGAAGCTGGAAGAAGCTGGCGCTAAAGTCGTGCTGAAGTAATCACGACTTTGCGACTGCAGCCCAAGCGTCGAGCGAAAGGCTGATGGCTGGTGGCTTATGCCACCGGCCTTTTTCCGTTATTGGTGGCCGATCAGGTCGGCCCCGATAACGAGCTGCAAGACACCCATGTGGGTGGCGCAAACCAAGGGGTTTGCACGATTTTCTGGCTGCTCCCGCCGGGAGAAGCCAAACAAGCAGGTGACCAAGCTGGGGAACGCTGATGGCTTACTCATACACTGAGAAAAAACGTATCCGCAAGGACTTTAGCAAGTTGCCGGACGTCATGGATGTGCCGTACCTCCTGGCCATCCAGCTGGATTCGTATCGCGAATTCCTGCAGGCGGGAGCATCCAAGGATCAGTTCCGCGACGTCGGTCTGCATGCGGCCTTCAAATCGGTATTCCCGATCATCAGCTACTCCGGCAATGCTGCCCTGGAGTACGTAGGCTATCGCCTGGGCGAGCCCGCCTTCGATGTGAAGGAATGTGTGCTGCGTGGTGTGACCTTTGCAGTTCCGCTGCGGGTGAAAGTGCGCCTGATCATCTTCGACAAGGAATCGTCGAACAAAGCGATCAAGGACATCAAAGAGCAAGAAGTCTACATGGGTGAAATCCCCCTGATGACTGAGAACGGTACCTTCGTTATCAACGGTACCGAGCGAGTGATCGTTTCCCAGCTGCACCGTTCGCCAGGTGTGTTCTTCGACCACGATCGTGGCAAGACCCACAGCTCCGGCAAGCTGCTGTACTCCGCTCGCATCATTCCTTACCGCGGTTCCTGGTTGGACTTCGAGTTCGACCCGAAAGACTGCGTGTTCGTCCGTATCGACCGTCGCCGCAAGCTGCCGGCGTCCGTCCTGCTGCGCGCCCTGGGCTACAGCACCGAAGAGATCCTGGACACCTTCTACACCACTAACGTATTCCACGTTTCCGGTGAGAAGCTGAGCCTGGAGCTGGTCGCCCAGCGCCTGCGTGGCGAAGTTGCGGTCATGGACATCACCGACGAGTCCGGCAAGGTCATCGTCGAGCAGGGTCGTCGTATCACTGCGCGTCACGTCAACCAGATCGAGAAAGCTGGCGTCAAGCAGCTGGACGTTCCGATGGAGTACGTGATCGGCCGCACCACTGCCAAGGCCATCGTGCACCCGGCCACCGGCGAGATCCTGGCCGAGTGCAACACCGAGCTGACCACCGACCTGCTGATCAAGGTCGCCAAGGCTCAGGTCGTGCGCATCGAGACCCTGTACACCAACGATATCGATTGCGGTCCGTTCATCGCCGATACCCTGAAGATCGACACTACCAGCAACCAGCTGGAAGCCTTGGTCGAAATCTATCGCATGATGCGTCCTGGCGAGCCACCGACCAAGGATGCCGCCGAGACCCTGTTCAACAACCTGTTCTTCAGCGCCGAGCGTTACGACCTGTCCGCCGTTGGCCGCATGAAGTTCAACCGTCGTATCGGTCGTACCGAGATCGAAGGTTCGGGCGTGCTGAGCAAGGAAGATATCGTCGATGTACTGAAGACCCTGGTCGACATCCGTAACGGCAAGGGCATCGTCGACGACATCGACCACCTGGGTAACCGTCGCGTGCGTTGCGTCGGCGAGATGGCCGAGAACCAGTTCCGTGTTGGCCTGGTGCGTGTTGAGCGCGCGGTCAAGGAACGTCTGTCGATGGCCGAAAGCGAAGGCCTTATGCCGCAGGACCTGATCAACGCCAAGCCGGTTGCGGCGGCGGTGAAGGAGTTCTTCGGTTCCAGCCAGCTTTCGCAGTTCATGGACCAGAACAACCCGCTTTCCGAGATCACCCACAAGCGTCGTGTCTCTGCACTCGGCCCTGGCGGTCTGACCCGTGAGCGTGCCGGCTTCGAAGTCCGTGACGTACACCCGACCCACTACGGCCGTGTGTGCCCGATCGAGACCCCTGAAGGTCCGAACATCGGTCTGATCAACTCCTTGGCTGCCTATGCCCGCACCAACCAGTACGGCTTCCTGGAAAGCCCGTACCGCGTGGTGAAAGAGGGTGTGGTCAGCGACGACATCGTGTTCCTGTCGGCCATCGAGGAAGCTGATCACGTTATCGCCCAGGCTTCGGCCGCGATGAACGAGAAGAAGCAACTGATCGATGAACTGGTAGCGGTTCGTCACCTGAACGAATTCACCGTCAAGGCGCCGGAAGACGTCACCCTGATGGACGTTTCGCCGAAGCAGGTTGTCTCGGTCGCCGCGTCGCTGATTCCGTTCCTCGAGCACGACGACGCCAACCGTGCGTTGATGGGTTCGAACATGCAGCGTCAGGCTGTCCCGACCCTGCGCGCCGACAAGCCGCTGGTAGGTACCGGCATGGAGCGCAACGTTGCCCGTGACTCCGGTGTCTGCGTGGTTGCTCGCCGCGGTGGTGTGATCGACTCGGTCGACGCCAGCCGTATCGTCGTTCGCGTTGCCGACGACGAGGTGGAAACCGGCGAGGCAGGTGTAGATATCTACAACCTGACCAAGTACACCCGTTCGAACCAGAACACCTGCATCAACCAGCGTCCGCTGGTGAGCAAGGGTGACGTGGTCGCGCGTGGCGACATCATGGCTGACGGCCCGTCCACCGACATGGGTGAACTGGCGCTGGGCCAGAACATGCGCATCGCGTTCATGGCGTGGAACGGCTTCAACTTCGAAGACTCCATCTGCCTGTCCGAGCGTGTGGTCCAGGAAGATCGCTTCACCACGATCCACATCCAGGAACTGACCTGTGTGGCCCGTGACACCAAGCTCGGCCCAGAGGAAATCACTGCGGACATCCCGAACGTGGGTGAGGCTGCACTGAACAAGCTGGACGAAGCCGGTATCGTCTACGTGGGTGCCGAGGTTGGCGCGGGTGACATCCTGGTCGGCAAGGTCACTCCGAAAGGCGAGACTCAACTGACTCCGGAAGAGAAACTGCTGCGCGCGATCTTCGGTGAGAAGGCCAGCGACGTCAAAGACACCTCCCTGCGCGTGCCAACCGGCACCAAGGGTACCGTCATCGACGTACAGGTCTTCACCCGTGATGGTGTCGAGCGCGACAGCCGTGCCCTGGCCATCGAGAAGATGCAACTGGACGAGATCCGCAAGGACCTCAACGAAGAGTTCCGCATCGTCGAAGGCGCGACCTTCGAGCGTCTGCGTGCAGCCCTTAACGGCCAAGTGGTCGACGGTGGCGCGGGCCTGAAGAAAGGCACCGTGGTCAGCGACGAAGTGCTGGACGGTCTGGAGCACGGCCAGTGGTTCAAACTGCGCATGGCCGAAGATGCACTGAACGAGCAGCTGGAAAAGGCTCAGCAGTACATCGTCGATCGCCGCCGTCTGCTGGACGACAAGTTCGAAGACAAGAAGCGCAAGCTGCAGCAGGGCGATGACCTGGCACCGGGCGTACTGAAGATCGTCAAGGTCTACCTGGCAATCCGTCGTCGCATCCAGCCGGGCGACAAGATGGCCGGTCGTCACGGTAACAAAGGTGTGGTCTCGGTGATCATGCCGGTAGAAGACATGCCGCACGACGCCAACGGTACTCCGGTCGACGTGGTACTGAACCCGTTGGGCGTACCTTCGCGTATGAACGTCGGGCAGATCCTCGAAACCCACCTGGGCCTCGCAGCCAAGGGCCTGGGCGAGAAGATCGACCGCATGATCGAAGAGCAGCGCAAGGCCGCAGAACTGCGTACCTTCCTGACCGAGATCTACAACGAGATCGGTGGCCGCCAGGAAAACCTGGAGTCGTTCAGCGACGAAGAAATCATCGCTTTGGCGAACAACCTGAAGAAAGGCGTGCCAATGGCGACCCCAGTCTTCGATGGTGCCAAGGAGCGTGAGATCAAGGCCATGCTGAAACTGGCAGACATGCCAGAAAGCGGCCAGATGGTGCTGTTCGACGGCCGTACCGGCAACAAGTTCGAGCGTCCTGTGACCGTGGGTTACATGTACATGCTCAAGCTGAACCACTTGGTGGACGACAAGATGCACGCGCGTTCCACTGGTTCCTATAGCCTGGTTACCCAGCAGCCGCTGGGTGGTAAGGCGCAGTTCGGTGGTCAGCGTTTCGGGGAGATGGAAGTGTGGGCGCTGGAAGCATACGGCGCGGCATACACCCTGCAAGAAATGCTCACAGTGAAGTCGGACGACGTGAACGGCCGTACCAAGATGTACAAGAACATCGTGGATGGCGATCACCGTATGGAGCCGGGCATGCCCGAGTCCTTCAACGTGTTGATCAAAGAGATCCGTTCGCTCGGTATCGATATCGATCTGGAAACCGAATAACACGTGACGCGAAGGGGAGTGGGGCGGATAACGCCCGCTCCCTGCTCCGCCAGGAGGAAAGGCCTTGAAAGACCTACTGAATTTGCTGAAAAACCAGGGTCAAGTCGAAGAGTTCGACGCCATCCGCATCGGTCTGGCGTCGCCTGAAATGATCCGTTCGTGGTCGTTCGGTGAAGTTAAGAAGCCGGAAACCATCAACTACCGTACGTTCAAGCCTGAGCGTGACGGCTTGTTCTGCGCCAAAATCTTTGGCCCAGTCAAGGACTACGAGTGCCTGTGCGGCAAGTACAAGCGCCTCAAGCACCGTGGTGTGATCTGCGAGAAGTGCGGCGTTGAAGTTGCCCTGGCCAAGGTTCGTCGTGAGCGCATGGCGCACATCGAGCTGGCCTCGCCGGTTGCCCATATCTGGTTCCTGAAGTCGCTGCCGTCCCGTATCGGCCTGCTGATGGACATGACCCTGCGTGATATCGAGCGCGTGCTCTACTTCGAGAGCTATGTCGTTATCGATCCGGGCATGACCACCCTGGAAAAGGGCCAGCTGCTGAATGACGAGCAGTACTTCGAAGCGCTGGAAGAGTTCGGTGATGACTTCGACGCCCGCATGGGTGCCGAGGCCGTTCGCGAGCTGCTGCACGCTATCGACCTAGAGCACGAGATCGGCCGTCTGCGCGAAGAGATTCCGCAGACCAACTCGGAAACCAAGATCAAGAAGCTGTCCAAGCGCCTGAAGCTGATGGAAGCTTTCCAGGGCTCGGGCAACCTGCCTGAGTGGATGGTCCTGACCGTCCTGCCAGTGCTGCCGCCGGACCTGCGTCCGCTGGTTCCGCTGGATGGTGGCCGCTTCGCGACCTCCGACCTGAACGACCTGTATCGTCGGGTGATCAACCGTAACAACCGTCTGAAGCGCCTGCTCGACCTGTCGGCCCCGGACATCATCGTGCGCAACGAAAAGCGCATGCTGCAGGAAGCGGTCGACGCCCTGCTGGACAACGGCCGTCGCGGTCGCGCCATCACCGGCTCGAACAAGCGTCCGCTGAAGTCCCTGGCCGACATGATCAAGGGTAAGCAAGGTCGCTTCCGTCAGAACTTGCTCGGTAAGCGCGTAGACTATTCCGGCCGTTCGGTAATTACCGTAGGCCCGACCCTGCGTCTGCACCAGTGCGGTCTGCCGAAGAAGATGGCCCTCGAGCTGTTCAAGCCGTTCATTTTCGGCAAGCTGGAAATGCGTGGTCTGGCGACCACCATCAAGGCCGCCAAGAAGATGGTCGAGCGCGAGTTGCCAGAGGTGTGGGACGTTCTCGCCGAAGTCATCCGCGAACACCCCGTACTGCTGAACCGTGCACCGACTCTGCACCGCCTGGGTATCCAGGCGTTCGAGCCGGTACTGATCGAAGGCAAGGCAATCCAGCTGCACCCGCTGGTCTGTGCTGCCTACAACGCCGACTTCGACGGTGACCAGATGGCCGTTCACGTGCCGCTGACCCTCGAGGCTCAGCTCGAAGCGCGTGCGCTGATGATGTCGACCAACAACATCCTGTCGCCAGCCAACGGTGAGCCAATCATCGTTCCGTCGCAGGACGTTGTACTGGGTCTGTACTACATGACCCGCGAAGCCATCAACGCCAAGGGTGAAGGCCGCGTATTCGCCGACCTGCAGGAAGTCGACCGCGTCTTCCGCGCTGGCGAAGCCGCCCTGCACGCGAAGATCAAGGTTCGTATCAACGAAACCGTGAAGGATCGTGATGGCAGCATCACCAAGAACACCCGTATCGTCGACACCACCGTCGGTCGTGCGCTGCTGTTCCAGGTAGTGCCAGCCGGCCTGCCGTTCGACGTCGTCAACCAGTCGATGAAGAAGAAGGCCATTTCCAAGCTGATCAACCAGTGCTATCGCGTGGTGGGTCTGAAGGAAACCGTCATCTTTGCTGACCAACTGATGTATACCGGTTTCGCCTACTCGACCATTTCGGGTGTGTCGATCGGTGTGAACGACTTCGTCATCCCGGATGAGAAGGCGCGCATCATCGGTACCGCTACCGATGAAGTGAAAGAGATCGAGAGCCAGTACGCCTCGGGCCTGGTTACCCAGGGCGAGAAGTACAACAAGGTCATCGACTTGTGGTCGAAGGCGAACGACGAAGTGTCCAAGGCGATGATGGCCAACCTCTCGAAAGAGAAGGTCATCGACCGTGAGGGCAAGGAAGTCGAGCAGGAGTCCTTCAACTCCATGTACATGATGGCTGACTCCGGTGCGCGGGGTTCCGCCGCCCAGATCCGTCAGCTGGCGGGTATGCGTGGCCTGATGGCCAAGCCGGACGGCTCGATCATCGAGACGCCGATCACCGCGAACTTCCGTGAAGGCCTGAGCGTACTCCAGTACTTCATCTCGACCCACGGTGCTCGTAAAGGTCTGGCGGATACCGCACTGAAGACCGCGAACTCCGGTTACCTGACCCGTCGTTTGGTCGACGTGGCCCAGGACCTGGTAGTGACCGAGATCGACTGCGGCACCGACCAGGGTCTGTTCATGACTCCGCACATCGAAGGCGGTGATGTGGTCGAGCCGCTGGGTGAGCGCGTACTGGGTCGAGTGATCGCCCGTGACGTATTCAAGCCTGGCACCGACGACGTGATCGTTCCGGCCGGCACCCTGGTCGACGAGCAGTGGGTCGAGTTCATCGAGCTGAACAGCATCGACGAAGTGGTCGTGCGTTCGCCGATCAGCTGCGAAACCCGCTATGGCATCTGCGCCAAGTGCTACGGTCGCGACCTGGCTCGCGGTCACCAGGTGAACATCGGTGAAGCGGTCGGCGTTATCGCTGCTCAGTCCATCGGTGAGCCGGGTACCCAGCTGACCATGCGTACGTTCCACATCGGTGGTGCTGCAAGCCGTACTTCGGCTGCTGACAGCGTCCAGGTGAAGAACGGCGGCATGGTTCGTCTGCACAACCTCAAGCAGGTCGAGCGTGCCGACGGCAACCTGGTCGCAGTGTCGCGTTCCGGTGAGCTGGCGATTGCTGACGAATTCGGTCGTGAGCGCGAGCGTTACAAGCTGCCATACGGTGCGGTCATTTCGGTCAAGGAAGGTGAGAAGGTCGAAGCTGGCGCCATCGTCGCCAAGTGGGACCCGCACACCCACCCGATCGTGACCGAGCTGAAAGGTACCGTGACCTTCGTGGGCATGGAAGAAAACATCACCATCAAGCGCCAGACCGACGAGCTGACCGGCCTGACCAACATTGAAGTGATGGACGTCAAAGACCGTCCGGCTGCAGGCAAGGAAATCCGCCCGGCGATCAAGATGGTCGATGCCAACGGCAAGGATCTGTACCTGCCAGGTACCGACGTACCTGCCCAGTACTTCCTGCCGGCAAACGCCCTCGTCGGTGTTGCGGACGGTGCGCAGATCGGCGTTGGTGACGTTATCGCGCGTATCCCGCAGGAAACTTCGAAGACCCGCGACATCACCGGTGGTCTGCCGCGTGTTGCCGACCTGTTCGAAGCTCGTCGCCCGAAAGAAGCGTCGATCCTGGCAGAAGTCAGCGGCACCATCGCCTTCGGCAAGGAAACCAAGGGCAAGCGCCGCCTGGTCATTACCCCGAACGATGGTAGCGATCCGTACGAAGAGCTGATTCCGAAGTGGCGCCACCTGAACGTCTTCGAAGGCGAACAGGTCAACCGCGGCGAAGTTATCTCCGACGGCCCGAGCGATCCGCACGACATCCTGCGTCTGCTGGGTGTGAGCGCGCTGGCGAAGTACATCGTCAACGAGATCCAGGACGTTTACCGTCTGCAAGGCGTGAAGATCAACGACAAGCACATCGAGACCATCCTGCGTCAGATGCTGCGTAAGGTCGAGATCTCCGAGTCGGGCGATTCCAGCTTCATCAAGGGCGACCAGATGGAACTGACCCAGGTATTGGTCGAGAACGAGCGTCTCGCCGCCGAGGACAAGTTCGTCTCGAAGTTCACCCGCGTACTGTTGGGTATCACCAAGGCGTCGCTGTCGACCGAGTCGTTCATCTCCGCGGCTTCCTTCCAGGAAACCACCCGCGTACTGACCGAGGCGGCGGTAACCGGCAAGCGCGATTACCTGCGCGGCCTGAAGGAGAACGTGGTCGTGGGTCGTCTGATCCCGGCGGGTACCGGTCTGGCCTACCACAGCGAGCGCAAGCGTCGCCGTGATGCCGACAAACCGCTGCGTGTGAGCGCCAGTGAGGTGGAAGCCGCACTGACCGAAGCGCTGAACTCCAGCGGTAACTAAGTAGAGGTGGGGCCCCGGCCCCTTCCTCCCGAGCGTGGGTAGCATGAATTGTTGCCGATGATCGGAGGGGAAGGGCCGGGGCCTTGTCTTGACTGGGTGCAAGATCCTCTTTAGACTTTTGTACCCTTAAATTTGGTGAGGCTCCGTCTCGCCAATTTTTGGCTTTCTTGCAAGACAATAGCGTCGCAAGACAATCAGTGGAGCTAGTAGATGGCAACTATCAACCAGCTGGTACGTCAGCCGCGCAAGCGTACCGTCGAGAAATCCGACGTACCTGCGCTGCAGAACTGCCCGCAGCGTCGTGGCGTGTGCACCCGTGTGTACACCACCACGCCGAAAAAACCTAACTCGGCACTGCGTAAAGTATGCCGTGTGCGTCTGACCAACGGTTTCGAGGTTTCCTCGTACATCGGTGGTGAAGGCCACAACCTGCAAGAGCACAGCGTCGTCCTGATTCGTGGCGGCCGTGTAAAAGACTTGCCAGGTGTTCGTTACCACACCGTTCGCGGCTCTCTGGATACTTCGGGCGTCAAAGGCCGTAACCAGGGTCGTTCGAAATACGGTACCAAGCGTCCGAAGTAATCGGTCGTTTGCAGACATCCATTTTTTTGAGTCGATAAGAGTAAGGTCGGGCAGGGGTCGAAGACCCGCGTCCCGGGCTAACCTGAAGACCGTTTGAGGGCTTATCATGCCAAGACGTCGTGTAGCAGCAAAACGTGAGATCCTGGACGATCCGAAGTACGGATCCCAGATCCTCGCCAAGTTCATGAACCACGTGATGGAAAGCGGCAAGAAGGCCGTAGCCGAGCGCATCGTTTACGGTGCCCTGGATACCGTCAAAGCACGCAAGAACAGCGACCCCCTGGAAATCTTCGAGAAAGCTCTCGACGCCATCGCTCCGCTGGTCGAAGTAAAGTCCCGCCGTGTCGGCGGTGCCACTTACCAGGTTCCGGTTGAAGTTCGTCCTTCCCGTCGTAATGCGCTGGCAATGCGCTGGCTCGTAGACTACGCCCGCAAGCGTGGCGAGAAGTCCATGGCCCTGCGCCTGGCTGGCGAGCTGCTGGATGCTGCTGAAGGCAAGGGTGCTGCAGTCAAGAAGCGTGAAGACGTGCACCGTATGGCCGAAGCCAACAAGGCGTTCTCGCACTACCGCTTCTAATTCAAGCATCAATCTTTTTGCGAGGGCTTTATGGCTCGTACTACAGCAATTAACCGCTACCGTAACATCGGTATCTGTGCCCACGTTGACGCGGGCAAGACCACCACTACCGAGCGGATCCTGTTCTACACAGGCCTGAGCCACAAGATGGGCGAGGTGCACGACGGCGCCGCGACCACCGACTGGATGGTTCAGGAGCAGGAGCGCGGTATCACCATTACCTCCGCTGCTGTTACTACCTTCTGGAAAGGTTCCCGTGGTCAGTACGACAACTACCGCGTAAACGTCATCGATACCCCCGGTCACGTTGACTTCACCATTGAAGTAGAGCGTTCGCTGCGCGTACTCGACGGCGCGGTCGTTGTATTCTGCGGTACCTCCGGTGTTGAGCCGCAGTCCGAAACCGTATGGCGTCAAGCCAACAAGTACGGCGTTCCACGTGTTGTCTACGTGAACAAGATGGACCGTGCCGGTGCCAACTTCCTGCGCGTTGTCGGTCAGATCAAGAACCGCCTGGGTCACACCCCGGTTCCTGTCCAGCTGGCCATCGGTGCAGAAGATGACTTCCAGGGTCAGGTTGACCTGATCAAGATGAAAGCCATCTACTGGAACGAAGACGACAAGGGCACTACCTATCGCGAGGAAGAAATTCCGGCCGATCTGGTTGAGCTGGCTAACGAATGGCGCAACAACATGGTTGAAGCCGCCGCCGAAGCCAGCGAAGAGCTGATGAACAAGTACCTTGAAGAAGGTGACCTGTCCGTCGAAGACATCAAGGCCGGTCTGCGTGCCCGTACGCTGGCGAGCGAAATCGTTCCTGCTGTCTGCGGTTCCTCGTTCAAGAACAAGGGCGTTCCCCTGGTTCTCGATGCCGTCATCGACTTCCTGCCAGCTCCGACCGAGATCCCGGCGATCAAGGGTATCCACCCTGACCTGATCGACGTGCCGAAGGACGAAGTCAAGCCTGAGCAGTTCGACGAGCGTCACGCTGACGACAGCGAGCCGTTCTCGGCGCTGGCATTCAAGATCGCCACCGACCCGTTCGTTGGTACTCTGACCTTCGTCCGCGTTTACTCGGGCTTCCTGACCTCCGGTGACTCCGTCATCAACTCGGTCAAGGGCAAGAAAGAACGTGTTGGTCGTATGGTGCAAATGCACGCCAACCAGCGTGAAGAGATCAAGGAAGTACGTGCAGGCGACATCGCTGCTCTGATCGGCATGAAGGACGTCACCACGGGTGACACCCTGTGCAACGCCGACAAGCCGATCATCCTCGAGCGTATGGACTTCCCTGAGCCGGTAATTTCGCTCTCCGTAGAGCCGAAAACCAAGGCTGACCAGGAGAAGATGGGTATCGCACTGGGCAAGCTGGCCCAGGAAGACCCGTCGTTCCGCGTCAAGACCGACGAAGAAACCGGCCAGACCATCATCTCCGGTATGGGTGAGCTGCACCTGGACATCCTCGTTGACCGCATGAAGCGCGAGTTCAACGTCGAGGCCAACATCGGCAAGCCGCAGGTTTCGTACCGCGAGAAGATCACCAAGTCCAACGTCGAGATCGAAGGCAAGTTCGTTCGTCAGTCGGGTGGCCGTGGTCAGTTCGGTCACTGCTGGATCCGCTTCTCGGAGCCGGACCAGGACGACAAGGGCAACATCACCGAAGGTCTGGTGTTCTCCAACGAAGTCGTTGGTGGTGTGATTCCGAAGGAATACATCCCTGCGATCCAGAAGGGTATCGAAGAGCAGATGAAGAACGGCGTTGTTGCCGGCTATCCGCTGATCGGCCTGAAGGCTGCGGTATTCGACGGTTCGTACCACGACGTCGACTCCAACGAAATGGCGTTCAAGATCGCTGCTTCGATGGCAACCAAGCAACTGGCCCAGAAGGGCGGTGGCGTGGTCCTCGAGCCGATCATGAAAGTCGAAGTTGTAACCCCGGAAGACTACCTGGGTGACGTGATGGGTGACCTGAACCGTCGTCGTGGTCTGGTCCAGGGTATGGATGAGTCGGTCTCCGGCCGCGTCGTCCGTGCTGAAGTTCCGCTCGGAGAGATGTTCGGTTACGCAACCGACGTTCGTTCCATGTCTCAGGGTCGCGCAAGCTACTCCATGGAATTCTCCAAATACGCCGAAGCTCCGTCGAACATCGTCGAAGCACTCGTTAAAAAACAAGGCTAATCCCCTTTAGGCAAGAGGTTCACTGTCGTGGCTAAAGAAAAA
>NZ_JAVAYC010000005.1:0-260758 GCF_042709235.1 Pseudomonas sp. LS_2 | reverse complement strand
CACCCGCACATCGATCAACGCCAACGACCGCTTGAGCACCACGGTCAAATGCACGTCATCATTGCTCGGCTCGCTTAGCCCCGAGGGGTGGTTATGGCAGAGGATCAACGCCGCCGCGTTGTGTAGCAGCGCACGCCGCACCACCTCACGCGGGTAGATGCTCGCCCGGTCGATGGTGCCGCGAAACAGAATTTCGAAGGCCAGCGGGCGGTGCTTGGTGTCGAGGAACAGGCAGCCAAATACCTCGCTGGGCTCGTGGCGCAACATCGATTTCAGGTAACGCCTTACGGCGGCGGGGTTTTCCACAGCCGATTCACGCTCTATAGACATCGCCAAGTTGCGGCGACCAATCTCCAGCAACGCTTGCAACTGGCTGTACTTCACAGGCCCCAACCCAAGCTCACCGAGAAAGGTAGCCTTGTCGGCCTCCAGCAACTGGCGCAAACCTCCGAATTTCACGAGTAGCCCCCGAGACAGCTCGACGACATTGCAACCCCGAACCCCTGAGCCCAGGAATACCGCGAGCAATTCCGCATCCGAAAGGCTCCCCGCTCCCTGACGCACCAACTTCTCCCTAGGCCGTTCGTCGACTGGCCACTCCCTGATGTTCATACCCCTCCTTGTGTCGTACTACGGCGCATTTCGGCGCTGTGTTAATCTATTTCGCTTCGTACATGCGACGTTCTGCCGCAGGCAGTGTTTTTCGTCGCGGCCCGCTTTCACTGGAAAAAGGCAAGCCTATGCAGCGGCTGTATCGCAAGCGCATCGTTCTCGGCGTGGGTGGCGGCATTGCCGCCTACAAGAGCGCCGAGCTGATTCGCCGACTCCTGGAACACGGCGCGCAGGTGCGCGTCGTCATGACCCGCGGCGGCGCCGAGTTCATCACCCCGCTGACCCTTCAGGCGCTTTCCGGGCACCCGGTGCACATGGACTTGCTCGACCCTGCCGCCGAAGCGGCCATGGGCCATATCGAACTGGCCAAGTGGGCCGACCTGGTGCTGATCGCCCCGGCCACCGCCGACCTGATGGCGCGCATGGCCCAGGGCATGGCCGACGACCTGCTGACCACACTCGTGCTGGCCACCGACGCCACCGTCGCCGTGGCCCCGGCGATGAACCAGGCCATGTGGCGCGACCCGGCCACCCAAGCCAACCTGGACCTGCTCAAGAGCCGTGGCATCCAGGTGTTCGGCCCGGCCTCCGGCAGCCAGGCCTGCGGCGACGTCGGCCTGGGCCGTATGCTCGAGGCCACAGATCTCGCCTGGTGCGCTGCCGAAAGCTTCAAGCGCCAGGCGCTGACCGGCAAGCACGTGGTGATTACCGCCGGCCCCACCCAGGAAAACATCGACCCGGTGCGCTACATCACCAATCATAGTTCCGGGAAGATGGGCTTCGCCCTGGCCGAGGCGGCCGTGGAAGCGGGGGCTCGGGTAACCCTCGTCACCGGCCCGGTGCACCTGCCGACCCCCGACCGGGTCAACCGCATCGATGTGGTCAGCGCGCGGGACATGCTCGCGGCCTGCGAAGCGGCCATGCCATGCGACCTGTTCATTGCCTCGGCGGCGGTTGCGGACTACCGCCCGGAGGTCATCGCCGCACAAAAGCTCAAGAAAGACCCTACAACTGGTGACGGCATGCTGCTGCAGATGGTGCGCAATCCAGATATCCTTGCCACCATCGCTGGCCGCCCTGACCGACCGTTCAGCGTCGGCTTCGCAGCCGAGACCGAACACCTGCTCGACTACGCCACGCGCAAGCTAAAGGACAAGAACCTCGACCTGATCGTCGCCAACGATGTTGCCAACCCCAGCATCGGCTTCAACAGCGAGGAAAACGCCCTGACCGTGATCGATCGCCAGCAGCACCAGACTCTCTTCGCGCAGACCAGCAAGGGCAAGATTGCCCGCCAGCTGGTTGCCTTCATCGCCGAACGGCTCAACCAGGTTCAATAAGCTCCATGCACGCTCTTCAAGCCAAGATCCTCGACCCACGCCTGGGCACCGAATTCCCTCTGCCAAAATGCGCAACCCCAGGCTCTGCCGGCATGGACCTGCGCGCCCTGCTCAAGGAAAACACTATCCTCGAGCCCGGCCAGACCCTGCTGATCCCCACGGGCCTTTCCATCCACATCGGCGACCCCGGCCTTGCGGCGATGATCTTGCCGCGCTCGGGCCTGGGCCATAAGCACGGCATCGTGCTGGGCAACCTGGTCGGCCTGATCGACTCGGACTACCAGGGCGAGCTGATGGTTTCCTGCTGGAACCGTGGCGACGCCCCCTTCACCATCACCGTCGGCGAACGCATCGCCCAGCTGGTGCTGGTACCGGTCGTACAAGCGCACTTCGATATCGTCGAGACATTCGACGAAACCCAGCGCGGCACGGGCGGCTTCGGTCACTCCGGCACCCGCTGAGCTGACCGCCGGGGCCATGGATGGCGAACTCTCTGTCGAAAAGGCCGTCCAACCGTTCAGTTTTTGCCTATCCCGGAAGCCTTTGACTACTTGGAGTCCCCAGAGATGAACGACATGGCCCAGCTGGTACCCGCGCTGCCGGACAGCATTTTCCGCGCCTATGACATCCGCGGCATCGTCGGCAAGACCCTGACCGGCGAAACCGCCTATTGGATTGGCCGCGCCATCGGCGCGCAAACCCT
Organism: Pseudomonas sp. LS_2; assembly: GCF_042709235.1. Lineage (NCBI taxonomy): Bacteria > Pseudomonadati > Pseudomonadota > Gammaproteobacteria > Pseudomonadales > Pseudomonadaceae > Pseudomonas > Pseudomonas sp. LS_2. The sequence continues at coordinate 258,103 of NZ_JAVAYC010000005.1, read as the reverse complement.
CGCCCAAGGCGAGCCACAAATCTCCGTTGGCCGCGACGGGCGCCTGTCCGGCCCGATGCTGGTGGAACAGCTGATCAAGGGCCTGGCCGACGCCGGTTGCCAGGTCAGCGACGTCGGACTTGTGCCGACCCCGGCCCTGTACTTCGCCGCCAATGTGCTGGCGGGCAAGTCCGGCGTGATGCTTACCGGCAGCCACAACCCGCCGGACTACAATGGATTCAAGATCGTCATCGCTGGCGACACCCTGGCCAACGAGCAGATCCAGGCCCTGCTGACCCGCCTCAAGACCAACGACCTGACCCGTGGCGAAGGCCGTGTGGAGAAAGTCGAGATCCTCGAGCGCTACTTCCAGCAGATCGTCGGCGACGTGAAGCTGGCCAAGCGCCTGAAAGTGGTGGTCGACTGCGGCAACGGCGCTGCCGGGGTCATCGCCCCGCGGCTGATCGAAGCCCTGAACTGCGAGGTGATCCCGCTGTTCTGCGAGGTCGATGGCAACTTCCCCAACCACCACCCAGACCCGGGCAAGCCCGAGAACCTGGTGGACCTGATCGCCAAGGTCAAGGAAACCGGCGCCGACGTGGGCCTGGCCTTCGACGGCGACGGCGACCGCGTGGGTGTGGTGACCAACACTGGCAATATCGTCTACCCCGACCGCCTGCTGATGCTCTTCGCCCAGGACGTGCTGTCGCGCAACCCGGGCGCCGAGATCATCTTCGACGTCAAGTGCACCCGCCGCCTGACCCCGCTGATCGAACAGCATGGCGGTCGCGCACTGATGTGGAAGACCGGTCATTCGTTGATCAAGAAGAAAATGAAGCAGACCGGCTCGCTGCTGGCTGGCGAGATGAGCGGACACATCTTCATCAAGGAGCGCTGGTACGGTTTCGACGACGGCATCTACAGCGCTGCGCGTCTGCTGGAGATCCTCAGCAAGGCCGACCAGGACGCCGAAACCTTGTTCGCCGCGTTCCCGAACGATATTTCCACGCCGGAAATCAACATCGATGTGACCGACGAGGGTAAATTCAGCATCATTGATGCACTGCAACGCGACGCCGACTGGGGCGAAGCCAACCTGACCACCATCGATGGTGTGCGGGTGGACTACGCCCACGGCTGGGGCCTGGTTCGCGCCTCCAACACCACACCGGTGCTGGTGCTGCGCTTCGAGGCCGACAGCGAGGCCGAACTGCAACGCATCAAAACTGTATTCCGCACGCAGTTGCTGCGGGTCGAGCCCGGCCTGCAACTGCCGTTCTGACCGACTAACTGTTCCAGACTGGAGCCCTGCATGACCCTCGATCGCGATGCCGCTTCCCATGTAGCCGAGGTTTTGTCCGAAGCACTGCCCTATATCCGACGCTTCGTCGGCAAGACCCTGGTGATCAAGTACGGCGGCAACGCGATGGAGAGCGAAGAGCTCAAGACGGGCTTCGCCCGCGACATCGTGCTGATGAAGGCAGTGGGCATCAACCCGGTGGTGGTGCATGGTGGCGGCCCGCAAATTGGCGACCTGCTCAAGCGCCTGTCGATCGAGAGCCACTTCATCGATGGCATGCGTGTAACCGACGCCGCGACCATGGACGTCGTGGAGATGGTCCTGGGTGGCCAGGTGAACAAGGACATCGTCAACCTGATCAATCGTCACGGCGGTAGCGCCATCGGCCTGACCGGCAAGGACGCGGAGCTGATCCGCGCCAAGAAGCTCACGGTCACCCGCCAGACCCCGGAAATGACCACGCCGGAAATCATCGACATCGGCCATGTCGGCGAGGTCGTGAGCGTCAACACCGAGCTGCTGAACATGTTGGTGAAAGGCGACTTCATCCCGGTCATCGCACCGATCGGCGTGGGCGCCAACGGCGAGTCGTACAACATCAATGCCGACCTGGTGGCCGGCAAGGTGGCCGAAGCGCTGAAGGCCGAGAAGCTGATGCTGCTGACCAACATCGCCGGCCTGATGGACAAGCAGGGCGAGGTGCTCACCGGGCTCACCACCGAGCAGGTCAACGGCCTGATCGCTGACGGCACCATCTACGGCGGCATGCTGCCGAAGATCAAGTGCGCATTGGAAGCGGTGCAAGGTGGCGTGAACAGCTCGCACATCATCGACGGCCGGGTGCCAAATGCGGTACTGCTGGAGATCTTCACCGACAGCGGCGTGGGCACCCTGATCACCAACCGCAAGCGCCACTAAGCGCTTCGCTACCGGCCACAAAAAAGGCGACCTTCACAGGTCGCCTTTTTCATTGCAGAGCCAGGATCAGATCCCGTACTGCTCGCGGTACGCCTGCACCGCCGGCAGATGCTGCTTGAGCTGCGGGTCGTCGGCCAGGAACTCCAGCACCTGGGTCAGCGACACGATGCTGACCACCGGAATGCCGAAATCACGCTCCACTTCCTGGATCGCCGACAGCTCGCCGTTGCCACGCTCCTCGCGGTTCAGCGCAATCAGCACGCCCGCAGCCTTGGCCTGCTGAGCGCTGATGATCTGCATGACTTCGCGAATGGCGGTGCCGGCCGTGATCACGTCGTCGATGATCAGCACATCACCGGCCAGCGGCGCGCCTACCAGGCTGCCACCCTCGCCATGGGCCTTGGCTTCCTTGCGGTTGAAGCACCAAGGCACATCGAGCTGGTGCTGCTCCGCCAGCGCCACTGCTGTGGCCGAAGCCAGGGGAATACCCTTGTAGGCTGGGCCGAACAGCACGTCGAAAGGAATCTTGCTGTCGACGATGGCCGCCGCGTAGCAACGCCCCAGCTGGGCCAGGGCCGAGCCGCTGTTGAACAGGCCGGCATTGAAGAAATACGGGCTGGTACGCCCCGATTTCAGGGTGAACTCGCCGAAGCGCAGAACCCCACGGTCGATGGCAAAACGAATGAAGTCGCGCTGATACGGCTGCATGGAAAGTCCCGGACACCACGGATTTAGCTAAATGAGTTGAGCTCGGGTATCATACACGCACGAGATTTTTGGGGCCATTTATGCGGATCATCAGTGTGAACGTAAATGGCATTCAGGCTGCGGCCGAGCGTGGTTTGCTCAGCTGGCTGCAAGCCCAGAATGCCGACGTCATCTGCCTTCAGGATACCCGCGCCTCGGCCTTTGAACTCGACGACCCAGCTTTCCAGCTCGATGGCTATTTCCTTTACGCCTGCGACGCGGAGGTGCCCGCCCAAGGTGGTGTGGCACTGTACTCGCGGATGCAGCCCAAGGCAGTCATCACCGGTCTGGGCTTCGAGACAGCCGACCGCTACGGGCGTTATCTGCAAGCAGATTTCGACAAGGTAAGTATCGCCACCTTGCTGTTGCCTTCGGGCATGAATGGCGATGAAGACTTGAACCAGAAATTCAAGTTGATGGACGATTTCGCCAAGTACCTGGACAAGCAGCGCCGCAAGCGCCGCGAGTACATCTACTGCGGCTCGTTCTACGTTGCCCAGCAGAAGCTTGACATCAAGAACTGGCGTGACAGCCAGCAGTCGCCTGGTTTCCTGCCACCTGAGCGCGCCTGGATGGACGCGATCATCGGTGAGATGGGCTACGTCGATGCCCTGCGCGAAGTCAGCCGCGAAGGCGACCAGTACAGCTGGTGGCCGGACAACGAACAGGCCGAGATGCTCAACCTGGGCTACCGGTTCGACTACCAGATCCTCACCCAGGGCCTGCGACGCTTCGTGCGCAGCGCACGCCTGCCGCGCCAGCCACGCTTCTCACGGCACGCGCCGCTGATCGTCGACTACGACTGGACGTTGACCATCTGAATACACTGGGGCCGCTTTTGCGGCCCCAGTCGTTATTTGAGCGGTCGCCAGATCCAGGGATAGCGATACGGCTTCCCTTCGTTGGCCCGCACCCCCGCCAGGACGATCAGGATCAACACCGCCACCGCCAGGATGGCGAACAGCACGAAGCCGATTACCAGGAACATCAGCATGAAACTGATGAACCCGGCAATGGTGACGTTGATCTGGAAGTTCAGCGCTTCCTTGCCCTGGGCATCGACGAAGGGGTCGAGCTCACGCTTCCACACCCACAGCACCACCGGCCCCAGCAGGTGCCCGAGCGGCACGACCAAGCCGAGCAACGCACTGAAGTGGCAGAACATCGCCCACTGCCGCACCTCGGCGCGCGGCACTTCGCTGGGCAGGTTCGGATCGCTCATGGGTTACGCCTCCTTGGCGCGTAGTCAGTCGGCGAGTGCCGCCTGTTGCAGGTCGAAGATCTCGCTCATGCCTTTCTGCGCCAACGCCAGCATGGCGTTGAAGTCTTCCGGCTGGAACGGCGCGCCCTCGGCGGTGCCTTGCACTTCGATGAAGCCACCGGCGCTGGTCATGACCACGTTCAGGTCGGTTTCGGCGGCGGAGTCTTCCAGGTAGTCGAGGTCGAGCACCGCCTCGCCCTGGTACATGCCCACCGAAACCGCGGCGATCATGTGCTTGAGCGGGTCGCCGCCCTTCAGGCCGCCCCGCTTCTTGATGACCCGCAGCGCATCGACCAGTGCGACCATGGCACCGGTAATGGACGCGGTGCGGGTGCCGCCATCGGCCTGGATCACGTCGCAGTCGACGTACAGGGTGACGTCGCCCAGCTTGCTCATGTCCAGCGCAGCGCGCAGCGAGCGGCCGATCAGGCGCTGGATTTCCAGGGTGCGGCCACCCTGCTTGCCACGGCTGGCCTCGCGCTGGTTACGCTCGCCGGTGGAGCGCGGCAGCATGCCGTACTCGGCAGTCAGCCAACCCTGGCCCTGCCCCTTGAGGAAGCGTGGAACACCGTTCTCGACGCTGACAGTGCAGATAACCTTGGTGTCGCCGAACTCCACCAGCACCGACCCTTCGGCGTGCTTGGTGTAGTTGCGGGTGAGGCGGATCGAGCGGAGCTGATCGGCGGCGCGACCACTTGGACGTTTCATCTGGAATACCTGTACCGGGACTTGAATCTGGCGAGCATTATAGAGCTGGGCGTCTGGGGAAGACATGCCTATCGTCGCGGGCCGGTAACCTGTCGCCTTTTCCCACCCGCCTCGCAGCGGCTTTGTAAGATGGCCTGGCTTGGGCGTCGCGGCCGCACTGCGCTACAATCCTGCGCCTTGCAGCCGAAAGGCTTCCCCGTTCAACCGAATACGCGAGGTACTCCCCATGGTGCACAGCATGACCGCTTTCGCGCGCGTCGAGCGCGCCGGCAGCCAAGGCACCCTGGCCTGGGAACTGCGCTCGGTCAACCATCGCTACCTTGAACCCCACCTGCGTCTGCCAGAAGCCCTGCGCGACCTCGAAGGCGCGGTGCGTGAAGGCCTGCGCCAAGGCATTTCGCGCGGCAAGGTCGAATGCACCCTGCGCCTGGCCGACGACAGCACCGGCAAGCCGTTGCAGGTCGACCGCGAGCGCGCCGCACAGCTGGTGGCTGCCGCCGAGACCGTGGCCGGGCTGATCCAGCAGCCAGCACCGCTCAACCCGCTGGAAGTCCTGGCCTGGCCAGGCGTGCTGGTGGGCGACGCAGCCGACCCGCAGGCGCTCAACGCCGAGGCCATCGCCCTGTTCGACGAGGCGCTAGCCGAGCTCAAGGCCGGGCGCCAGCGCGAAGGCCAGGAGCTGGCCCGGCTGATCAACGAACGCCTGGACGCGATGGCTCACGAAGTCACCACCCTGCGCGCCCTGGTGCCACAGATGCTGGCCGCGCAGCGCCAGCGCATCCTCGACCGCTTCGCCGACCTGCAGGCCGACCTAGACCCGCAGCGCCTGGAACAGGAAATGGTTCTGCTGGCACAGAAAAGCGATGTGGCCGAGGAGCTCGACCGCCTGAGCACCCACGTCAACGAAGTGCGCCGGGTGCTCAAGTCCGGCGGCGCCGCAGGCCGACGCCTGGATTTCCTGATGCAGGAACTCAACCGCGAAGCCAACACCCTGGGCTCCAAGGCCTTCGACCCACGCAGCACGCAGGCGGCGGTCAACCTGAAGGTATTGATCGAGCAGATGCGTGAACAAGTACAGAACATCGAGTAAGGCCACCCCACCATGAACCACAGCAGCGGCACCCTCTACATCGTTTCCGCCCCGTCCGGCGCGGGCAAGACCAGCCTGGTCACGGCACTGCGCAAGGAAGACCCGAACGTTCAGGTGTCGGTCTCCCACACCACCCGCGCCAAGCGCCCGGGCGAAGAGCACGGGGTGAACTACCACTTCGTCGACCACGACGCCTTCAAGGCGCTGATCGCCAAGGGTGACTTCGTCGAGCACGCCGAGGTGTTCGGCAACTTCTACGGCACCTCGCGCAGCGCATTGCAGCAGACCCTCGACCAGGGCTTCGACCTGATCCTGGAAATCGACTGGCAAGGCGCCCAGCAGGTGCGCGAGCTGCTGCCGGAAGCGCTATCGATCTTCATCCTGCCGCCAAGCCAGGAGGCCCTGCGCCATCGCCTCGACAACCGCGGCCAGGACAGCGAAGAGATCATCGCCGGGCGCATGAAGGAAGCGGTCAGCGAGATGGTTCACTACGACGAGTACGACTACGTCATCATCAACGACGATTTCGCCGTTGCGCTGGAAGACCTGAAGTCGGTGTTCCGCGCCAACCGCTTGCTGCTCAAGGCGCAGCAACAGCGCCATGGGGCGCTGCTCAAGCAACTGGTCGGCTGAAGGCCGAGCTGATTCTATCGGCGGGCAAGCCCGCTCCTACGGATTGTGCGATCCCTGTAGGAGCGGGCTTGCCCGCGAATGGGCCGGGTAGCGGCCCCGCTGCAATCAATCCTGCAACTGCAAGTTCGCCTGCTGGTGCAAGGTCGCACCCAGGAAGTACGCCGGCGCCCGCAGCCGCGACAGCATCATCAGCACGATCCCCAGCACCGAGATGATCGCTGCGATCACGAACACCAACCCCAGCCCCCCCACGTGCGAGCCGCTGCCGAAATCGGGCGAGGCGCTGTCGATCGCCGTGCGCACGAAGATCACCGACAGGATGGCCCCACCGGCCAGCGGGCAAAGGCCGCGCATCAGGAAATGCCGCATGCTGTCGAACAGGCTGCGGCGGAAGTACCACACGCAGGCGAACGCAGTCAGCGAGTAGTAGAAGCAGATCATCATGCCCAGCGCGGTGATGGTGTCGGCCAGCACGTTCTCGCTCAGGGTACGCATGGTCACGTAGAACAGGCCCGCCGCCACGCCCGCGCAGATGGTCGCGTAGCGTGGCGTCTGCGAGCGCGGGCAGACGCTGGCAAAGCGCTGCGGCACAGCGCCGTAGTAGCCCATTGCAAGCAGAGTGCGCGCAGGCGAAACAAAGGTCGACTGCAACGACGCTGCGGTACTGGCCAGCACCGCGATGGACATCAGGATCGCGAGCGGCCCCATCACCGGGCCTGCCAGGTGAGCGAAGACGTTCTCCTGGATATCCGGGTTGCCCAGGCCCAGGCCAATGTCGCTGACGCCCGCGAACTGCAAGGTGGCGATCGCGGTAAACAGGTAGATGCCGAGAATCAGCAGCACCGTCCAGGTAGCGGCCTTGCCCGGCACTTCATCGCTGCCAATGGACTCTTCGCTGACGGTCAGGCACACGTCCCAGCCCCAGAAGATGAAGATCGACAGCGAAAGGCCCGCCGCAAACGCCGAGAACGACTCGACGCCAAACGGGTTGAACCAGGCGAAATCGAACGCCAGCGGCGGCGGCGCGGTGGTTTCGCCGAACGCGGCGAAGCCAAAGCCGATCAGCACCAACAGCTGCAGGGCCACTAGGCCGTATTGCACGCTCATTGTGGTGCTCATGCCACGGCAACAGATCCACACCGCCAAGGCGATGAACGCACAGCAGGTGGTGATGTTGATCAACAGGTTGTCCGCCAGCCTCGCCAGGTCGTGGTGCCCGGTAATCTGCCCGAGGAACAGGTAGAAGAAATCGACGGCCACCCCGGCCAGGTTTGACAGCACGATGGTAGTGGCGACCACCAGCCCCCAACCGCCGATCCAGCCGATCATTGGCCCGAAGGCACGCGCCGACCAGGTAAAGGAGGTGCCGCTGTCCGGCTCCGCCGAGTTCAGCTCGCGGTAGCCCAGGGCAACCAGCAGCATCGGCAGGAAACCAACGATGAACACCGCCGGCAGGTGTGCGCCGACTTCGCGCACGGTTGGACCGAGGGCGCCGGTCAGGGTGTAGACCGGGGCGATGGTGGAGATGCCCAGCACCACGCTGGCCAGCAGGCCCAGGCGGCCTTTTGCCAGGCCTTTGCTGGCACCCTTGGTGTTGCCCGAGTCGGCTGCCACATCGGGTGGGCGGCCGGCTTCTGTGTATTCGCTCATGAGTAATCGTGCCGTTGCTATTGGTATTGTTTTTTCACAGGCCTTCCGGGAAAGGCCGCTTTCACTCATTGAAAGCTGCTTCCGGGCACTTCTCCGGTACCCGTTGGTTACACGCTGCCATCGACGTTTGGGGGCGCCATTGTAATGATGCGGAACGACATTTGAAGGCAAATCAGCCAAAAGGCGGAAGAACGCCCCCTTCGAGTCACACGACCTACACCGTGTGCAGGTACCAGTTGTACTCGAGGTCGGAAATAGACACCTCGAACTCGGCCAGCTCGCTTTCCTTGCAGGCGACGAAGATGTCGATGTAGTCCGGGCTGATGTACTGGTTCAGCACTTCGCTGTCGTCCAACGCACGCAGCGCGTCACGTAGGTTGTTCGGCAGGCTCTGCTCCAGTTGCTCGTAGGCGTTGCCCTCGATCGGCGCGTCCGGCTCGACCTTGTTACTCAGGCCGTGATGGATACCGGCGAGGATGGCCGCGAGCATCAGGTAAGGGTTGGCATCTGCACCGGCCACGCGATGCTCGATGCGCACGTTGTCGCTGCTGTCGGTAGGTACGCGCAGGGCCACGGTGCGGTTGTCCAGGCCCCAGCTCGGCGCGTTGGGCACATAGAACTGGGCGCCGAAGCGGCGGTACGAGTTGACGTTCGGGCAGAGGAAGGCCATGGATGCCGGCATGGTTTGCAGCGCCCCGCCAATGGCATGGCGCAGGGCCTCGCTTTGCAGCGGGTCGTCGCTTGCGAAGATGTTCTTGCCGGTTTGCTTGTCGAGCAGCGAGATGTGCACGTGCAGGCCATTGCCCGCCTGGCCCGGGTAAGGCTTGGCCATGAAGGTGGAGTCCATCTCATGGTCGTAGGCGATGTTCTTCACCAGGCGCTTGAGCAAAATCGCGTAGTCGCACGCTTTAAGCGGGTCGGCGACGTGGTGCAGGTTCACCTCGAACTGCGCCGGGGCGCTTTCCTTGACGATGGCATCGGCCGGCAGGCCCTGCTCCTTGGCTGCTTCGAGCATGTCTTGCAGGCACTCGGCATATTCGTCGAGGTCGTCGATCAGGTACACCTGGGTCGACTGCGGGCGCTTGCCGGAAATCGGCGAGCGCGGCGGCTGTGGACGGCCGTTGAGGTTGTCCTGGTCGATCAGGTAGAACTCCAGCTCGAATGCCGCGCATACCTGCAGACCCAAGGCATCGAACCGGGCTACCACCTGGCGCAGCACTTCGCGGGGGTCGGCGAAGAATGGCGTGCCGTCGAGCTCGTGCATGGTCATCAGCAGCTGTGCGGTGGGGCGTTTCTGCCAAGGCTCATCGCACAACGTGTCGGGAATCGGATGACAGATTCGGTCGGCATCGCCGATGTCCAAGCCCAGGCCGGTGCTTTCGACCGTCGAGCCATTGATGTCCAGGGCGAACAGCGAGGCCGGCAGGTTGATGCCCTTCTCATAGACCTTGTGCAGGCTCGCGCGCTCGATGCGCTTGCCGCGCACGACACCATTCATGTCGGAAATCAGCAGGTCGACGAACTGGGTATCCGGGTGGGCTTGCAGGAAGGCATTCATCTCGCGGGAGGAGCTGGCGCACGGGGAAACCGACGTCATGGCTGTACATCCTTTGCTTCGAAGCGGCGATGTGGGGATACGACTGACGCCCCAGGGGCGACGATGGTGCTGCTGTTGTTCTTTTCACTGTCCCATCGTGGGGGAGTTGCCCCAATGGATGCATTGATTCCCTTAGGCCTTTCCACTATAAAATGGGCTTTCGTGCAACAGACATTGGCATTTCGGCAAGCAGAGCGTGCACCCATGCAATATCAGATCAACCACGCCGACCTCTCCCTCGTGCTCGCCCTGGAGCGTGGTCGCTCCCTGGCCAAGGCCGCCGAACTGCTCAAAGTCGATGTTTCCACGGTGTTCCGCTCGATCCGCCGCCTCGAGTCGGCGTTAGGCACAGCGCTGTTCGTGAAAAGCCGCAAGGGCTACCTGCCGACCGACACCGCCCAGGCTCTCGCCGAGCAGGCCGAGCGCGCCGAGCAGGCGCTCGATGCCGCGCGCATCGCGCTGACCAGCGGCGAACAAGTGGTGAGCGGCACGGTACGCCTGACCTGCACCGAAGCGGTGATGCACAGCCTGCTGCTGCCGGCCCTGGCCGGCTTCATGCCGAACTACCCGGCGCTGTCGCTGGAGATGGGCACCTCCAACACCTTCGCCAACCTCAGCCGCCGCGACGCCGACATCGCCCTGCGCCTGACCAACACGCCACCAGAACACCTGGTAGGCCGCTGCCTGGGCTCGACCTCCTATGTGATCTGCGGGGTGCCCGAATTTCGCCAGCGTGTGACCGAGGCGCCGGGCAGCGTGCCGTGGATCGCCCCCGACGACTCGATGCAGGACCACCCCACCGTGGTCTGGCGCAACCAGCACCACCCAGGCCTGAGCCCGCGCTACCAGTGCAGCGGCATGTCGACCATCGCCCAACTGGTGAGTACCGGCATGGGCGTGGCCGCACTGCCCGACTACATGGTGCATGGGCTGGAGGGGGTAGAAGCATTGAGCGGCGCGCTGCCGGGCTGCGATACCCAATTGTGGCTGCTGACACGGCCGGATTGCCGCGCCCTGCGCTCTGTGCAAACGCTGTTCGAGGAACTGACCCCGCGCTTGCGCGAGGCGATGTCGCGTTGAGCTGATCGTAGAAACGGCGCAACGCCTGTAGAAGCGGGGCTCGCCCGAGAATACCGGCGCAGCCGGTGCCACACACCGCAGGGCCTGGTTCGCGGGCAAGCCCGCGGCTGCGGGTGGTTTATCGTTATTGAGGCCTGTGATGGCTCCCGACAAAACAACCCTTCCCTATTGGCTGGTGATTTTTTAAACTATCGAGTCCGCCTGCCCATTTAGGGCTGCACGCCTACCGCATTTGCTACTGAGGAAGACCATGGCCCGCGTAACTGTTGAAGACTGCCTGGAACACGTGGATAACCGCTTCGAGCTGGTCATGCTCTCGACCAAGCGCGCCCGTCAGCTGGCCACCGGCGGCAAGGAACCGCGCGTGGCATGGGAAAACGACAAGCCTACCGTGGTTGCCCTGCGTGAAATCGCCGAAGGTATCGTCACCCCTGAGTTCATCGCCGCCGAAGAGATCGTCACCGAGGATCCGGTGTTCGCTGCGTTCGAGGACGAAAACAACGAGGCTGTCTGATTCATGCCCAGGGTTTGTACGAAAAGTCGCCGAGCGGCGATCCTGCAAGGCGAAAACAGGCGAGGAAGCGGAGTTTGCGGGTTGCAAATGAGCATTCCGAGCCTGTTTTCAACGCAGCAGGGTCGCCACGCAGGCCCTTTTCGTACAAAGCCTAGTCGACGTCGTGCGGCACAAGGCCCTCTGCCTCGGCAGGAGGTGAAGCCATGCCGGGTATAGAAACCCTCGCCGAACGACTGTCGACCTATCTAGGCCCGGAGCAGGTCAACCTGGTCCGCCGCGCCTACTTCTACGCCGAACAGGCCCACGATGGGCAGCGCCGCCGCAGCGGCGAGCCCTACGTGACCCACCCTCTGGCAGTTGCCAGCATCCTCGCCGACATGCACATGGACCATCAGAGCCTGATGGCCGCCATGCTGCACGACGTGATCGAGGACACCGGCATCGCCAAGGAAGCCTTGAGCCAGCAATTCGGTGAAACCGTCGCCGAGCTGGTCGACGGGGTCAGCAAGCTGACCCAGATGAACTTCGAGACCAAGGCCGAGGCGCAAGCCGAGAACTTCCAGAAAATGGCCATGGCCATGGCCCGCGACATTCGCGTGATCCTGGTCAAGCTGGCCGACCGCCTGCATAACATGCGCACTCTGGAAGTGCTGTCCGGCGAGAAACGTCGGCGCATCGCCAAGGAAACCCTGGAAATCTACGCCCCCATCGCCAACCGCCTTGGCATGCACACGGTGCGCGTGGAGTTCGAAGACCTTGGCTTCAAGGCCATGCACCCGATGCGCTCCTCGCTCATCAACCGCGCGGTTAAAAGTGCTCGGGGCAACCGCAAGGAAATCGTCACCAAGATCGAGCATTCCCTGGTCAACTGCCTGGCGGCAGATGGCATCGAAGGCGAGGTCAGCGGCCGCCAGAAACACCTTTATGGCATCTACAAGAAGATGCGCGGCAAGCGCCGTGCCTTCAACGAGATCATGGACGTGTATGCCTTCCGCATCGTCGTCGACAAGGTCGACACCTGCTACCGGGTGCTGGGTGCCGTGCACAACCTGTACAAGCCGCTGCCGGGCCGCTTCAAGGACTACATCGCAATTCCCAAGGCCAACGGCTACCAGTCGTTGCACACCACGTTGTTCGGCATGCACGGCGTGCCCATCGAAATCCAGATCCGCACCCGCGAGATGGAAGAGCTGGCCAACAATGGCATCGCCGCGCACTGGCTGTACAAGTCCAACGAGGACGAACAGCCCAAGGGCAGCCACGCCCGTGCCCGCCAGTGGGTCAAGGGCATCCTCGAGCTGCAGCAACGCGCCGGCAATTCGCTGGAATTCATCGAAAGCGTAAAGATCGACCTGTTCCCGGACGAGGTCTACGTGTTCACGCCCAAGGGCCGGATCATGGAGCTGCCCAAAGGCTCCACGGCCGTCGACTTCGCCTACGCGGTACACACCGACGTCGGCAACAGTTGCATCGCCTGCCGCATCAACCGACGCCTGGCACCGTTGTCCGAACCGCTGCAAAGCGGCTCGACGGTCGAGATCGTCAGTGCACCCGGCGCCCGCCCGAACCCGGCCTGGCTCAACTTCGTGGTCACCGGCAAGGCACGCACGCACATCCGCCACGCCCTCAAGCAACAGCGCCGTTCCGAGTCGATCAGCCTCGGCGAACGCCTGCTGAACAAGGTGCTGACCGGCTTCGACAGCAGCCTGGAGAAGATCCCCCAGGAGCGCATCCAGTCGATCCTCGACGAATACCGCCTGGAACTGGTCGAAGACCTGCTCGAGGACATCGGCCTGGGCAACCGCATGGCCTACGTGGTCGCACGTCGCCTGTTGTCTGCCGAGGGCGAGCAGTTGCCGAGCCCGGAAGGCCCGCTGGCCATCCGCGGCACCGAAGGGCTGGTGCTCAGCTACGCCAAGTGCTGCACGCCGATCCCGGGCGACCCGATCGTCGGCCACCTGTCGGCAGGCAAGGGCATGGTCGTGCACCTTGAAGACTGTCGCAACATCAGTGAAATCCGCCATAACCCGGAAAAATGCGTGCAGCTTTCCTGGGCAAAGGATGTCACCGGCGAGTTCAACGTCGAACTGCGCGTCGAGCTGGAACACCAGCGCGGCCTGATCGCACTGCTGGCCAGCAGCGTGAACGCCGCCGACGGCAACATCGAGAAGATCAGCATGGACGAGCGCGACGGTCGTGTCAGCGTGGTCCAACTGGTGGTCAGCGTACGCGACCGCGTGCACCTGGCCCGCGTGATCAAGAAGCTGCGCACCTTGACCGGCGTGGTCCGCATCACCCGCATGCGTGCGTAGTCCCGTCAACCGCAAGGAGTCAACATGACCAAGACCGTCATCAACAGCGACAAGGCCCCCGCCGCCATCGGTACCTACTCCCAGGCGATCAAGGCTGGCAACACCGTGTACATGTCGGGCCAGATCCCGCTGGACCCCAAGACCATGGAACTGGTCGAAGGCTTCGAGGCGCAGACCGTGCAGGTCTTCGAGAACCTCAAGTCGGTGGCCGAAGCCGCTGGCGGTTCGTTCAAGGATATCGTCAAGCTGAACATCTTCCTCACCGACCTGAGCCACTTCGCCAAGGTCAACGAGGTCATGGGCCGCTACTTCGAGCAGCCCTACCCGGCCCGCGCCGCGATCGGCGTTGCCGCCCTGCCCAAGGGCGCTCAGGTCGAAATGGACGCCATCCTCGTCCTCGAGTGATGCCCGTGGCGGGCTTTGCGCCCGCCGTTTCCCTGTCTCAAGGTTTCCCACCATGCGTCATGCCCTGCCTCTCGCGCTGGCAGCCCTGTTCCTGGGCGGCTGCGCCAGCCACAAACCCGAAGATTACAACGGCACCTGGATCAACCAGGCGGCCATCGATGCCGCCGCCAAGGGCACCAGCCTGCGCCAGGCCCTGAGCGAGCACGGCCCGGTACTGGAATGGAAAATCGATACCGCCAGCCAGCAAGCCAGCTACAGCAATGGTTTCGAAGCCGCTGACGGCAGCCTGGTTGCGTCAGAGGACCAATGGCAAGCCAACTTCGCAGGCGGCCAAACCGAGCAGCTGACGCTCGACGGCAAGGCGCTGGAGGCCACCAGCCAGTCCGGCGCCAAGCAGGTCTTCGCGCGCAGCGAACCGCAACCTGCGAGCAACACGCCACTGGGCGGCACCTTCGAGAAAGCCTTGTACAAAGCCTACCTGGGCGGCGACTGGAAGATCGTAGAAGGCCAGGGCCAAGGCGCCATCGTGCGCTTTACCGACAACGGCAACGTCAGCGGCCTGCCCGGCCCGGACCGCTATGCCCTGTGCCTGGCAGGCGATTGCGCGACCATGGGCGCGGGCAACGACAGCCTGTGGCTGGAGCGCAACCAGCGCGGTGCGCCGTGGATCTTCAAGCGCGATGGCGACAAGCTGGAGATCTTCCAGGCGCAGAACACCGCACAGCCGGATGAGATGCCGCAGCTGGCGCCAGGCGCGCGGCAGTGGGTGCTGGAAAAGGACTGACCGCCGGAAAAGGCAACACCGCGCTGCATGGCACCGACTTTGCCGTGCTCATGGGCAAGCTCGCTTCTACAAGGACGGCGCTGAACCTGTAGGAGCGGGCTCGCCCGCGACCACCGGCAGATCCGCTGCCATACAGCGCGGATCAGCCTCGTCCTTTCAGAATCGCCGCGTAGCCTTCCTTGTAGCTCGCATACTGCGGCGCCCAGCCCAATGCCCGTGCGCGGGCATTGCTGCAACGCTTGCTGCCCGTGCGCCGAACCCGCTGCTGGTCCGACCATTCAGTGACGCCCAGGTACGCACGCAGCCAGGCCACAACCTCGGCCAATGGCGCAGGGTCGTCATCCACGCCGATGTAGCAGTCGTCCAAAGCCACGCCATCGGCATCTGCCTGGAGCAGGAACGCCAGTAATCCCGCGGCATCCTCGGCATGGATGCGATTGCCGTACAGCGGTGGCTCTTCAGCAACGCGATAGCCCTGGCGCACCTGGCTGAGCAGCCACTCACGGCCAGGGCCGTAGATCCCGGTAAGGCGAACCACGCTCGCAGGGATGCCACTGTGCAGTGCCAATTGCTCGGCTTCGAGCATCACCCGCCCCGAATAGCCTTCAGGCACGGTTGGCGCGTCTTCTTCGACCCATTCGCCGCCCTGCTGCGCATAGACGCTGCTGCTGGAAACGAACAGCAGACGACGCGGGCGCTGGCCCTTCTGCGCAAGCCAAGCCAGCACATTGCCCAGCCCTTGCACGTAGGCTGACAGGTAACCTGCCTCGTCGTGCTGGCTGGCCGCCACGCAATACACCAGGTAGTCCGGCGCCTGCCCAGGCCATGCGGCAGGGATGCCGGGCTCGCTCAAATCCGCCGCCACCGGATACACACCCTCCGGCAATTGCTCGACCGAACGCCGCAACCCCGATACCCGCCAGCCCTTTGCAAGCAGGCGACGCGCCAGGCGACCGCCGACATCCCCGCAGCCGACGATCAACGCCGATAAACCAGACATCACGAAACTCCATTGCCGAAAACCATGGGAAATTCTGCGGCAGTTTCGTCTCTACAGCGAAGCGATTTTTGCTTTCCGCAGGCTGCGCCCTATGCGTAGATGGCTTCGTTCGACCATTGCCCGGCAGGTTGTGCGTGCAAGCGCCAGAATACCTGCGCAACCTCTGCCGCCTCTCGCGAGTCCGGGCCGACCAAGCGAGGCAGGCGAGCTGGTACCGGTGCTCGAAGCGTACTCTCCGCCGTCGGAATCGTTCTATCTTTACTACCCGACCCGAACGATGACGTCGGGAAAGCTGCGCGTGTTCATCGACTTCCTGCGCAGGCTCGGCGAGGCGCGCTAGACGATAAACGGCAAGCACGTAGGGAAAAAAAGCAACATTATTACTTCTGTTAACAAGAATTACTTGCAATAATGCCGCACTGTCAGTTCTCGGCCCACCTCGAGGCCGTGGAGAACACTACTTTCTTTTCTTCATCAGGTCCGGCCAGCATGACTCGTACTCAACCTTCCGCTTCGCCAACCACGTCGCGCGCCTGGCGCGCCATTGCCGCGCTGATGTTCAGCCTGGTGCTGGCCCCGGCCGCCATGGCTGAAGAGCCCGCCGCCAATGGCGCCACTGCGCCTGCCGCCGCCACTGCTCCAGCAGCTGCGGCCACCCCGGCGGCACCAGGCACCGAACAGCCGACCGCCGGCGCCACTGCGCCAGCAGGCGCACAGGCTCCGGTAGGCGACAACGTCGAAGCGCTGGTCGAGGACACCACCCTGGGCATGGCCCACGACCTGTCCCCGTGGGGCATGTACCAGAACGCCGATATCGTGGTGAAGGCCGTGATGATCGGCCTGGTCATCGCCTCGATCATCACCTGGACCATCTGGATCGCCAAAGGCTTCGAGCTACTGGGCGCCAAGCGTCGCCTGCGCGGCGAGATCGCCCTGCTGAAGAAGTCCGCCAGCCTGAAAGAAGCCAGCGACGTCACCAACAAGCAAGGCACCCTGGCCCACACCCTGGTACACGACGCCCTCGAGGAAATGCGCCTTTCGGCCAACACCCGCGAGAAAGAAGGCATCAAGGAGCGCGTGAGTTTCCGCCTGGAGCGCCTGGTGGCGGCCAGCGGTCGCAGCATGAGCACTGGCACCGGCATGCTCGCCACCATTGGTTCCACCGCGCCATTCGTGGGCCTGTTCGGTACCGTGTGGGGCATCATGAACAGCTTCATCGGCATCGCCAAGACCCAGACCACCAACCTGGCGGTGGTCGCCCCCGGTATCGCCGAGGCCCTGCTGGCCACCGCCCTGGGCCTGGTCGCAGCGATCCCGGCCGTGGTCATCTACAACGTCTTCGCCCGCTCCATCGCAGGCTACAAGGCGCAGGTCTCCGACGCTTCGGCCCAGGTACTGCTGCTGGTCAGCCGTGACCTGGACCACCAGGCTGGCGAACGCGCCGCCCCGCACATGGTGAAAGTGGGGTAAGCCATGGGCCTGCATCTCAACGAAGGTGGCGACGACCTCGCCGAAAACCACGAAATCAACGTCACGCCGTTCATCGACGTGATGCTGGTACTGCTGATCATCTTCATGGTTGCCGCGCCCCTGGCCACCGTCGACATCAAGGTCGACCTGCCGGCCTCGAGCGCCAAGCCCGCGCCGAGGCCCGAGAAGCCGGTGTTCGTCAGCGTCAAGGCCGACAAGATGCTCTACGTCGGCGACGACGCAGTGGCGCAACGCGAACAGCTCGGCGCCATGCTCGACGCCAAGACCAAGGGCGACAAGGAAACGACCATCTTCTTCCAGGCCGACAAGGGCGTTGACTACGGCGACCTGATGGAAGTGATGAACACCATGCGTGCCGCGGGCTACCTGAAGGTCGGCCTGGTCGGTCTCGAGACGGCAGCCAAGAAATGACGAAGACGCGCTCCAACCTGGCGCGCTACAGCACCAGCCTGGCGATCGTATTGGCATTGCATGCCGTCGCCGTGCTGCTGACGCTCAATTGGTCGGTGCCGCAAGCCATCGAACTGCCCCCGGCAGCGATGATGGTCGAGCTGGCACCGTTGCCTGAGCCTGCGCCACCACCACCGCCCAAGGTCGTCCCACCACCGCCGGCACCGGTCGAAGAACCGCCGCTGCCAAAGCTCGTGGAGGCGCCGAAACCGAAAATCGCCATCGCCAAGCCGAACCCCAAGCCCAAGCCACAGCCGCCCAAGCCTGAGAAGAAGCCTGAGCCGCCGAAGGACGAGCCACCTTCCAAGGAAGAAGTCGCCGACACGCCGCCAAGCAACCGCCCTCCGGAGAAATCCGCGGCCCCGGCGCCGAGCATCGCGGCCAGCAGCAATGCCCTGCCCAGCTGGCAGAGCGACCTGCTGCGCCACCTGGCGAAGTACAAGAAGTATCCGGACGACGCACGCCGTCGTGGCCTACAGGGCATCAACCGGTTGCGCTTCGTGGTCGACGCCGAAGGCAAGGTCCTATCGTATGCGTTGGCGGGAGGCTCCGGCAGCGCTGCACTGGACCGCGCCACGCTGGAGATGATCCGCCGGGCCGGGACCGTACCGAAGCCACCGGCGGAATTGCTGAACAACGGCACCATCGAAGTGGTTGCACCGTTCGTCTACTCGCTGGATAAACGCTGACAACTTTGCTTCTGTCACAAAACGGCAAGTCTGATAACGTGCGTCTATCGATTGCACCCGCTATGCTGGGCCCGCAACTTCATGGACGCACGTTATGACCCTCACAGAACTCCGTTATATCGTCACGCTCGCCCAGGAGCAGCACTTCGGCCATGCCGCCGAGCGTTGCCACGTCAGCCAGCCGACCCTGTCGGTCGGTGTGAAGAAGCTTGAGGACGAGCTGGGCGTATTGATCTTCGAGCGCAGCAAGAGCGCCGTGCGCCTGACCCCGGTCGGCGAAAGCATCGTCGCCCAGGCGCAGAAGGTCCTTGAACAGGCCCAAGGCATCCGTGAACTGGCACAGGCTGGCAAGAACCAGCTCACCGCGCCGCTCAAGGTCGGTGCCATCTATACCGTCGGCCCCTACCTGTTCCCCCACCTGATCCCGCAACTGCACCGCGTGGCGCCGCAGATGCCGCTGTACATCGAGGAAAACTTTACCCATGTGCTGCGTGAAAAGCTGCGCAACGGCGAACTCGATGCAGTAATCATCGCACTGCCCTTCAACGAAGCGGACGTGCTCACCCTGCCACTGTACGACGAGCCGTTCTGCGCCCTGATGCCCAGCGACCATCCCTGGACCGCGCGAGCCACCATCGACACCGGCATGCTAAACGACAAGAGCCTGCTGTTGCTGGGCGAAGGTCACTGCTTCCGTGACCAGGTGCTGGAGGCCTGCCCCACGCTGAACAAAGGCAGTGAGAGCGCCAAGCACACCACGGTTGAGTCCAGTTCGCTGGAGACCATCCGCCACATGGTCGCCTCGGGCCTGGGGGTGTCGATCCTGCCGCTGTCGGCCGTGCACAGCCACCACTACGCGCCCGGTGTGATCGAAGTTCGCCCGCTGACGCCGCCTGCGCCATTCCGCACCGTGGCCATCGCCTGGCGCGCCAGCTTCCCGCGGCCGAAAGCCATCGAGATCCTCGCTGACTCGATTCGCCTGTGCTCGGTGGCCAAGGCGCCCGTGGAACAACCGGCCTGAGCCCATGACCGAGCTGTCGAGGGTACCGGTCACCGAGCTCAAGGGGGTGGGCGAGGCCATGGCGGAGAAACTCGCCAAGGTCGGCCTGGAGAACCTGCAGGATCTGCTCTTCCACCTGCCGCTGCGCTACCAGGATCGCACCCGCGTGGTACCCATCGGCCAGCTGCGCCCCGGCCAGGACGCGGTGATCGAGGGTGTCGTCAGTGGTGCCGACGTCACCATGGGCAAGCGCCGCAGTCTGGTGGTGCGCCTGGGTGATGGTAGCGGCGTGCTGAGCCTGCGCTTCTATCATTTCAGCAATGCGCAGAAGGAAGGCCTCAAGCGCGGCACCCACCTGCGCTGCTACGGGGAGGCGCGCCCCGGTGCCTCTGGGCTGGAGATCTACCATCCGGAGTACCGCGCCCTCAACGGCAGCGAGCCAGCACCGCCGGTCGAGCAAACGCTCACGCCTATCTACCCGACCACCGAGGGCCTCACCCAGCAGCGCCTGCGCCTACTGTGCCAGCAGAGCCTGGGCATGCTCGGCCCACGCAGCCTGCCCGACTGGCTGCCCGATGAGCTGGCCCGCGACTACCACCTGGCGCCGCTGGACGACGCCATCCGCTACCTGCACAACCCGCCGCCCGATGCCGACCTCGATGAACTCGCCGAAGGCCAGCATTGGGCGCAACACCGTCTTGCCTTCGAAGAACTGCTGACCCACCAGCTCTCCCAGCAGCGCCTGCGCGAGAGCCAGCGCAGCTTGCGCGCGCCCCTGCTGCCCAAGGCCAGCCGCCTGCCTGCGCAGTACCTGGCCAACCTCGGCTTCCAGCCCACCGGCGCCCAGCAGCGGGTTGGCAACGAAATCGCCTACGACCTCAGCCAGCCAGAACCGATGATGCGCCTGGTGCAGGGCGACGTAGGCGCCGGCAAGACCGTGGTCGCCGCCCTTGCCGCCTTGCAGGCCCTGGAGGCCGGCTACCAGGTGGCGCTGATGGCACCGACCGAAATCCTCGCCGAACAGCATTACATCACCTTCAAGCGCTGGCTCGAACCGCTGGGCATCGAGGTCGCCTGGCTCGCCGGCAAGCTCAAGGGCAAGGCCCGCGCCAGTGCTCTGGAACAGATCGCAAGTGGCGTACCGATGGTGGTCGGCACCCACGCGCTGTTCCAGGACGAAGTAAAGTTCCAGCGCCTGGCCCTGGCGATCATCGACGAGCAGCACCGCTTCGGCGTACAGCAGCGCCTGGCGTTGCGCCAGAAGGGCGTAGACGGTGTGCTGTGCCCGCACCAGCTGATCATGACCGCCACCCCCATCCCACGCACCCTGGCAATGAGTGCATACGCCGACCTCGACACCTCCATCCTCGACGAGCTGCCCCCAGGCCGAACCCCGGTGAACACCGTGCTGGTCGCCGACAGCCGGCGCTTCGAGGTGGTCGAGCGGGTGCGCGCGGCGTGCGCCGAAGGGCGCCAGGCCTATTGGGTGTGCACCTTGATCGAAGAATCCGAGGAACTGACCTGCCAGGCTGCCGAAAGTACCTTCGAGGAGCTGGGCAGCGCCTTGGGCGAACTGCGCGTAGGGCTGATCCACGGCCGCATGAAGCCTGCCGAGAAAGCCGCCGTGATGGCCGAGTTCAAGGCCGGGCACCTGCAATTGCTGGTCGCTACCACCGTGATCGAGGTGGGGGTGGACGTTCCCAACGCCAGCCTGATGATCATCGAGAACCCCGAACGCCTTGGCCTGGCGCAGTTGCACCAGTTGCGCGGCCGGGTTGGCCGAGGCAGCGCTGCGAGCCATTGCGTACTGCTTTATCATCCACCTTTGTCGCAGATTGGACGCGAACGCTTGGGGATCATGCGCGAAACCAACGACGGTTTCGTGATCGCCGAGAAAGACCTGGAACTGCGCGGCCCTGGCGAAATGCTCGGCACCCGCCAGACCGGCCTGCTGCAATTCAAGGTGGCCGACCTGATGCGCGACGCCGACCTGCTGCCGGCCGTGCGCGACGCCGCCCAAGCGCTGCTGGCGCGCTGGCCGGATCACGTCAGCCCACTACTCGACCGCTGGTTGCGGCACGGCCAGCAATATGGCCAAGTGTGACGCTGGTCCCATAAGGGATCCAGCTTGCGCCTTGGGATGGTTATACTTCGCGTTCAAAAGAAGAACTGGACACAGACCATGACTGAAGTGGCCCTGGACACTGCAACCCCGCACGTACCGTCGGTCATCCGGCTGATGCTCGAAAAGCTTGGTGTCGCCTACCGCGAAGTGCTGGAGCACCCGCTGTTGCCGGCCGCCTCGCGCGTTCAGGCGATCTTGCTGGACGATGAAATCGGCGCGCTCATGGTGCTGTTCCCACAGAGCCAGCTGCTGGACCTCAATCGCCTCGAGGAATTGACCGGGCGCAAACTGAAGGCCGTGCCTCTGGCGCGGCTCAAGCAGATGCTCGACAAGCACGCGCTCAAGACCTTGCCCGGCATTCCTGCCCTGACCAGTTCGCCCTGCCAGTATGAAGCCAGCCTGCTCAAGGCAGACCAGGTGCTGATCGACTCCGGCGAGACGGGCCTGCTGCTGGAAATCGAGCGCGATGCGTTCAAGCGCATGCTGAACAAGGCCAGCTCCAGCAGCTTTGGCCTGGAAGTCGAGAGCATCAAGCGCAATCTGGATCGCCCACACGACGATACCCAGGAAATTTCCAATGCGGTGCAAGCCTTCACGGCGCGGCGTATCCAGAAGCGCCTGGAAGAGACCATCGAGATCCCGCCACTAGCCGACACCGCGCAGAAAATCATCAAGCTAAGGGTCGACCCCAACGCCAGTATCGACGACATCACCGGCGTCGTGGAAACCGACCCGGCGCTGGCCGCGCAGGTCGTCAGCTGGGCGGCATCGCCCTACTATGCCTCGCCGGGCAGGATCCGCTCGGTAGAAGATGCCATCGTCCGTGTGCTGGGCTTCGACCTGGTCATCAATCTGGCCCTGGGCCTGGCCTTGGGCAAGACCCTGAGCCTGCCCAAGGACCACCCGCAGCAGGCAACGCCTTACTGGCAGCAGTCCATCTACACCGCTGCGGTGATCGAAGGGCTGACCCGCGCCATGCCACGTGCCGAACGTCCCGAAGCGGGCCTGACCTATCTGGCCGGCCTACTGCACAACTTCGGCTACCTGCTGCTGGCCCACGTGTTCCCGCCACACTTCTCGCTGATCTGCCGCCATCTGGAGGTCAACCCGCACCTGTACCACAGCTATGTGGAACAGCACCTGCTGGGCATCAGCCGTGAACAGATCGGTGCCTGGTTGATGAAGCTCTGGGACATGCCTGAAGAGCTGTCCGCCGCACTGCGCTTCCAGCACGACCCGGACTACCAGGGCGAACATGCGGTCTACCCGAACCTGGTGTGCCTGGCCACCCAACTGCTGCGGCTGCGGGGCATTGGCTCGGGCCCGCAGGAGGTGATTCCCGATTCGCTGCTCGAACGCCTGGGGCTTACCCGCGAGAAGGCCGAAGAGGTGGTAAGCAAGGTGCTGGAGGCCGAAGCGCTGCTGCGCGAACTGGCCTCGCAGTTCCAAAGCCCGCACTGAACAAAGGGGCCGCATCGTGGCCCCTGTTTTTTATCAAGCTTTCTTCTTCTTTGGCTTCAGGTACTTCATCAAGCCCTGGAACCAGATCACCAGCGCTGGGTTGCCCTTGATCTGGATGTTCTTGTCCTGGATCCCCTGCATGAAGGCGAGCTGCTTGTTGCTGGCCTGCAGGGTGGCGAAGCCAAAGCCTGCATCCTTGAACGCGATCGCAAACGCCGGTTGCGGGTGCACACCACCCTTGCTGCTGATGCGTTCGCCACTGACGGTGAAATGCCGGGCCACCTTGCCATCCAGCGTCTGCATCTGGAAAACCAGGTCTTTGTCGCGCAGCTGTTGCTGAAAGGCCGGGTTGTTGCGGCTGGCCCTGGCCATCAACAGGCCCAGGGCCCAGAGAAGAAAGCGGAACTTCATCAACGCGCCTCGATTGCAAAATGACTAAAGCGCGCAGTTTATCCTTCTATTGGACGCTCAATGCAAGTTCGTTGCAGGTTTGTGTTTTCAAGACGCTAGAAAACACAACGGGCGCACAAGGCGCCCGTTCGAGTGACTGGGATTCAGTTCATTTCTTCTTGGCCGGTTTAGCTGGCGCGTTGACCGAGTCGCGAAGGTTCTTGCCTGGCTTGAAGGCAACGGTATTGCTGGCCTTGATCTTCACCGGTTGACCGGTTTGCGGGTTCTTGCCAGTGCGTGCGCCACGATGACGCTTCTCGAAGGTGCCGAAGCCCACCAGGGTGACCGTGTCCTTGTCCAGGGCGCCGGTGATGCTGTCGAGAATCGCGTTCAGCACCTGGTTGGCCTTCTCCTTGGTCAGGTCGGCCTTTTCGGCGATGACGGCGGCGAGATCTGGTTTACGCATAGTGAAGCCTCTTTGACGGGATTTTTTGTTGTTATGCCGTGCTGCCTGCTAAAAGCAGCGCTCAAGGCGCCGCAGGCTCTAATCTGCGGCAGACGGAAGTGAGAATGGCACGCCCTCAGGGGGCGCGCCAGTGTCTGCGTGGCCATTGTCGCGACATTAACAAGACAAATCCGACAGAAAGCCAGGCATTTACGCCATCATGGGTGGCAACTGCCTGTTCAGAGCCAGCTTTTCCATCACGCCAGCTCCAGTCAGGGCATAGCCCAGCAGCTGGCCGTCCGCGTCGTGGCAGAGCACCTTGAGGTCGCTGCCCTCGCCTTCCACCCGCCAGGAGCCTTCGCGCCCCAAGGGCGGTGGCGAGACCACCAGCGGGCAGGCGGGGGTCTTCACCGTGACCGGCATCGGCCCGTAGGCCACCGCCGTGGGGTTGCCCGACAGGGTCTGCGCCAAAGCCCGGGCACAGGCCATCAACGGCATGACGTAGAGCAGGTTGATGCCATCCACCTCGGCGCAGTCGCCCAGGGCGAAGATATTGTCATGTGAGGTGCGCAACTGGCGGTCGACCACAACCCCGCGGTTGACCTGCAAGCCCGCCGCCGCCGCCAGGTCGGTGCGCGGGCGCAGGCCGATGGCTGACACTACCAAGTCGCAAGGGATGACGCTGCCGTCGGACAAATGCGCCTCCAGGCCTTGGGAAGCACGTTGCAGGCGATTGAGTACCGGCCCCAGGTGGAAGCGCACGCCGAGCGCTTCCAGGCCCGCTTGCACCGCACGCGCAGCCGCCGGGTGCAACAGCGTCGGCATCACTTGTTCACAGGGCGCCACCACTTCGACCTGGTAACCGCCCAGGGTCAGGTCGTTGGCGAACTCACAACCAATCAGCCCCGCGCCCAGTATCAGCACACGCTGCTTGCCGTCTGCGGCAGCGCGAAAGCGTGCGTAGTCTTCCAGGTCGTTGACCGGAAACACCAGGTCGCCCGCGTCGCCCTCGACCGGCACCTGCACGGTCTGTGCGCCCCAGGCCAGTACCAGGTCGCGGTACTGCACGGTTTCCTCGCCAATCCACAGGCGCTTGTGGCCTGGGTCGATGCCGCTGATGCGCGTGTGGGTGCGAATCTCGGCGTTCAGTTGCTCGGCCATTGCGCCCGGTTCGGCCATGCTCAGCTCATCGGCGCCCTTGTGCTTGGCGAAGCCGGTGGACAGCATTGGCTTGGAGTAGGAGCGTCCGTCATCGGCAGTAATCAGCAGCAGCGGGGTTTGCGCGTCGAGCTTGCGAAACTCACGGGCCAGGTTGTAGCCGGCAAGGCCGGTACCGATGATGACCACGGGGGACGTCATGCCATGCTTCCTCTGTTGGGCTTGGGGACGATCAGCCGATGGCGATCATTTCGAAGTCGCTCTTGCCGACCCCGCAGTCGGGGCACAGCCAGTCTGCCGGCACATCTTCCCAGCGGGTGCCGGGGGCGATGCCGTCGTCCGGCCAGCCTTCGGCTTCGTCGTAGATCAGGCCGCAGACAATGCATTGCCATTTCTTCATGGGGTAGGTTTCCTCGTTCAGGCTCGGGTTCACAGGTGCCGCCGTTATTGTTCGCAATGGACAAGGCCGTAGGTTGCGGCGATCCGGGGCTTTGTATCGGCCCTGCCAGCAGTATGCAAGCAATCAGGGCAATCATGCTAAGCTCGCCGCCTCACTGGTTGTAACAAGCATACCGACGTGCCGCACGAAACCCCGCAAGCAGCCGCTGCCGCGTGGCTGACGTACTCCCGATTGCCTGGCGATATCGACCAGCCGACCCTCGACTGGCTCTTCGACCAGGGCTCGCTGACCCGCCGCCTGACCCGCCTGTCCGACGATCACTTCTGCGTCACCCCTCTGTTCGAGGGCTGGCAGCCGTTGCGCGACGACGAGTGCGCGGCGCTGGGCCTGGCCTCGGGCGAGCAAGGCTGGGTACGCGAGGTGTTCTTGCGTGGCCACGGCCAACCGTGGGTATTCGCCCGCAGCGTCGCCAGCCGCAAGGCGCTGGAGCGCGGCGGCCTGGATCTTGAAACCTTGGGCAGCCGCTCGCTGGGCGAGCTACTGTTCTGCGACCAGGCGTTCATCCGACAGCCCATCGAGGTGTGCCGTTATCCACAGGCCTGGTTGCCTGCGCAAATCGCCCGCGCAGGCCTCTGGGGTCGGCGCTCGCGCTTCGAGCGCGAAGGCCTGGAGCTGCTGGTGGCCGAAGTGTTCCTGCCAGCGATGTGGCAAGCGGCCCAGGAGGAAACGCGCTGATGTACCTGCACCTGCTCAAGTCGTTCAACCGCCTGCATCCAAGGGCCTGGGACTTCATCCAGCTCAGCCGTATGGACCGCCCGATCGGCATCTACCTGCTGTTGTGGCCGACGCTGAGCGCCGTGTGGATCGCCGCCGAAGGCTCGCCGAGCTTGGCCAACGTACTGATCTTTACCCTGGGCGTGACGTTCATGCGCGCTGCAGGCTGTGCGATCAACGACTTCGCGGACCGCAAGGTCGACGGCCACGTCAAGCGCACCGCCGACCGCCCGCTGGCCAGTGGCCGGGTCACGCCGCGCGAGGCGCTGACGCTGTTCGCCGTCCTTACCGGAGTAAGCTTCCTGCTGGTGCTGTGCACCAATGCCAGCACCGTGTGGCTGTCATTCGGCGGTGTCGCCCTGGCGTTCTGCTACCCATTCATGAAGCGCTACACCTATTACCCGCAGGTCGTACTGGGCGCGGCCTATTCCTGGGGCATCCCCATGGCTTTCACCGCCGCCGGCGGTGAGCTTCCGGCAGCCGCATGGCTGCTGTATATCGCCAACCTGCTGTGGACGGTGGCGTTCGACACCTACTACGCGATGGTCGACCGTGACGACGACCTGAAGATCGGGGTGAAATCCACCGCCATCCTGTTCGGCGAGGCCGACCGGGCGATCATCCTGACCTTGCAGGTGCTGTCGCTGGGCTGCCTGATGCTGGCGGGCAACCGCTTCGAGCTGGGCATGTGGTTCCACCTGGGGTTGTTGGCGGCGGCGCTGTGCTTTGCCTGGGAGTACTGGTCGACGCGCAAGCTCGACCGCGAGGCATGCTTCAAGGCTTTCCTGCACAACCATTGGGCGGGGCTGCTGATTTTCGTGGGTGTGGTGCTGGATTACGCGCTGCGCTGAAAATCAGTGTGGGAGCGGGTGAACCCGCTTCCACAAGAGGGGCGTCACCCGCTAAGGCTTGGCGACATGCCAGACGTCCTTGACGCCATCGCCGGTCTTGTCCCCGGTTTTCTTGTCCCTGATAAAGGTGTACAGCGGCTTGCCGTCATAGGCCCACTGCTTGCTGCCATCATCGCGCATCACCACTGTCCACTTGTCCTTGGCCGGCTCATCGTCGGCCTTGACCAGCAACGGCGGCCAGTTGGTAGCGCAGTCGCCATTGCACATCGACTTGCCGCCAGCGTCCTTGTCGAAGGTATAGAGCGTCATGCCGTTGTGATCGACCCACAGGCCGTCCTTCTCCATCGCATGATGGGCAGACGCTACCCCCGGCAGCGCGAGCGCTGCAAAAAGGGCCATCCAGCTCAGCGTATGTCGTGTCATTGGAATCACCGTCGTGTCGGGGGTGGAGTGCATTCAGGTGCCGCCGCAGTGGCCTCATGAAGCCTAGCCCAGTCACCAAATGTCGCCAGAAAGGCCAACACCCTGTCACACAGCTGCAATAATTCCGTTATCTAATGCGGGCCAAGACACCGTTCCCGGGAGAGGTTTGAGCATGGTTGGCAGAAACATCCTGATCGTCGACGACGAAGCGCCGATCCGCGAGATGATCGCCGTTGCATTGGAAATGGCCGGCTATGACTGCCTGGAAGCGGAAAATTCGCAGCAGGCCCATGCCATCATCGTCGACCGCAAGCCAGACCTCATCCTGCTCGACTGGATGCTTCCCGGCACCTCCGGCATCGAGCTGGCCCGACGCCTGAAGCGCGACGAGCTGACCGGCGACATCCCGATCATCATGCTCACCGCCAAGGGTGAGGAAGACAACAAGATCCAAGGCCTGGAAGTCGGCGCCGACGACTACATCACCAAGCCCTTCTCGCCACGCGAGCTGGTCGCGCGCCTGAAAGCCGTACTGCGCCGCACCGGCCCGAGCGACAGCGAAGCGCCGATCGAAGTCGGCGGCCTGCTGCTCGATCCGATCAGCCACCGCGTGACCATCGACGGCAAGCCCGCCGAGATGGGGCCCACCGAATACCGCCTGCTGCAGTTCTTCATGACCCACCAGGAGCGCGCCTACACGCGCGGCCAGTTGCTCGACCAGGTCTGGGGCGGCAACGTCTACGTAGAAGAGCGCACCGTCGACGTGCACATCCGTCGCCTGCGCAAGGCACTGGGTGAGGCGTACGAAAATCTGGTACAAACCGTGCGGGGCACCGGCTACCGCTTCTCCACCAAGAGCTGACCCGCCGCAACGCCAAGCCGTACGCCGCTGTACAAGGACTGTCAATTGAACCAGAACTGGCACTCGACGCTGATTCGCCACCTGTTGCTACTGGTCAGCGTCTGCCTGATCGGCGGCCTGGTTTCCGGTTACTACGGCTGGAGCCTGGCACTCGGCCTTGCGCTCTACCTGGGCTGGACCCTGAAGCAGCTGCTGCGCCTGCACGATTGGCTGCGCAACCACCAGCCCGACGAAGCACCGCCCGATGGTTACGGCCTGTGGGGCGAGGTATTCGACAGCATCTACCACCTGCAACGTCGCGACCAAAGGGTACGCGGGCGGCTGCAAGCAGTGATCGACCGGGTCCAGGAGTCCACCGCCGCCCTGCGCGATGCGGTGATCATGCTCGACAGCGACGGCAACCTGGAGTGGTGGAACCGTGCCGCCGAGACCCTGCTGGGCTTCAAGACCCCGCAGGACGGCGGCCAGCCGGTGACCAACCTGGTCCGTCACCCGCGCTTCAAGGAATATTTCGAGGCGGAAAACTACGCTGAGCCGCTGGAAATCCCCTCGCCGATCAACGACCGCCTGCGTGTCCAACTGCACATCACCCGCTACGGCAACAACGAGCACCTGATGCTGGTGCGTGATGTCACCCGCATCCATCAGCTCGAGCAGATGCGCAAGGACTTCGTCGCCAACGTCTCCCACGAGCTGCGCACCCCGCTGACGGTGATCACCGGCTACCTGGAGACCTTGCTGGACAACGTCGAGGACGTGAACCCGCGCTGGACCCGTGCCTTGCAGCAGATGAGCCAGCAAGGCTCGCGCATGCAGACCCTGCTCAACGACCTGCTGTTGCTGGCCAAGCTCGAAGCCACCGACTACCCCTCGGACAACCAGCCGGTTCAGGTCGACACCCTGTTGCAGGCGATCAAGGCCGACGCCCAGGCGCTGTCTGGCCCACGGCGCCAGAAGATCACCCTGGAGGCCACCCCCGGCGTGCGCCTGAAGGGCAGCGAGTCGGAGCTGCGCAGCGCATTCTCCAACCTGGTGTTCAATGCCGTGAAGTACACCCAGGACGAAGGTGATATCCGCATCCGCCTGTGGACCGACGAGCAAGGCGCACACCTGTCGGTCAAGGACTCGGGCATGGGAATCGACGCCAAGCACCTGCCGCGCCTGACCGAGCGCTTCTACCGGGTCGACTCCAGCCGCGCCTCGAACACTGGTGGCACCGGGCTGGGCCTGGCGATCGTCAAGCATGTGCTGCTGCG
The DNA here is from genome assembly GCF_042709235.1 of Pseudomonas sp. LS_2. Lineage (NCBI taxonomy): Bacteria > Pseudomonadati > Pseudomonadota > Gammaproteobacteria > Pseudomonadales > Pseudomonadaceae > Pseudomonas > Pseudomonas sp. LS_2. The sequence continues at coordinate 228,350 of NZ_JAVAYC010000005.1, read as the reverse complement.
CCATCGCGGGCGCCTGGAAATCAGTAGCGTGCCAGGGCATGGCAGCACGTTTACCTGTCACTTTGCGCCCGCACAATTGGCGGCAAAAGCTTGAGGCCGGGCCGTCTCGAGAGGCAGTCCCCGTAAGCTTACCCTTTGCTTTTAACCCCCCAGCCGCTACATTGGCTGCTTCATTTTCCAAGACGGCCCGCGTAACTCCCCATCATGGACCCTTCCCCTGGTTTTAGCGTCACCTCTCTTTTCGCCGATTTCGGCATGATTCTCTTCGCGTTGTTCCTGGTGTTGCTCAACGGCTTCTTCGTTGCAGCCGAGTTCGCCATGGTCAAGCTGCGCTCGACCCGCGTCGAGTCCATCGCCGAACTGCACGGCTGGCGCGGCACCATCCTGCGCAAGGTGCACAATCAGCTGGACGCTTACCTGTCGGCCTGCCAGCTGGGTATCACCCTGGCGTCCCTGGGACTGGGCTGGGTCGGTGAGCCGGCGTTCGCCCACCTGCTCGAACCGCTGCTGGCGTACCTGGGCGTAGACACGCCCGAGCTGGTCAAGGGCATCTCGTTCTTCGTCGCGTTCTTCGTGATCTCCTACCTGCACATCGTGGTCGGCGAGCTGGCACCCAAGTCGTGGGCTATCCGCAAGCCCGAGCTGCTGTCGCTGTGGACCGCCGTACCGCTGTACCTGTTCTACTGGGCGATGTACCCGGCCATCTACCTGCTCAATGCCAGCGCCAACACCATGCTGCGCATTGCCGGGCAAGGCGAGCCTGGGCCGCACCACGAGCACCACTACAGCCGCGAGGAGCTCAAGCTGATCCTGCACTCCAGCCGTGGCCAGGACCCAAGCGACCAAGGCATGCGTGTGCTGGCCTCGGCGGTGGAGATGGGCGAGCTGGAGGTGGTCGACTGGGCCAACTCCCGCGAGGACATGGTGGTGCTCGACGCCAAGGCGCCGCTCAAAGAGATCCTGGCGCTGTTCCGCCGCCACAAGTTCAGCCGCTACCCGGTCTACGACGCCGAGCGCGAGGAATTCACTGGCCTGCTGCACATCAAGGACCTGCTGCTGGAGCTGGCCGACCTGGACCACAACCCTGAAGCCCTCGACCTCGACGACCTGACCCGGCCACTGGAGCGGGTATCGCGACACATGCCGCTGTCGCAGCTGCTCGAACAGTTCCGCAAGGGCGGCGCGCACTTCGTGCTGGTGGAGGAAGCCGACGGCAAGGTGATCGGCTACCTGACCATGGAAGACGTACTGGAAGTGCTGGTCGGCGATATCCAGGACGAGCACCGCAAGGCCGAGCGCGGCATCCTCGCCTACCAGCCCGGCAAGCTGCTGGTGCGTGGCGACACGCCGCTGTTCAAGGTCGAGCGCCTGCTGGGCATCGACCTGGACCACATCGAGGCGGAGACGCTGGCGGGGCTGGTGTATGAGTCGCTCAAGCGCGTGCCCGAGGAAGAGGAAGTGCTGGATGTGGAAGGCCTGCGCATCATCATCAAGAAGATGAAAGGCCCGAAGATCGTCCTGGCCAAGGTGCTGAAGCTGGATTGACGCTCAGGGGTTGCCTGCCGTGAAGTTCGGCAACCCGCCAAGGGGCCGGTCGAAGCGGTAGGGAATCGACTCCAGCGACAGCCCTACATTGCGCTGCACCACGAAATGCAGGTGCGGCCCGGTGCTGTTACCGGTGTTGCCCGACCTGGCCAGCAGCTCACCCTGGGCCACCCGCTGACCCTCGCCGACCACCACCGAACCGCGCATCAGGTGCAAGTACACGCCCATGGTGCCGTCGGGGTGCAGTACCCGCACGAAGTTGCCTGACGGGTGGGTACCCCGCCCGCTCTGGCGGTTTTCCACCTTTACCACCACCCCACCCCGCGCCGCGATGATCGGCGTGCCCTCGGGCATGGCGATGTCCATGGCGTAGCGGCCTTTTGGCCCGAAGTGACTGAATCCGCCATTGGGCCCTTGCGTCATGCGAAACGGCCCGCCGCGCCACGGGAAGGGGTAGCGGTAGGCCTGCGGACGCTGAGCCGGGTCGCCCATGGCATGGCGGAACCGGGTCTTGTAGGCCAGGCGGCTGCCTGGCCGGGCGGTCACCACGCTCAGCACGAGGGTCGAACGCGGTGGCAGCACGCGGCGCACAATACGCGGCGCGTTGCTGCCCTGGGCATTGCTCAGTCGCGTCAGCCGCAGTTCGACCTCCACCGGGGCGAACAAGTCGTTGCGCGCCAGGAAACGCACGCCGCTGGCGAAAGGCTCGCTGTGCAGGCGCACCTGATCGTCGATGCGCTCCAGCGGGGTGTCACGCAAGACCTTGGTCCGGGCGCCGGGGCTGGGCTGATAGGAATAAGACGCCACGCCGAAGGTATCGGTGGTGCTGTAGAGGGTCATGGCCATGCCCGGCGCAGAGACCGTGAGCAAGGCACAGAAAAACAGCAGAGGCCAGGGCATGATGGTGGCTTTTTGACAGTTGCTATGTCTCGAAGCCTAGCAGCGGGTTTGTTGCGCAGAAGTGCAGCTGGTCGGCTGAGCCCGGTTCAAGAACGGCGGTGCGCCTGTAGGAGCGGGCTGGCCCGCGAAGAAGTCACGGCGGGGATGGCACCGGCCCAGCCGGTGTTCGCGGCGCTTCGGCGCCCCGACAAGCCTGCTCCTACAGGGTTTGCGTCGCCTGGAGAATCAGGCGCCGGGGGTGAAGTGCTTCTGTGCGGTGCCGCGGGCGATCAGGCGCGACAGATAATCGAGCTTCTGCGCATCCTGGTCGACGAACTTGAATGTCAGTTGCAACCAGTCGCTTTCCGGCTTTGGCTCCACGGCCGCAATGGCGTGCAGGTAGCCGTTCAGACGCGCCACCTCGGCGTTCTCGCCCTGCTCCAGGTCCAGCACCGCACCTTCCAGCACCTGCGGCAATACGGCGCTGCGACGCACTACCAGCAGCGCCTCCTTGAGGCTCAGGGCCTTGATCACACAAGGCTGGTTGCCGCTGGCCAGGCGCAATTGCCCCTGGCCGCGGCCAGCCGACGCGGCAGCCGAGGCACTCCTTGGCGCCGGTGCGTTGATCAGCGGCTTGGCCGCAGCGGGCGCGGGTGCAGCAGGTGCTGACGCAGCCTTGACCGACTCCGGCTTGCCGCCGGTCAGTGCACTGAGCGAATCATTGGCAAATGCCGAGTTGACCCGCGCCTGCGCCCCCGCCATCAGCCCTTCGAGCTTGCCGATCTTGGTCAGGGACTTCTTCACCTTGGTCAGCAGCTGCTCGTTGGTGAACGGCTTGCCGACGAAGTCCGAAACCCCAGCCTGGATCGCCTGGATCACGTTCTCCTTGTCACCCCGGCTGGTCACCATGATGAATTGCAGGGCTTTCATTTCTTCCTGCTGCCGGCACCAGGTGAGCAGCTCGAGGCCAGACATCTCCGGCATTTCCCAGTCGCACAGGACCAGGTCGAAACGCTCCTTACCCAGCATGGCCATGGCTTTTCGCCCATTGACCGCGTCTTCGATGACCATGCCCGGGAAGGCATTACGCAGGCACTTCCTTACCAGGTCGCGGATGAACGGTGCATCGTCCACGACCAGCACATTGACTTTACTCATCGATACTCCTCTTGAATCCCGACTAGCATACCGCCGACTGATGGCCATTTGCCAAACCACTGGTCACGCCGGGACAGCTCAAGAACGTTCGCGGGTGCCTGCTTCAATGCCCCGGACACGCGAAAACGCCCGGGCTAAGCCGGGCGTTTTTGCACGCGGGCAATACTACTTATCGTCCGGCTCGCCCGGAACATTAGCGAATTCCGCTGCCGCTGCGCTATCGCCCTCGACCTCGGCCTTCATGCGCTTGAGGCCCATGTGGCGTACATCGGTGCCGCGCACCAAGTAGATCACCAGTTCGGCGATATTGCGCGCGTGGTCGCCGATACGCTCCAGCGAACGCAAGGCCCAGATGACGCTGAGCACCCGCGAGATAGAGCGCGGATCTTCCATCATGTAGGTCACCAGCTCGCGCAGGGCGGTCTTGTACTCACGATCGATGGTCTTGTCGTACTGCGCCACCGCCAGCGCCAGTTCGGCGTCGAAGCGGGCGAACGCATCCAGTGCATCGCGCACCATGTTGCGCACCTGGTCGCCGATGTGGCGCACCTCGACGTAACCACGCGGCGACTCCCCTTCCTCGCACAGCTGGATGGCCCGGCGGGCGATCTTGGTCGACTCGTCGCCGATGCGCTCCAGGTCGATCACCGACTTGGAAATGCTGATGATCAGCCGCAGGTCGGAGGCCGCCGGCTGGCGGCGGGCGAGGATGCGTACGCACTCCTCGTCGATGTTGCGTTCCATCTGGTTGATCTGCTCGTCGACCTCGCGCACCTGTTGGGCCAGGCCCGAGTCGGCCTCGATCAGCGCGGTGACCGCGTCGTTGACCTGCTTCTCGACCAGGCCGCCCATGGCCAGCAAGTGGCTGCGCACCTCCTCGAGCTCGGCGTTGAACTGCTGGGAGATGTGATGGGTAAGGCTTTCTTTGTTGATCATCGTCTCTAAGTCCCTGAATCCTGTAGGAGCGGGCTTGTCGGGGCGCCGAACCGCCGCGAACACCGGCAACGCCGGTACCCTGCATTGCAGCGCCTGCTTCGCGGGCAAGCCCGCTCCTACAGGAGCCGCATGGCGGCTAGCCGTAACGGCCGGTGATGTAGTCCTCGGTCTGCTTCTTCGCCGGGTTGGTGAACAGCGTATCGGTGTCGCCGAATTCGATCAGCTTGCCCATGTACATGAACGCGGTGTAGTCCGAAACCCGCGCGGCCTGCTGCATGTTGTGGGTCACGATGACGATGGTGTACTTGGATTTCAATTCGTAGATCAGCTCTTCGACCTTCAAGGTCGAGATCGGGTCCAGTGCCGAGCACGGCTCGTCGAGCAGCAGTACTTCCGGCTCCACGGCGATGGTCCGGGCGATTACCAGACGCTGCTGCTGGCCGCCGGACAGGCCCAGGGCCGACTCATGCAGACGGTCTTTTACTTCATCCCACAGCGCCGCGCCCTTCAGCGCCCATTCCACCGCCTCGTCAAGGGTGCGCTTCTTGTTGATGCCCTGGATACGCAAGCCATAGACCACGTTCTCGTAGATGGTCTTGGGGAACGGGTTGGGCTTCTGGAACACCATGCCGACGCGACGGCGCAGTTCGGCCACGTCTTCGCCCTTGCGGTAGATGTTGTTGCCATACAGGTTGACGGCGCCGTCCACGCGGCAGCCGTCGACCAGGTCGTTCATGCGGTTGAAGGTACGCAGCAGGGTCGACTTGCCGCAGCCGGACGGGCCGATGAAGGCAGTCACGCGCTGCTTGGGGATGTTCATCTTGACGTCGAACAGCGCCTGCTTGTCGCCGTAGTACAGGGACAGGCCAGGCACCTCGATGGCCACGGTCTCTTCGGCCAGACGCAGGCTCTGCTTGTCGCGGCCCAGGGCCGACATGTCGATGCCGTGGGCGTGGGAATCTTGCTGCATGGTCAACTCCATACGCTATCAATGCGTTTCAAAGGGCCGCCCGTGGCACGGGCGGCACACTTGCAATCAGGGTCAGCTGTCGAGGGCCTTGTACTTCTCGCGCAGGTGGTTACGGATCCACACCGCCGAGAGGTTGAGCGTGGCGATCACCAGCACCAGCAGCAGCGCGGTGGCGTACACCAGCGGCCGCGCGGCCTCGACGTTGGGGCTCTGGAAGCCGACATCGTAGATGTGGAAGCCCAGGTGCATGATCTTCTGGTCCAGGTGCAGGTAAGGGTAGTTGCCGTCCACCGGCAGCGACGGCGCCAGTTTCACCACACCCACCAGCATCAACGGCGCCACTTCGCCGGCGGCGCGGGCCACGGCGAGGATCATCCCGGTCATCATGGCCGGGCTGGCCATGGGCAGGACGATCTTCCACAAGGTCTCGGCTTTGGTCGCACCCAGGGCCAGCGAGCCCTCGCGCACAGTACGTGGAATGCGCGCCAGGCCCTCCTCGGTGGCCACGATCACCACCGGCACGGCCAGCAGCGCCAGGGTCAGGGAGGCCCACAACAGGCCCGGCGTGCCCAGGGTGGGCGCAGGCAGCGATTCGGGGAAGAACAGCCGGTCGATCGAGCCGCCCAGCACGTAGACGAAGAAGCCCAGGCCGAACACGCCGTAGACGATCGCCGGCACACCCGCCAGGTTGTTCACCGCGATGCGGATCAGCCGGGTCACCGTGCCCTGCTTGGCGTATTCGCGCAGGTACACGGCGGCCAGCACGCCGAACGGGGTGACGATCACTGCCATGATCAGGGTCATCATCACCGTGCCGAAGATGGCCGGGAAGATCCCGCCCTCGGTGTTCGCCTCGCGTGGGTCGTCGCTGAGGAACTCCCACACCTTGCCGAAGTAGGCACCGACCTTGGTCGGGATCGACATGGCGTTCGGCTGGATGGCATGCACCACCTTGCTCAGGTTGATCTCCACCTGGCGCCCGTTGCCATCGCGCGCCACCAGGCTGTCGCGGGCGAAGGCCTGGTGCAGGCCGGTCAGGCGTTCTTCGATGGCCTTGTAGCGGTTGTTCAGCTCGGCGCGCTCGGCCTCGATGTCGGCCTGGGCAACGGCGTCCAGCTTGCCGTCCAGCTCCAGCTTGCGGCTTTGCAGGCGCAGGCGCTCCAGGCCATGGTTGATGGCGCCGATGTCTTTCTTCTCGAGGTCCTGCAGCTGGCCGTACAACTCGTCGGCGCGCTTGAGGCGATTCTGCAGCTCGGCCCAGGCACCTGGGCCTTCGGCGACCACGCGGCCTTCCTGCTTGACGCTGACCAGGTAGCCGTAGAAGTTGCCCCACTCGCGGCGCTCCAGGGCGATCAGGTCGACCGGCTTGGTTTCATCGACCAGCCAGTCGCCCACCAGCCAGGTGAAATCGGTGCCATTGAGGTCGCGGTTACCTACCTTGATGAGTTCGCGGGTCATGAATTCCGGGCCCTGGTCGGGCACAGGCAGGCCGGCACTCTTCAGGCGTTCGCGGGGGACTTCTTCCTTTTGCACCACTTCGCCAACTATTACATGGTCGGCCTGGCCCGGCACCTTGTAGGTAGCCTGGACCAGGTCAGCCGGCCAGAAGTGGCCCAGGCCGCGCACCGCGATCACGGCCAGCAGGCCGACGGTCATGATCACCGCCATGGCGACCGCGCCACCGCTGATCCACACGCCGGGAGCACCGCTCTTGAACCAGCTGCTGAGGGAATCCTTTTTCACGGATCTCTACCTTTCTATCAAAGCGAGGAGTATTTCTTGCGCAGGCGCTGGCGAATCAGCTCGGCCAAGGTGTTCATCACGAAGGTGAACAGCAGCAGCACGAGGGCGGCGAGGAACAGCACACGATAGTGGCTACCGCCGACTTCCGATTCGGGCATTTCCACGGCTACGTTGGCGGCCAGGGTGCGCATGCCCTCGAACAGGTTCAGCTCCATCACCGGGGTGTTGCCGGTGGCCATCAGCACGATCATGGTTTCGCCCACCGCACGGCCCATACCGATCATCAGCGCCGAGAAAATGCCTGGGCTGGCGGTGAGAATGACCACACGGGTCAGGGTCTGCCAAGGCGTCGCGCCCAGGGCCAGGGAGCCCAGGGTGAGACTGCGCGGCACGCTGAACACGGCGTCTTCGGCGATGGAATAGATGTTCGGGATGACCGCGAAGCCCATGGCGATACCGACCACCAGGGCGTTGCGCTGGTCGTAGGTTATCCCCAGGTCGTTGGTGATCCACAGGCGCATGTCGCCGCCGAAGAACCAGCTTTCCAAGAACGGGCTCATGTGCAGGGCGAACCAGCCAATCGCCAGGATCACCGGGATCAGGATCGCCGCTTCCCAGCCATCCGGGACACGCAGGCGAATCGACTCCGGCAGGCGGCTCCAGGCGAAACCTGCCACCAGAATGCCAATCGGCAGGATCACCAGCAGGCTGAACACGCCTGGCAGGTGGCCTTCCAGGTATGGCGCCAGGAACAGGCCGGCGAAGAAGCCGAGGATCACCGTCGGCATCGCCTCCATCAACTCGATCACCGGCTTGACCTTGCGGCGCATGCCGGGGGCCATGAAATAGGCGGTGTAGATGGCTGCGGCAATGGCCAGCGGCGCGGCCAGGATCATCGCGTAGAACGCAGCCTTGAGGGTGCCGAAAGTCAGTGGCGCCAGGCTCAGCTTGGGCTCGAAGTCGGTGTTCGAGGCAGTGGACTGCCACACGTACTTCGGCTCTTCATAGTTCTCGTACCACACCTTGCTCCACAGCGCGCTGAAGGAGATTTCCGGATGCGGGTTGCGCAGGCTCAGCGGCAGCAGCTTGCTGCCTTCTTCGATGAAGATGCGATTGGCACGCGGCGACAGGGCCAAGGTACCGGCGCCGTCGGCGACCGGCTCGATCAGCAGGGTGCGGTGCGCGGTGCTGTGGAACACGCCCAGCTTGCCGGCGTTGTCCAGGGCGATGAAGCCCTTGCGGCGTTCCTCGGCGTCGATCTGCACGATCGGCGCGTTGCCCAGCTGGAAGCTGCGGATCAGCTTCAGGCGCGACTCGCCATCCGGGTCGCGGGCCATGAACCATTGGCTCAGGCCACCCTTGGAGTCCCCCAGGATCAGCGAGATGCCGCCCACCAGCTGGGTGCTGGCGGTGATCTCGGCGTTGCCGTCGTCGAGCAGCTTGTAGCGGCCATTGAGGCTTTTCTCGCGCAGGCTGAAGACATCGGCCTGGGCGCGGCCGTTGAGCACGTACAGCCACTGCTGGCGCGGGTCGATGAAGATGGCCTTCACCGGCTCGGTCATCTGCGGCAGGTCGATGCGGCTCTGCTCGGTGCTGACCTCGCCGGTCATCATGTTCTCGGTGCGTTCGAGCTTCACCACTTGCAAGTGCGAGCCGGTGGAGCCGCTCAGCAGCAGGGTGTCGCTGTTGGCGTTGAGGCTCACGTGCTCGAGCGCCCGGCCCTGCTCGTCGAGGGCGAATGGCTGCTGGCCGTAGGGGAAATCGATACCGGGCTCGATGGTTTTCTTGTTGTCCGGGTAGGTGACCTTGTAGGTGTGCTGGAACACCAGCGCCTGGCCGTTGGACAAGCCCAGCACAACCAGCGGGCTACCCGGCTGGTCGGTGCCGATCGAGCTGACCTGCACGCCTGCCGGCAGCGGCAGGTCCACGCGCTTGAGTTCGGCACCGCTCCTGGTATTGAAGAACAGCGCCTGGCCCTTGTCGGAAACGCGCATGCCCACCAGGTTCTGCTCCTCGAGGGCGATCATCAGCGGCTTGCCGACATCCTGCTGCAACCAGGTGGGCTCCAGGGCCTTCTTGCTGGTCAGCTCGGCACCCTGGAACAGTGGCAGCACCACATAGGCCAGGTAGAAGAAGATCAATGTGATCGCCGCCAACACCGCCAAGCCACCCACCAAGACGTACCAGCGGGTAAGGCGGTCCTTGAGGGCGCGCATGCGACGCTTGCGTTGCAGCTCGGGCGTATTGAAGTCAATCCGCACCGGGGGGGAGTTTGGGGTCATCGTGGAATTGGCCAGATCATTCATGCGCACACCCTAGCGGTCCCATATGACAGAAAAGTGACAATGCAGTGACGCAAAAAAGCCCGCCGCGCAGGAGCCCTGGCGTCGGACTGAAGAATTCGTATCGAAGAGGCCGACACACCAGTGTCGGCCTCTTCATGCCTTTCGGCTAGTTACTTCTTGGCAACGTTGGCGCTGTGGGACAGGCCCAGGTCAGCCAGGGTCTTCTCGACCACTTTGGCCGGCAGCGGGATGTAGCCATCCTTGACCACGACTTCCTGGCCTGCCTGCGACAGCACCAGCTTGACGAACTCGGCTTCCAGCGGGGCCAGAGGCTTGTTCGGCGCCTTGTTGACGTAGACGTACAGGAAGCGCGACAGCGGGTACTTGCCGTTCAGGGCGTTCTCTTCGGTGTCCTCGATGAACTCGGTGCCGCCTTTCTTGGCCAGGGCAACGGTCTTGACGCTGGCGGTCTTGTAGCCGATGCCCGAGTAGCCGATGCTGTTCAGCGAAGAGCTGATCGACTGCACGACCGAAGCCGAACCTGGCTGCTCGTTGACGTTAGGCTTGAAGTCGCCTTTGCACAGGCCTTCTTCCTTGAAGTAGCCATAGGTGCCCGATACCGAGTTGCGGCCGAACAGCTGGATTGGCTTGTTGGCCAGGTCGCCGGTCACGCCCACGTCGCCCCAGGTCTTCACGTCTGCCTTGCCACCGCACAGGCGGGTGGAGGAGAAGATCGCATCGACCTGCTCCATGCTCAGGTGCTTGATCGGGTTGTCCTTGTGCACGAACACGGCCAGGGCGTCGACGGCAACCGGGATGGCGGTCGGCTTGTAGCCGTACTTCTGCTCGAAGGCCTGCAGCTCGACGTCCTTCATCTTGCGGCTCATCGGGCCCATGTTGGCGGTGCCTTCGGTCAGCGCGGGTGGCGCGGTGGAGGAGCCGGCAGCCTGGATCTGGATGTTTACGTTCGGATATTCCTTCTTGTAGGACTCGGCCCACAAGGTCATCAGGTTCGCGAGGGTGTCGGAACCGACGCTGGAGAGGTTGCCCGAAACACCGGTGGTCTTGGTGTAGGTCGGGATAGCCGGGTCGACAGCGGCGACCGCATTGGCGGCAGCGACGCCAGCGGCGGCGAACGTCAGGGCCGCCATCAAACGCTTCAGTTTCATGCCTTGCTCCTAGCAGGAATAATTTGGGTGTTGGATGAGTCGGGCCCAAGTATCCGAAGGGCGCATGAACACGATATGACCCCAATATGACAATTGGATGAAAGGCCATCATCGGAGATCCGAGATGGCCTTTCGGTTTTCGCAGGGCTGGCGCAGCGACTTGTTCAGCGTTTGTTGACCAGCAGGTACAGGCCGATCAGCAAGCCAACGCCGCACAACCCGGCCACGTAATAGGCAGGCGCCATGGGGCTGAACTTGAGCAGCGAGGTCACCACCAGCGGGGTAAGCCCGCCGAAGATGGCGTAGGCGACGTTGTAGGAGAACGACAGGCCGCTGAAACGCACCACAGCCGGGAACGCCTTGACCATCACGTAGGGCACCGCGCCCACCACGCCGACGAACAGGCCGGTCACGGCGTACAGCGGGAACAACAGGTCGGGGCGGGTCGGCAAGGCGTGATAGAAGCTCCAGGACGATACCAGCAACCCCAGGCTGCCGAGCACGAAGACCTTGCCTGCACCGAAGCGGTCGGCCAGGCTGCCCGCGCCAATGCAGCCCAGGCTCAGCAGCACGATCGCCAGGCTGTTGGCCTTGAGCGAATCGGTAGGGCTGATGTGATAGAGGCTTTGCAGCAGCGCCGGGGTCATCAGGATGATCACCACGATGCCCGCCGACAGTAGCCAGGTCAGCAGCATCGACAGGATGATAGCGCCGCGGTGGTCGCGCAGCACCGCACGCAGCGGCAGCTCTTCGGCCAGGGCCTTGCGCTGCTGCATTTCGGCGAACACCGGGGTTTCATGCAGCCAGCGACGCAGGTACACGGCGAACAGGCCGAACACCCCGCCCAGCAGGAACGGGATACGCCAGGCGTAGTCGGCCACTTCCGTAGGGGTGTAGACCGTGTTGATCAGCGTGGCCACCAACGAGCCCAGCAGGATGCCCGCCGTGAGACCGGCGGTCAGGGTGCCGCAGGCATAGCCGGTATTGCGCGCCGGCACGTGTTCGGACACGAACACCCAGGCCCCCGGCACCTCGCCGCCGATCGCCGCGCCCTGCACGATGCGCATCAACAGCAACAGGATCGGCGCCCACAGGCCGATCTGCGCGTAGGTCGGCAGCAGGCCCATGAGCAGCGTGGGCACGGCCATCATGAAGATGCTCAGGGTGAACATGCGTTTGCGGCCCAGCAGGTCGCCGAAGTGGGCCATGATGATGCCGCCCAGGGGCCGTGCCAGGTAACCGGCTGCAAAGATGCCGAAAGTCTGCATCAGGCGCAGCCACTCGGGCATGTCGGCGGGGAAGAACAGCTTGCCGACCACCGTGGCGAAGAACACGAAGATGATGAAGTCGTAGAACTCCAGCGCGCCGCCCAGGGCAGACAGTGAGAGGGTCTTGTAGTCACTGCGGGTCAGCGGCCGCGAAGGCTGCTCGATACTGCTCGGCACGGAGGTCATGGACGTTCTCTTTATTGGGCTTGCAGGCCACGTTGAGCGTGGCTCTTGAACCGGGAACGGCGAAGATAACAAATTGCCGCACCACGCTCATAGCGGTACAAAATCCACACAGATATTCATGAATGCACGGTCGTCGCTGGACTTGCGCGTCTATATACTGCCTGCTCGTGGGAAAACGCTCACAAACAGGGATATTGTGCGAAAACGCCGGCCATCAGCTACGCAGGCGGTTTCGCAGAGTTTCCCTTTGGCCGCCCCCCTAAGCGAAATCAGCGTAGTATGTTGCCAGCTGAATCGTTTTAAAGGCGTCCTCATTGCGCCAACCAACGAAGCGTCACGGGTCAGAGGCCCCACGGCATGATTGAGCTCGAACAAGAAGATCCTATCCCCCAGGGCGACCTGGCCTTGCAGATCACCGCATTGCCCCGGGAAACCAACGGCTTCGGCGATATTTTCGGCGGCTGGCTGGTCGCCCAGATGGACCTGGCCGGCACCGCCATGGCCAGCCGCGTGGCGGGTGGCCGCGTAGCTACCGTGGCGATCGACCGCATGGCCTTCCTGGTGCCTGTTGCGGTGGGCGCGCAACTGTCTTTCTACACCCAGACCCTGGAAGTCGGTCGCAGCTCGATCCAGATGATGGTCGAAGTGTGGAGCGACGATCCGCAGTCCGGCGAATGGCGCAAGGTCACCGAAGCCGAATTCGTCTTCGTTGCCATCGACCCCAACGGCCGTACCCGCTGCGTGCCTCGTCGCTGAAACCGGCGCGCGGTAAACTCGTCGAATGATGCGAGGTCCAACGGCCTCACCTGCAATCGACGAGACACGCGCATGGCTACCTTCCAGGTCGTAACCGAGCAACACGGCGAACTCAACTGCTGGCGCATCAGCAGCGCCAAGGGCGAACTTCTGGTCGCCCAACAGGGCGCGCAGATCCTCAGCTACCAACGCATGGGCGAGCCCCCACTGCTGTGGCTCAGCGACCAGGCGATCTTCCGCCAGGGCAAGTCGGTACGCGCCGGGGTGCCGGTTTGCTGGCCGTGGTTCGGTATCTTCGAGCGCAACCCGCAAGCGGTGAAAGCACAGTATCAGGGCGAACAGGCCCCCTCTCACGGCCTGGTACGCGGTCGCGACTGGCAGCTGCTCGGCATCGAAGAACGCGGCGACAGCCTGCGTATCGAGTTCACCCTGCCCGAGGCACGTGGCGACCTGCCGGGCTGGTCCCATGACGTCGAGCTCACCCTGGTGATCGAACTGGCCGAGCACCTGACGGTGACCCTCACCAGCCACAACCACGGCAACCACAGCGTGACCTTGAGCCAGGCTCTGCACAGCTACTTCGCTGTCAGCGATGTGCGCCAGGCGCGAGTGGAAGGTGTCGACGGGCTGGGCTATATCGAGACCCTGGCCGGTTGGGAACAACGCCAGCAACGAGGCACCCTGGGTTTTGCCGGCGAGACGGATCGCATCTACCTGAATGCGCCCAAGCAACTGGCCATCGTCGACCCGCACTGGAACCGCCGCATCACCCTGCGCGCCAGCGGTTCACGCACGGCGGTCATCTGGAACCCCTGGACCGACCGCGCGCGCGAACTGCCCGACATGGCCGACGATGGCTGGCAGCGCATGCTATGCATCGAGACGGCCAACGTATGGGATGACGTGGTCACGCTCGCGCCGGGCAAGGGGCATTCAATGAGTGTCAGTATCTGCAGCGAAGTGCTCTGAGCTGATGGCCGGTCGCGGGCAAGCCCGCTCCTACAGGGTTCGGTATGATCCTCCAGGAGCGGGCTTGCCCGCGAAAAAACCGTGCAGTTGCCTCAGAGGTCGGCATCCTCCACCACCCTCACCGTCCCCGCATCCAGCGCATAGGCCGCATCGGCCAGGTCATTGCTGACCGCCTCCACCTTCAGCTTTCCGCTCACCCACAGCGGCGTGTAGATATCGTCGATCTTCACCCCCTTCGGAAAACGCACCAGCACCAGCTGGTTCGGCGGCGGTGGCGGCACGTGGATGCAAGCGCCAGGGTACGGCACCAGGAAGAACAACGTGCTGTTGCCCTTGCTATCGCTCTCCAGCGGCACAGGGTAGCCGCCCAGGCGAATGTCCTTGCCGTTCATGGCCGCCACGGTCTTGGTCGAGTACATCACCGCCGGCAGGCCTTTGCCCTGCTTAAGGCCACCCTTCTGGTCGAACACACCATTGGCTTCAGGGGAGTTGTGGTCGATTTCGGGCATGGCTTCGAGGGCCCGCTGGTCCGACTTGGGCATCAGCTCCAGCCAGTCGGTCTCGGGCAGCTCGGCACGCGCCAGGGTACTGGCCAGCAATAGGGGGAGGAGAAAGAACGCACGCATGGTAATGCTCGGCAACTCAAGTGAATTGCCGCGCATTCTAGCTTGGGTTCAGCGCTTCTTGATGAAACCGTAGATCACCAGCAGCACGATGGCGCCCACCAGCGCGCCGAAGAAGCCTGCGGCCTGCCCGGCCTGGTAGATGCCCAGGGCCTGTCCGCCGTAGGTGGCGAGCAGGGAACCGGCGATGCCGAGGAGAATGGTCATGATCCAGCCCATGCTGTCGTCTCCCGGTTTCAGGAAGCGCGCCAGCAGGCCAACGATCAGGCCGATGAAAATGGTTCCAATGATGCCCATGACAAACCCCTCTAGCTGAGAAATGGAACAGGCCAAAGCCTAGACAGCGCTTTGGCCTGTTGCCATTCAGAGAGCGAGCGCCCTGCAGAAGTTCGATCAGCCGGCGATCAACGCCTCTACTTCGGCAATCTTGGCCTTGAGGGTGGCCATGTCCTGGCAGCGCAGGGTGGCGTGGCCAACCTTGCGCCCGACCTTGAAGGCCTTGCCGTAGTGGTGCAGGTGGCAGTCATCGATGGCCACGACCTTGTCCACCGCCGGTACTTCGCCGATGAAGTTGAGCATGGCGCTCTCGCCCACCTTGGCGGTCGAGCCCAGCGGCAGGCCGGCGACGGCACGCAGGTGGTTCTCGAACTGGCTGCACTCGGCACCTTCGATGGTCCAGTGCCCGGAGTTGTGCACACGCGGGGCGATTTCGTTGGCCTTGAGGCCGCCATCGACCTCGAAGAACTCGAAAGCCATTACACCGACATAGTCGAGCTTGTGCAGCACGCGGCCGACGTAATCCTCGGCTATGGCCTGCAGCGGGTGCGCAGCGCTGGCCACCGACAGTTTCAGGATGCCGCTCTCATGGGTGTTGTGCACCAGCGGGTAGAAGCGGGTTTCGCCATCGCGGGCACGCACGGCCACCAGCGACACTTCGCCGGTGAACGGCACGAAGCCTTCCAGCAGGCAGGGCACGCTGCCCAGCTCGGCGAAGGTGTCGACCACGTCTTCGGGCGTGCGCAATACTTTCTGGCCCTTGCCGTCGTAGCCCAGGGTGCGAGTCTTGAGCACCGCCGGCAGGCCGATGCTGGCCACCGCAGCGTCCAGGTCGGCCTGCGAGAGGATGTCGGCGAAGGCTGGGGTCGGAATGCCCAGGTCGCGGAACATGCTCTTCTCGAACAGGCGGTCGCGGGCGATACGCAGGGCCTCGGCGCTCGGGTACACCGGCACGAACTGCGACAGGAAGGCCACGGTCTCGGCCGGAACGCTCTCGAACTCGAAGGTCACCAGGTCGACTTCGTCTGCCAGCTGGCGCAGGTGGTCCTGGTCGCCGTAGTCGGCACGCAGGTGCTCGCCCAGGGGGGCGGCGCAGGCGTCCGGGGCCGGGTCGAGGAAGGCGAAGTTCATGCCCAGCGGGGTGCCCGCCAGAGCCAGCATGCGGCCCAGCTGGCCGCCACCGATTACACCGATCTTCATGTGGTATGCCTCAAGCCTGACGCGGGTCCGGGTTGTCCAGGACGGTTTCGGTCTGTTCAGTGCGGAACTGCTTCAGTGCCGCGTGGAACTGCGGGTGCTTGGCGCCCAGGATGCTCGCCGACAGCAGCGCGGCGTTGATTGCACCGGCCTTGCCGATGGCCAGGGTAGCGACTGGGATGCCAGCGGGCATCTGCACGATCGACAGCAGCGAATCGACGCCCGACAGCATCGACGACTGCACCGGCACGCCCAGCACCGGCAGGTGGGTCTTGGCCGCGCACATGCCTGGCAGGTGGGCCGCACCACCAGCACCGGCGATGATCACCTCGATACCACGGCCTTCGGCCTCTTCGGCGTACTGGAACAGCAGGTCCGGGGTACGGTGGGCGGACACCACCTTCACCTCGTAGGGAATGCCGAGTTTTTCCAGCATATCGGCGGTGTGGCTAAGGGTGGACCAATCGGACTTGGAGCCCATGATCACGCCAACCAGTGCACTCATCGTCGAGCCTCTTCGCTTGTGCGCCCTCTGGCGCGTCAAAAAACAACAAGCCACGCGGGACGACCGGCGTGGCTTGTTTGCTGATCACGACCGGAACGCATCCGGTCAAGGGGCCGCGCAGTATAACGTAACGTGGTGCCTTTAAGGCACCCCGGCGACCAACTGTCGCCCCTTATTTTTCGGGGCCTGGACTGACCTTCGAGTCAACTGGGCCGGCCATCGCGCCGCCCTCCAGCTTGCGCCACAGCAGACGCACATTGGCCTTGCGCACCAAGGCGCAGCGGTACAGGCGAATTTCCAGCGGCACGTGCCACTGGCTACCGCCGCAGATCACCAGTTCGCCGCGCTCGAGCTCGCCACGCATCGACAGACGCGGCACCCAGGCAATGCCCATGCCTTCCAGCGCCATACTCTTGAGGCTGTCGGCCATGGCTGTTTCGTACACCGTGGTGTAGCGCAGGCTGCGCTGGCGCAGCAGCAGGTTGACCGAACGTCCGAGGAACGCTCCGGCGCTGTAGGCCAGCAGTGGCACGCTGCCCTCGCCTTCCAGGTCGAACAGCGGCTTGCCGTCTTCGCCCACTGCGCATACCGGCAGCATTTCGGTGGTGCCCATGTGCAGCGAGGGGAAGATCTCGGCATCCATCTGCAATGCGGCGTCCGGGTCGTAGAACGCCAGCATTAGGTCACAGCCGCCTTCGCGCAGTGCATGCACCGCGTCGCCGACGTTGGTGGCCACAAGGCGCGTGGCGATGTTCAGCCCATCGTTGCGCAACTGGGCCACCCAGCGCGGGAAAAAGCCGGATGCCAGCGAGTGCGCCGCCGCCACTTGCACGACTTCGCCCTGGCCACCTTCCAAGTGATGCAAATGGCGGAGAACTTCGCCCAACTGGTCGACAACCGTGCGCGCCGTTACAAGAAACAGCTGGCCCGCCTCGGTCAGCTCGATAGGCGTGCGCGAGCGGTTTACCAGGGTCAACCCCAGGGCCGCTTCGAGGCTGCGGATGCGTCGGCTGAAGGCCGGCTGGGTGACGAAACGCCGCTCTGCCGCCTGGGAAAAGCTGCGGGTTGCGGCCAAGGCGCTGAAATCTTCCAGCCATTTGCTTTCGAGGTTCATGAACGGCTCCGCACGGCGCGCACCAAAATGGCACACGCTCGATTGTCAATCGGCGTCACGCCAAAGCGTATGCCGTTTGTGCATAGGTTAGCGCGCAACAGCATTGGCCGCCAAATCGGCTCAGCCCTAGCATTGGCGGCATTCCGGCAGGTGCCGGGTTTAAATCGAGATGATATCCATCATGTCCGCTGCTGCATCGTTCCGCGTCGAAAAAGATCTGCTTGGTACCCTTGAAGTCCCTGCCGATGCCTACTACGGCATCCAGACCCTGCGCGCTGCCAACAACTTCCACCTCTCCGGCGTTCCGCTGTCGCACTACCCGAAGCTGGTCGTGGCCCTGGCCATGGTCAAGCAGGCCGCTGCCGACGCCAACCGCGAGCTGGGCCACCTGAGCGATGCCAAGCACGCCGCCATCAGCGAGGCCTGCGCCCGACTGATCCGTGGCGACTTCCACGAGCAGTTCGTGGTGGACATGATCCAGGGCGGTGCCGGTACTTCGACCAACATGAACGCCAACGAGGTCATCGCCAACGTTGCGCTGGAAATCATGGGTCACCAGAAAGGTGAGTACCAGTACCTGCACCCGAACAACGACGTGAACATGGCGCAGTCGACCAACGACGCCTACCCCACCGCCATCCGCCTGGGCCTGCTGCTGGGCCACGACGCCCTGCTGGCAAGCCTCGACAGCCTGATCCAGGCGTTCGCCGCCAAGGGCCAGGAGTTCGACCATGTGCTGAAGATGGGCCGCACCCAGCTGCAAGACGCCGTGCCGATGACCCTGGGCCAGGAATTCCGCGCCTTCGCCACCACCATGGGCGAAGACCTGCAGCGCCTGCGCTCGCTGGCCCCGGAGCTGCTGACCGAAATCAACCTGGGCGGCACCGCCATCGGCACCGGCATCAACGCCGATCCGGGCTACCAGGCCCTGGCCGTGCAGCGCCTGGCGACCATCAGCGGCCAGCCGCTGGTACCGGCTGCCGACCTGATCGAAGCCACCTCGGACATGGGCGCCTTCGTGCTGTTCTCCGGCATGCTCAAGCGCACGGCGGTCAAGCTGTCGAAGATCTGCAACGACCTGCGCCTGCTGTCCAGCGGCCCACGCACCGGCATCAACGAGATCAACCTGCCGGCGCGCCAGCCAGGCAGCTCGATCATGCCAGGCAAGGTCAACCCAGTGATCCCGGAAGCCGTCAACCAAGTGGCCTTCGCCATCATGGGCAACGACCTGGCGCTGACCGTTGCCGCCGAAGGTGGCCAGCTGCAGCTGAACGTGATGGAGCCGCTGATCGCCTACAAGATCTTCGACTCGATCCGCCTGCTGCAACGCGCCATGGACATGCTGCGCGAGCACTGCATCGTCGGCATCACCGCCAACGAACAGCGCTGCCGTGAACTGGTCGAGCACTCGATCGGCCTGGTCACCGCCCTGAACCCGTACATCGGCTACGAAAACGCCACCCGTATCGCCCGCGTCGCCCTGGAAACCGGCCGTGGCGTACTGGAACTGGTGCGCGAGGAACAGCTGCTGGACGAAGCGATGCTCAACGACATCCTGCGTCCGGAAAACATGATTGCACCCCGTCTGGTTCCGCTGAAGGCGTAAACAGACTGCTACACCCCTGTCTCACCAGGTCGAGGGACTAGACACCTCTCAACCACTCCAGGGCCCGAGCGCACGCTACGGGCCCTTTTTTTATTCTCCCGGCACACAACTTGCTCGGTAATGCCTCCCTGCCCCGATGGGAAGCCGAGCATGCTGCACAGCCACCTCACCACCCTCAACGCGGTTTCGCTGATTCTCAACGTCTTCCAGGAAGATGGCTGCGAAGCCTCGGTACTGCTCGCCGGCAGCGGCATAGGCCCGGCCGACCTTGGCCATCCGGATGCACGCATCACCACCCAGCAGGAGCTGCAGGTGTGCGCCAACGCGGTGGCGCGCCGCGAGGAAATCGGCCTGGAACTGGGGCGGCGCATGCATGTGTCGTGCTACGGCATGCTTGGTTACGCCTTGCTCTCCAGTGCCACTTTGGGTGACGCCTTGCGCCTGGCACTGCGCTACCCGGCGCTGCTGGGAACCATCTTCCAACTGCGCTTGGTGGACGAGGGCCAGCGAGTCTGGCTGTGTGCCAGCGACTATCGCGAAAGCCCGGCGCTGGCGGCCTTCAATGCCGAATTCTGCCTGGTCTCGCTGAAAGTCATCTGCGACGACCTGCTAGGCCGCACCTTGCCGCTGCTGGGGGCGCGCTTCGAACATGCGCGGCCCGACTACCACCCGCTCTACGGCGGTGCATTCCAGTGCCCATTGGTCTTCGACGCCAACGACAACGCCTTTGCCTTCGAGCGCCGCTGGCTGGACATGCCGCTGCCCTTGGCCGACCCGATCACCCACAAGGCCATGAGTGAGCGCTGCCGGTTGCTGAACCTGGAATTCACCGGCCGCCAGGCCTGGCTGGGGCGCATTCGCCAGTTGCTGGTACAGCAGTTGGACGCCGCGCCTGGCCTGGAAGGGCTGGCGCGGCAGATGAACTGCTCGTCGCGCACGTTGCGTCGTCACCTGCAGGCCATGGGTAGCAGCTACCAGCAGTTGCTCGACGAGCTGCGCTTCGACCGCGCCAAGCAGCTGCTGGCCGAGGACCAGATGCCAATCTACCGCATCGCTGAAACCCTGGGGTTCAGCGAGACCGCGAGTTTCCGGCATGCCTTCCAGCGCTGGAGCGGTGTCGCCCCTAGCCACTATCGTGGCTAGCAGGCCCAATGGCCACATCTATCCCCTTTTGGCCGTTTGTGTCGTTCTCCCCTATAAGGCCACCTCTCACAATGAGGTACGCCAGTAACCCGGAGAACAACAAATGCTGACGATCTATTCCGACGATCACCGCCTGCACCATGGCCGCTGCGAGCTGATCGACGGCAAGCTGATGCCGTGCTTCGAGATGCCCTCGCGCGCCGACCATGTGCTGGCCCAGGTGCAAGCGCGCCAACTCGGCCCAATCGAAGGCCCGACGGACTTCGGCCGCGCCCCGCTGCTGCGCGTGCACAGCGCCGCCTACCTGGACTTCTTCGAAGGCGCCTGGGCGCGCTGGGCGCTAATGCAGCAGGAGGGCGACCTACTGCCCTACACCTGGCCTGCACGCACCCTGCGCCACAAGAAGCCCACCGGCCTGCACGGCGAGCTGGGCTACTACAGCTTCGACGCCGGCGCACCGATCACCGCTGGCACCTGGCAGGCAGCCTACAGCGCCGCCCAGGTGGCGCTTACCGCCCAGGCCGCGATCCAGCAGGGCGCCCATTCGGCCTTCGCGCTGTGCCGCCCGCCGGGGCATCATGCCGCTGCCGAGGTAATGGGCGGCTACTGCTACCTGAACAATGCCGCCATCGCCGCCCAGGCCTTCATTGACCAGGGCCATGACAAGGTCGCCATCCTCGACGTCGACTACCACCACGGCAATGGCACCCAGGACATCTTCTACGAACGCGCCGACGTATTCTTCGCCTCGATCCACGGCGACCCCCAGGACGAGTTTCCATTCTTCCTTGGCTACGCCGACGAGACCGGCAGCGGCGCTGGCGAAGGCCACAACATCAACTACCCCCTGCCGGCAGGCAGTGACTGGGCAACCTGGAGCAAGGCCCTGGACGATGCCTGTCAACGCATCTCTGCCTTCGCCGCCGACGTGGTGGTGGTGTCGCTTGGCGTGGACACCTTCAAGGACGACCCGATCTCGCAGTTCAAGCTGGACAGCCCCGATTACCTGGCCATGGGCGAACGCATCGCCGCGCTGGGCAAGCCCACCCTGTTCGTGATGGAAGGTGGCTACGCTGTGCAAGAAATCGGCATCAACGCGGTCAATGTGCTGGAAGGCTTCCAGCGCGCCCAGCCAGGAGCCCGGAAATGACTCGACTCAAACACGCGCTCGTCGCCGCCTGCCTGTGCGCTGGCGCCCTGCAGGCCCACGCCGAACAACGCACCCTGCGGGTGTACAACTGGTTCGACTACATCACCCCGCAAACCCTTACCGACTTCCAGAAGGACAGCCAGGTCAAGCTGGTGTACGACATCTTCGACACCAACGAGGCCCTGGAAGCCAAACTGCTCACCGGCAACTCCGGCTATGACGTGGTGGTGCCGTCCAACGTGTTCCTCGCCAAGCAGATCGAGGCCGGGGTATTCCAGCCGCTGGACCGCGCCAAGCTGCCGAACTGGCAGCACCTGGATCCGGCGCTGATGAAGCTGATCGAGGCCAACGACCCCGGCAACAAGTTCGCCGTGCCCTACATGTATGGCACCGTGCTGATCGGCTTCAACCCGGAGAAGGTCAAGGCAGCGCTGGGTGAAAGCGCCCCGGTGGATAGCTGGGAGCTGATCTTCAAGGAAGAGAACATCGCCAAGCTCAAGCAATGCGGCGTGGCCCTGCTCGACTCGCCGTCGGAAATTCTGCCGCTGGCCCTGAAGTACCTTGGCCTGGACCCCAACAGCGACCGTCCCGACGACTACAAGAAAGCCGAAGCGCTGCTGCTGAAGATTCGCCCTCACGTCACCTATTTCCACTCCTCCAAGTACATGGCCGATATCGCCAACGGCGACATCTGCGTGGCAGTGGGCTATTCGGGCAGCTTCTCGCAGGCGGCCAACCGCGCCCGCGATGCCAGGAATGGCGTGGTAGTGGACATGCGCCTGCCCAAGGAAGGTGCGCCGATCTGGTTCGACATGTTGGCGATTCCCAAGGGCGCAGCGAACCCGGAAGACGCCCACGCCTTCATCGACTACCTGTTGAGGCCCGAGGTAATCGCACCCATCAGCGACTTCGTCGGCTACCCGAACCCGAACAAGGATGCGACCGACAAGGTGAACCCGCAGATTCGCAACAACCCGAACCTGTACCCGACGGCGAAGGCGATGGACACGCTGTATACGCTCAAGCCGTTGACGCGCGAGGGTGAACGGGCGCGGACCCGAGCCTGGACAAGGATCAAGTCCGGCACCTGAAGCCGCTTGGGGCTGCTTTGCAGCCCCCCTATTTCCAGGCCTTGCGCAATCGCAACAACGCTTCGGCAATGTCCACCTCGGGCACCGCCGCAAACCCCAGCACCAACCCCGCGCGCTTATCCACAGGCTCGTCGCTATCCTCCAGCCAATAACTGCTCAGCGGTTGCATCTCTACCCCCGCAGCCTCGGCCCTGCCCACCAGCTCGTGCTCTCTCGCGAGGTTATCCACAGGCACTCTGACATGCAGACCCGCCGCCACCTCGGGCATCGCCCCCAGCCCAGGGACATCGATGGGCCAACCGGCCTTCAACACATTGCGCCGCGCCAGCGCCGCGCGCCGCATACGCCGGATATGCCGAAGAAAATGCCCCTGCGCCATGAACTGGGCCATCACGCACTGCGTACCCACCTCCGAATGGCGCACCGCCAGCGCCCGCCCCTGGCTGAAGGCTTCGACCAAACGCTGGGGTAATACCAGGTAACCCAGACGCAGTGCGGGGAAGGCGATCTTGCCGAAGGTGCCGATGTAGATCACCCGGCCATGGGGGTCCAATGCTGCCAGCGGCGCCAACGGTGCACCGCTGTAACGGTACTCGCCATCGTAGTCATCTTCGATCACCCAGCCATCCTGACGCTGCGCCCAGGTCAGCAGCGCCAAGCGCCTGGCCAGGCTCATGGTCACCCCGGTGGGGTACTGGTGCGCCGGTGTCACGTAGGCCATGCGGCAGTCGGCAAGTTGTGCGAGCTGCGCACAATCCATACCGTCGTCGTCCACCGCCACGCCCCTCACCCGAGCTCCGGCCAAGGCGAAGGCATGGCCTGCCGCCCTGTACCCCGGGTTTTCCACAGCCACTTCCTCGCCAGGCTGCAACAGCAACTGTGCACAAAGGCTGATGGCCTGCTGTGCACCACTGGTGATCACAATTTGTTCAGCCGTGCACGTGAGCCCTCGCGAACGGCGCATGTAGGCGGCGATCAGCTCGCGCAGCAACGGGTCGCCAGCCGGGTCGCCATAACCGAGCAGTGCAGGGTCCGGGGCACGCCAGAAACCCGCTTGCAGCTTGGCCCACACCTCGAACGGAAACAGATCGAAGGCCGGTACGCCTACTCGAAATGCACGAGGCGCGCCCACTCTAGGGGGCGAAAGATGATTGCTTTTCAGGCGCTCCAGTGCACCGCTGATCGGTACTGAACTGGATAAATCCTCAGTAACCACAGGCGAAAATGTGGATAAACCTGTTGATAACCCACGGGATAACCCTGTGGGTAACTGTGTGGATAGTTTCGGTAGCTGGCTCACATAGGTGCCATCTCCCACCCGGCTTTCGATATAGCCTTCGGCATACAACTGGTCGTAGGCACGCACGACGCTGTTGCGCGACAGCGCCAGCATCGCCGCCAGGTCGCGGGTGGCAGGCAAGCGCGTGCCGCTACTCAGGCGACCATCCAGCACCCGCGCCCGCAACGCCTGGTAAAGCTGCTGGCTCAGCCCGCGGCGACGGTCGAGGACGATGCCAGCAGGGTCGAAAGGCAGGGCAAGGAAACGTTCGCTCACGGTATTGGACCTGTGAAATTGGCAGGTAATGGCTCTTACACCGAACCAATAGCCTGCCTAGGATGGCAGCATTCGACAAGGACAACGCCATGTACAACGCCAAGCTCCACCAGGAACATGACCTCGAGCAACTGCAACGGCATATGCAGGCAACCCGCTTGGCGATGTTGGTCAGCCATGGCGAGCAAGGCCTGCTGGCAACCCATCTGCCCGTTCTGCTCGACCCCCAGGACGGCGAGCACGGCACGGTGTTCGCCCACCTGGCCCGGGCCAACCGCCAGTGGCAGGACCTGGAGCGCGGCGGCGAGGCCTTGCTGGTGTTCCCCGGCGCCGACGCCTACGTCAGCCCAGGCTTCTACCCAAGCAAGGCGCACAACCCCAAGGTCGTGCCCACCTGGAACTACATCTCGGTGCACGCCTACGGCCCGGTGGAAGTCATCCACGATGCCCCGCGCCTGCTGGACATCGTCAGCCGCCTCAGCGACCGCCACGAACAAGCCCGCGAGCGCCCCTGGAGCGTGAGCGACGCCCCGGCCGACTACATCGACGGCATGCTGCGCGCCATCGTCGGTATCCGCCTGCCCATCGTGCGTTTGCAGGGCGCCCGCAAACTCAGCCAGAACCGCTCGGCCGAAGACATCGCCGGCGTACGTGAAGGCCTCGCCGCAAGCACAGACTCGCTGGATAACCAGCTCGCAGCGCAGATGCGCCAACCCTGAAGGAAAGCCCCATGTCCAGCGTTACACTGCGCCCTGTCGGCGCCCACGACCACGCCGCCTGGCTTGCCCTGTGGCAAGCCTACCTGCGCTTCTACCAGACCGAACTGGCCGAAGACGTCAGCCTCAGCACCTGGCAGCGCCTGCTCGACCCCAGCGAACCCACCAATGCCGCCCTGGCCTGGATGGATGGCAAGGCAGCGGGGATGGTCAACTGGATCTATCATCGTTCCAACTGGAGTATCGAGAACTCCTGCTACCTGCAGGACCTCTACGTGGATGACACGCAACGCGGCCTGGGCATCGGGCGCCAACTGATCGAGCATGTATACGCCACTGCCAAGCAAGCCGGCTGCGTCAAGGTGCACTGGCTGACCCACGAGACCAACGCCACCGCCATCAGCCTGTACGAGCAGGTCGCCGAGCGCCCGGGCTTCATTCAATTTCGCAAGCCACTGTAGGCCCACCATGACCCAAGCACTGAACTGGAAACCCGCGGCAACACCCCAGGCCGAGCCGCTCGAGGGTCGCTTCATCCGCCTGGAAAAACTCGACCCGGCCTGCCATGGCGATGACCTTTGGGAGGTGCTGCAAGGCCCCGGTTCCGACCCGCTGTTGTGGGACTACCTGCCCTATGGGCCATTTGCCGAACGCGCCGCCTTCGACCGCTGGCTGGAGGGCAACGCCGCCAGCCGCGACCCGCTGTTCTACAGCGTCGTCGACCTTGCCAGCGGCCAGGTCCAGGGCATTCTCAGCTACATGTCGATCGTCCCCGAACAGGGCCGCTTCGAGCTCGGGCACATCGCCTTTGGCCGAGCCATGCAACGCACGCCCAAGGGCACGGAGGCTGTGTACCTGCTGGGCAAACTGGGTTTCGAGTTGGGCAACCGCCGGCTGGAGTGGAAGTGCAACGACGCCAATGCCCGCTCCAAGCGCGCGGCGGAGCGTTTCGGGTTCATCTTCGAGGGGGTGTTCCGCCAGCACATGGTGGTCAAGGACAGGAACCGCGACACGGCCTGGTATTCGATTACCGATGGGGAGTGGCCAGCGGTGAAGGCGGGGTTCGAGCGTTGGTTGAGTGACGAGAACCAGGGGGCCGGCGGGCAGGTGAAGACGCTGGAGGCGTGCCGCCAAGCCTGACGTACCGCTCTCAAGCACAACACAATCTCTGTGGGAGCGGGTTTACCCGCGAACACCGGCAGAGCCGGTGCCACACACCGCGGTGTTTTCTTCGCGGGTAAACCCGCTCCCACAAGTACTGCGTTGCTCTCTAAATCGGCATAAAAAAAAGGGGAGCGACCGCTCCCCAGAGGTTAACCGCCTACAACCGAGGGCTTCGCTCAGCCCTCGATCTCGATCAGGATCTCGCCCGGGGTCACCCGGTCGCCCTTGGCCACGTGGATGGCCACGACCTTACCGGCGATGGCCGCCTGCACTTCGGTCTCCATCTTCATCGCCTCGGTGATCAGCAGCGCCTGGCCGGCCTTGACCACATCGCCTTCCTTGACCAGCACATCGACGATATTGCCCGGCATGCTGGTGCTGACATGGCCCGGACCGCTGGCCTGCTTGCGCTTGCTGCCGCCACCGCCGACGAAGTCATTGAGCGGCTCGAACACCACCTCTTCCGGCATGCCGTCGATGGACAGGTAGAAGTGCCGCTTGCCTTCGGCCTTCACCCCCACGCCAGTGATGTCGACGCGATAGGTCTCGCCGTGCACGTCGATGACGAACTCGGTCGGCACGCCTTCGCCGCTGGCCGAGGCCACCGCACCGGCTTCCGGAATCGGCAGCAGGGCTTCGGGCTTGAGGGTGCCGGCTTCGCGCTCTTCGAGGAACTTGCGGCCAATGTCCGGGAACATGGCGAAGGTCAGCACGTCTTCCTCGCTGTGGGCCAGGCTGCCGATGTCGGCGCGCAGCTTGGCCATTTCCGGCTTGAGCAGGTCGGCCGGGCGCACGTCGATGACCTCCTCGCTGCCGATCGCCTGGCGGCGCAGCTTCTCGTTGACCACGCCCGGTGCCTTGCCGTAGCCGCCTTGCAGGTACAGCTTCACCTCGTTGGTGATGGTCTTGTAGCGCTCGCCGGCCAACACGTTGAAGAACGCCTGGGTGCCGACGATCTGCGAGGTCGGGGTGACCAGCGGCGGGAAGCCGAGGTCTTCGCGTACCCGCGGGATCTCCGCCAGCACTTCGTTCATGCGGTTGAGCGCGCCCTGCTCCTTGAGCTGGTTGGCCAGGTTGGAAATCATCCCGCCCGGAACCTGGTTGACCTGCACGCGGGTGTCCACGGCGGTGAACTCGCTTTCGAACTGGTGGTACTTCTTGCGCACGGCATAGAAGTACAGGCCGATCTCCTGCAACAGCTCCAGATCAAGGCCAGTGTCGAACTCGCTGCCTTTGAGCGCGGCGACCATCGACTCGGTGCCTGGGTGGCTGGTGCCCCAGGCGAAGCTGGAGATCGCAGTGTCGATATGGTCGGCGCCGTTCTCCACCGCCTTGAGCTGGCACATGGCAGCCAGGCCCGCAGTGTCGTGGGAGTGGATAAACACCGGCAGCGACTGCTCGGCCTTCAGCGCCTTGACCAGTTCGCCGGTGGCGTAGGGGGTCAGCAGGCCGGCCATGTCCTTGATCGCCACCGAATCGCAACCCATGGCTTCCATCTGCTTGGCCTGCTTCACGAAGGCGTCGATGGTGTGCACGGGGCTGGTGGTGTAGGCGATGGTGCCCTGGGCGTGCTTGCCAGCGGCCTTGACCGCCTCGATGGCCACGCGCAGGTTACGCACGTCGTTCATCGCGTCGAAGATGCGGAATACATCGATGCCGTTGACCGCCGCCTTGGCCACGAAGGCCTTGACCACATCGTCGCTGTAGTGGCGGTAGCCCAACAGGTTCTGGCCGCGCAGGAGCATTTGCAGGCGGGTGTTGGGCAAGGCGGCGCGCAGCTTGCGCAGGCGCTCCCACGGGTCTTCCTTGAGGAAGCGCACGCAGGCGTCGAAGGTGGCGCCGCCCCAGACTTCCAGCGACCAGTAGCCGACTTTGTCGAGCTTGTCGCAGATCGGCAGCATGTCTTCGGTGCGCATGCGGGTGGCCAGCAGGGACTGGTGGGCGTCGCGCAGGATCGTGTCGGTGACGTGGATTTTCTTGGACATTCTTGTATTCCTCAGATGCCTGCGTGGGCGGCGATGGCGGCGGCGATGGCCAGGGCCAGCTCTTCGGGCTTGCGCTTGATCGAGTAGTTGGTCAGTTCCGGGTGGCTTTCGACGAAGCTGGTATTGAACTGTCCACTACGGAATTCCGGGTTACGCAGGATTTCCTGGTAGTACGCGGCGGTGGTCTTCACGCCTTGCACGCGCATGTCGTCCAGGGCCCGCAGGCCTCGGTCCATGGCTTCTTCCCAGGTCAGCGCCCAGACCACCAGCTTCAGACACATGGAGTCGTAGAACGGTGGAATGGTGTAGCCCGTGTAGATCGCCGTGTCGGTGCGCACACCCGGTCCGCCGGGGGCGTAGTAGCGGGTGATCTTGCCGAAGCTGGGCAGGAAGTTGTTCTTCGGGTCTTCGGCGTTGATGCGGAACTGCAGCGCGTAGCCGCGGTGCTGGATGTCTTCCTGCTTGATCGACAGCGCCAGGCCCGAGGCGATGCGGATCTGCTCGCGGACGATGTCGATGCCGGTGATTTCCTCGGTGATGGTGTGTTCCACCTGCACTCGAGTGTTCATTTCCATGAAGTACACCTCGCCATCGGCGAGCAAGAACTCCACGGTACCGGCGTTCTCGTAGTCCACCGCCTTGGCTGCGCGCACCGCCAGGTCGCCGATGTAGGCACGCTGCTCGGGGGTCAACTGAGGGCTTGGGGCGATTTCGATGAGCTTCTGGTTGCGGCGCTGGATCGAGCAGTCGCGCTCGAACAGGTGCACCACGTTGCCGAAGCTGTCACCCAGGATCTGCGCCTCGATGTGCTTGGGGTTGACGATGCATTTCTCGAGAAATACTTCCGCCGAGCCGAAGGCCTTGGTGGCCTCGGAAATGACGCGGGGGAAATTCTGCTCCAGTTCCTCGCGGCTGTTGCAGCGACGAATACCACGCCCGCCGCCGCCGGAGGTGGCCTTGAGCATCACCGGGTAGCCGATGCGATCGCCTTCGCTCAAGGCTTCGTGAATATCGGCCACGTTGCCTTCCGTGCCGGGCGTGACCGGAACACCCGCTGCGATCATGGTGCGACGCGCTTCGGTCTTGTCGCCCATGCGGCGAATGACCTCCGCCGAGGGGCCAATGAACTTGATTCCGCGCTCGGCGCAGATCTCCGCCAGTTCAGCGTTTTCCGAGAGGAAACCGTAGCCCGGGTGCAGGGCATCGCAGCCGGTTTCCACAGCCAGGTTCACCAGCTTGCGCGGGTTCAGGTACCCGGCCAGGGGCTCGGCACCAATGCTGTAGGCTTCGTCAGCGCGCTTAACGTGCAAGGCCTGGCGGTCGGCGTCGGAAAAGATCGCCACCGAGCGGATGCCCATCTCGGCGCAGGCACGCACGATACGAACTGCGATTTCACCCCGGTTGGCGATCAGGATTTTTTTTATCACTGGAGTCTTCCCAAAGCCGTAGGAACAGACGAGCCGGTTCTACCGGTCGGCGCGTGACCAGATGCTGCTGGCCAGTCGCGTATTCAAACTAGCGCTGTCGGTCGATAAACAAAAATCAATATTTGTTAGAGGCAGCATTAGCAAAAGCTTATAGTTCGGTAACAAGGTTTTGCAGGGGCTGGGGATAAAGTGCGTAAGTCATTGATGCGTATGACGTTGCGTCAGTTGCAGGTTTTCAACGAGGTGTGCGATTTGCGCTCGTATAGCCGCGCTGCCGAGGAGATGTCGCTGACGCAACCCGCCGTTAGTCTACAGATCCGCCAGCTCGAGGAACTGGTGGGCCAGCCATTGTTCGAGTACGTCGGCAAGAAGCTCTACCTCACTGAGGCCGCCGAGGCATTGCAACGCGCCAGCCGGGACATCTTCGGGCGCCTGGAGAACCTCGACATGCAGTTGTCGGACATGCAGGGGTCATTGCAGGGCCAGCTGAAACTGGCGATCGAATCCAGCGCCAAGTACTTCGTGCCGCACCTGTTCGCCGCCTTCAAGCAACGTCACCCGGAAGTGAACCTGACGCTCACTGTGGTCAACCGCGCCCAGGCGATCCGCCGGCTTTCGGACAACCGCGACGACATCACGGTCATGTCCATGGTGCCCCAGGACATGGGCCTGGAATTCCTGCCGTTCCTGAACAACCCGATCGTCGCTGTCGCCCCCGCCGACCACCCGCTGTGCAAGCTCGAGCACCTGCGCCTTCAGGACCTGGAGCCGCATACCCTGCTGGTTCGCGAACAGGGTTCCGGCACGCGCAAGGCCTGCGAGGAATACTTCAAGGACAAGCGCGTGCACTTCACCCAGACCCTGGAAGTGGCCTCTACCGACGCCCAGCGCGAGTGCGTGGTTGCAGGCCTGGGCATCGCCCTGCTGACACGCCATGCCGTGAACATGGAGCTGGCTGCAGGGGTGCTCAAGGAGCTGCCGGTGGAAGAGTTGCCGCTTTACCGCAGCTGGTGCGTGGTGCAGTCCAAGGCCAAGCGGCAGTCACCGGTGGCCTTGGCGTTCCTCGCGTTCATTCGTAACGAACGGGCGAAGATCAGCGGGCTTGCGGAGCGTTTTTCGGGGAAGTTGCCGACGCTACCTGCCACACCGTGATGTCACCCATGTCGGGATAGTCGGCGATGTCGCGCAGCAGTTGGCGTTGATCGCAGTAGCTCTCGATGGCGCGGCGATACTCCATGCGGCGCTGGTCCTTCTCGGCCTGTTTGCGAGCCTTGGCGTTGGGTTGGTACGAACCATCGTAGTCACGAGCCATTGCCTGTCTCCCGGATCGGATATCGGAGCTTCAGGGTGGACCTGGGGGTTTACAGAGGGGTGACAGGGCTGTGAATTTTCGTTGGCAATGCCGACGGCATCAGTCGTCGGTAGCCTTTATCGACTTGGGCGACAGGCGCAGGCTACGCAAGCTGCGCTTCACGCTCTTGAGATGGTTGACCAGGCTCGGCCCGCGGGCCATGGCCACGCCCATCGCCAGCACGTCGATCACTACCAGGTGGGCAATACGCGAGGTCAGCGGGGTATAGATCTCGGTGTCTTCGTGCACGTCGATCGCCAGGTTGACTGTCGAAAGCTCGGCCAGCGGTGTCTGGCTCGGGCACAGGGTAATCAGGCTGGCGCCGCTTTCACGCACGAGGTTGGCGGTGATCAGCAGGTCCTTGGAACGGCCCGACTGGGAAATGCACACCGCCACGTCGCCGGGCTTGAGCGTCACCGCCGACATCGCCTGCATGTGCGGGTCGGAATAGGCCGCCGCACTGAGCAGCAGGCGGAAGAACTTGTGCTGGGCATCGGCAGCCACTGCGCCGGACGCGCCGAAGCCATAGAACTCGACGCGCTGAGCCTGGGCCATGGCGCTCACCGCCTGTTGCAACGCGTGCGGGTCGAGGTGCTCGCGCACTTCCATCAGCGTGTGCAGGGTGGTATCGAAGATCTTCAGGCTGTAGTCGGCGACCGAATCGTCTTCATGGATGGCGAACTGGCCGAAGCTGGCACCTGCGGCCAGGCTCTGCGCCAGCTTGAGCTTGAGGTCCTGGAAGCCCGAGCAACCGATGGCGCGGCAGAAGCGCACGATGGTCGGTTCGCTGATGCCGACACTGTGGGCCAGATCGGCCATCGAGCTGTGCATGACGGCAGCCGGATCAAGCAGCACGTGGTCGGCCACTTTCAGTTCCGACTTGCGCAGCAGGTGGCGCGATTGGGCGATATGTTGCAACAGATTCACAGGCTGGACTCGGTTATGATCGGCTGGCCGGGGATGTAGCTAGCTTGTAGTTATACTACATGACCGGCGAACCGCCCAGTTAAACGAGCGTAACGAACGTGGAGAGTGGTGGCTTGACGATCCCTTGCGACATTCTGGTCTTCGGCGGCACCGGCGACCTGGCCTTGCACAAGCTGCTGCCGGCGCTTTATCACCTGTACCGCGAAGGCCGCCTGCACAACGCCGTGCGCATCATCGCCCTGGCCCGCCGCGCACTGCCGCGCAACGACTACCTCAAGCTCGCCGAGCGCCACTGCCGCGCACAAGTCGCCCGCAACGACTTCGACGAGGAGACCTGGCAACGCTTCGGCGCACGCCTGGACTACTTCGTCATGGATGCCTCGCAAGGCGCCGACTTCAACCGCCTGGCCCGCTACCTCGGCGAGCCCGGCGGCCTGACCCGCATCTTCTACCTGGCCACCGCACCCAACCTGTTCGTGCCCATCGCCAACCACCTGCGCCTGGCGGGCCTGGCCGACAGCGAGGCACGTATCGTCCTTGAAAAACCCATCGGCCATTCGCTGGATTCGGCCACGGCCATCAACGAAGCCATCGGCGCGGTGTTCGAGGAACGCCAGGTGTTCCGAATCGACCACTACCTGGGCAAGGAGACCGTGCAGAACCTCATGGCCCTGCGTTTCGCCAACGCCCTGCTGGAGCCGGTGTGGCGCAACAGCCAGGTGGACCATGTGCAGATCAGCGTCTGCGAAACCCTTGGCATCGAGAACCGCGGCGGCTACTACGACCGCGCCGGCGCCACTCGCGACATGCTGCAGAACCACCTGCTCCAGCTGCTGTGCCTGGTGGCCATGGAACCGCCCGCGCAGTTCGAGGCCGAGGCGGTGCGCGACGAAAAGGTGAAGATCCTGCGCGCGCTGAAACCCATTGCCGGCCAGGACGTACAAGACAAGACCGTGCGTGGCCAATACAGCGCCGGCAAGATCGGCGGCCAGGAAGTACCGGCCTACTACTTCGAGAAAGATGTCGACAACGACAGCGATACCGAGACCTTCGTCGCCGTACAGGCGCATGTCGAGAACTGGCGCTGGGCCGGCGTGCCGTTCTACCTGCGAACCGGTAAGCGCATGGCGCGGCGCACCTCGCAGATCGTCATCCAGTTCAAGCCGGTGCCCCACGAGCTGTTCAGCGGGGGCCAGGTCAACCAGTTGCTCATCCAGCTACAGCCCGATGAACACATCAGCTTGCGCATGATGACCAAGAGCCCCGGCAAGGGTATGCGCCTGGCGCCCGTGGAGCTGGACCTGAACCTGGCCCAGGCTTTCGGCCACGCTCGCCGCTGGGAAGCCTACGAGCGCCTGCTGCTGGACGTGCTCGACGGCGACTCGACGCTGTTCATGCGACGCGATGAGGTTGAGGCCGCCTGGGCCTGGATCGACCCGATCCTCAAGGGTTGGGAGGAGCACTTCCAAGCCCCTCGCCCATACCCGGCCGGCAGCAATGGTCCAGAGCAGGCCAACAGCCTGCTGGCCCACCAGGGCAGGCACTGGCATAGCTGATACTTTTCACTCTGCTGGCGTACTTCAGCAGCAGGCAGCCTTGTGTCGAGGCAATGCATACAGCATTGCCCTACCGACAGGGGTATTTGCCATGACAATCGAATCGAAGGGCTGGAGCGCACGCCAGGACGGCAATCAACTGCTCGTGGAAGGCACCGTGACCGTGGCGCATCCTGGTATCAACCCAGTTCTGGAGCCGTCCAGGCGTCAGGACAGGTCGTTCAGCCTCAACCTTGACCTCAAGTTGCACGTTCAGGAGGGCAGCTTCATACAGGCGCTTAGCGAAAAGTCGGTCACGTTCGAAACGACCGTGGACAACCGCGTGCCAGGGGTCAATGTGTTCCATGAAGACAAGCTGGTCAGCAGCCTCGCGGTCGCACGCTGCGCGGATTGACGCTCATTTCCACGCGGGACGTTCCAGCAAGACGCGGAACGTTCCCGCATCCACCGGACGACTGATCAGGTAGCCCTGGGCCTCGTCACAGCCCTGCTCACGCAGGAATGCCAACTGCTCCTGGGTTTCCACGCCCTCCGCCACCACCCGCAACTCGAGGCTCTTGGCCATGGCGATGATCGCCCGGGTGATCGCGGCATCCTGGCTACCCGCGTGCAGCCCCCGAATGAACGCCTGGTCGATCTTCACGTAGTCCACCGGGAAGCGCTTGAGGTAGCTCAGCGACGAATAGCCGGTGCCGAAGTCGTCGATCGCCAGCTTCACGCCCAGTTCATGCAACTGTTCGAACGTAGCGATGATGTGCTCGACGTTGTCGAGCAGCTGGCTCTCGGTCAGTTCCAACTCCAGCAGGTGCGGTTCCAGACCGCTTTCCTGCAAAACCTGGCGCACCAGGCTGACCACCTTGCCCTGGCGCAACTGGTAGACCGACAGGTTCACCGACACCCTTACTTCAAGCCCCTCGCGCCGCCATTCGCAGGCCTGCCAACAGGCCTGGCGCAGGACGAACTCCCCCATCGGCGCGATCAGCCCGGTTTCCTCGGCCAGGCCGATGAAGTCGCCCGGCGGCACCATGCCCAGCTCCGGGTGCTGCCAGCGCACCAAGGCTTCCGCGGCATGCAGACGCCCGCTGCGCAGGCACAGCTTGGGTTGGTAGTAGACCAGCAACTGGCCTTCGTCGATGGCCTTGCGCAGCTGGTTTTCCAGGGTCAGGCGCTCCAGGGTGCTGGCGCGCAGGCTCTCGGTATAGAACTGGAAACTGTCGCCGCCCAGGTGCTTTGCATGCTGCTTGGCCATGTCGGCCTGGCTGAGCAGGGCATTGAGGTCGAAGGTCGCATCCGACAGCACGCTGATCCCCACCGAAGCACTCACCACCACTTCATGGCCACCCAGTCGCTGCGGCACACGCAGCTTGTCGAGCAGCCGCGTGGTAACCCGCACCAGGCTCGACAAGCTGCTGTAGCCGTCGAACAGGATGGCGAACTCGTCCCCCGAAAGACGCGCCACGGTATCGGCCTCGGGCACCGCATTGGCGATGCGCTGGGCCATTTTCTTCAACAGCTGGTCGGCCAGTTCATGGCCAAGGCTTTCATTCAGCAGCTTGAAGCGGTCCAGATCGACATGCAGCAGCACCAGGCTGCGCCCACTGGCCCGCACCCGCTGCACCGCCTCGTGCAGGCGCAGGCGGAACAGGGCACGGTTGGCCAGGCCTGTGAGGTCGTCGTAATGGGCCAGGTAACGCAGGCGTTCCTCGGACTCGCGCCGTGCCGACAGGTCGGTGAAGAACGCGACGATATTGCTGATGCGTCCGTGTTCGTCGCGCACCCCGTTGAGCAGCAGGCTCTGCGGGTACAGCTCGCCATTCTTGCGTGCTTCGACCAGCTCGCCCTGCCAACACCCGTGCAGTTCCAGGGCCTGCTCGATGGCTTGGCTGTGGCGTCGCGCATCGTGGCTGCAAGGCAACTCCAGGAGGTTGCGCAGCACCAGTTCGTCACGGCTGTGGCCGGTCATGTCGCAGAACGCCTGGTTGGCCACCAGCAGCTGGAAGTCCGCATCGAGAATCGCGATACCTTCGCTTGCCGCCTCGAACACGGTGCCCGCCAGGCGCTGCTGTTCCTCCTGTTCCTTGGCCAGGGTGATGTCGCGGCGAGTACCGAGCATGCGCAACACCTTGCCGTCTGGGTCGCGCTCCACGGCCCGGCCACGGTCCTCGATCCAGCACCAGCGGCCTTGTGCGTGGCGCACCCGGTATTCCACGCGGTAGTCCTCGCTGCGCCCCTTGAGGTGCTCGACCAGGGTGCGGCGCAACGCGGGCAGGTCGTCCGGGTGCAGGCGTGGCTTGAGGTCGGTGCGCACCGAGCGCACCTGGCTGACGTCCAGGCCGAACAAGGCATGCAGTTGCGTGTGGTGCACCTCGTCGCTTTCCAGGTTCCAGTCCCACAGCCCCAGCTCACTGGCCTCCAGCGCAAGCGCCAGGCGCTGTTCGCTCTGGCCCAGGGCCTGGTTGACCTGCGCCAGCTCCCGGCTGCGCTGGGTTACCCGCTGTTCGAGAACACCCTGGGCCTGGCGCAGTTGCTCCTCCGCCCGGCGACGCTGCTCCACCTCGGCGCTGAGCGCTTGCCGGACGCCTTGCAGATGCTCGATCAGGGCCTGGTTCTGGAAGCGTCGCAGCAGGCCACGCTCGATCAGCCGGTTGACCTGCCAGGCCACCACCGTCAACGCACCAAGCAGGATCAGCCCCAGCCAGCCCCAGCCACGCTGCAGGCCGTCCTGGTACAGGAACAGGAAGACGATTGGCGGCACCAGGCATGACAGGACGAAACTGAGAAAGGCAGTGAAGCTCGCGGCATAGGCGACACTCGCCGACAGCGCCGCCGCGCCCAGCAGGCCAAAGACCCAGGCCTGCTGCACGAAGCTGTCCACCGGCACCAGGGCGATCGCCGCGCTGGCCAGGGTGAGGCCGCTGAAGGCCGAGCCGAACAGGAACATCCGCCACCAGGTGGGTTGCGCCTGGCGCTCCGGTGCAGCAGCCTCGAACGCGGCCACCTGGACCACACGCAAGGCCACCAGCGCCAACAACCACGTCATCCACACGGCTACCAGCAGGTAGCGTGCAGGGTTCCACAGCAGCCAGGCACATAGCAGGCCGTTCACCAGCATGAACAGGGTGGGCAGCAGCGAGCCCTGGTACAGCAGGCGTGTCCGCTCGATGGTGAGCTGGGTTGCGAATTGCCTGCGAACGTCCCTTGTCGTGTCGGGCGATGCGCCGACCGCTGCGCAATTCTCGGTCATAGGGCAGTATTCTTATAATGGTTAGCCGCAAACGTGCAGCGAGCATACACAAGCGCAGGCTCGGGCCAAACTGCTCTACGTCAGGAATTATCCAACAGCCCCCGGTTTGCCCGCGCCGCATGCCGATGAACGTGTGCAGATTTATCCCCGGCCGGTTTGCCCCTGCCCCCCGCCCGGCCCTAGAATGGCCGGATGCACACTGATGACCTCTCCCTCCTGCTCAACTCCCTCAACGACGCCCAACGCCAGGCCGTAGCGGCCCCGCTGGGGCGTCAACTGGTACTGGCCGGCGCCGGCTCCGGCAAGACCCGCGTGCTGGTGCACCGTATCGCCTGGTTGATCCAGGTCGAACAGGCTTCGCCCCACTCGATCCTTTCGGTGACCTTCACCAACAAGGCCGCAGCAGAAATGCGCCAGCGTATCGAGCAACTGCTGGGCATCAACCCGGCCGGTATGTGGGTGGGCACCTTCCACGGCCTGGCGCACCGCTTGTTGCGGGCGCACTGGCAGGAAGCGCGGCTGGTGCAGAACTTCCAGATTCTCGACGGCGATGACCAGCAACGCCTGGTCAAGCGGGTGATCCGCGAGCTGGGCCTGGACGAGCAGCGCTGGCCGGCGCGCCAAGCGCAGTGGTTCATCAACGGCCAGAAAGACGAAGGCCTGCGCCCGCAGCACATCCAGGCCGGTGGCGACCTGTTCCTGGCAACCATGCGCAGCATCTATGAAGCCTATGAGCAGGCTTGCGAGCGAGCCGGGGTCATCGATTTCTCCGAGCTGCTGCTGCGCGCACTGGACCTGTGGCGCGACCACCCAGGCCTGCTCGAGCACTACCAACGGCGCTTCCGCCACCTGCTGGTGGACGAGTTCCAGGATACCAACGCCGTGCAATACGCCTGGCTGCGTCTGCTGGCCCAAGGCGGTGGCAGCCTGATGGCCGTGGGCGACGACGACCAGTCCATCTATGGCTGGCGCGGCGCCAAGATCGAGAACATCCACCAGTACACCGCCGACTTCCCCGACGCCGAGCTGATTCGCCTGGAGCAGAACTACCGCTCCACCGGCGGCATCCTCAAGGCGGCCAACGCGCTGATCGCCAACAACAGCGGGCGCCTGGGCAAGGAACTGTGGACCGACATGGGCGAAGGCGAGCCGCTGACCCTGTACGCCGCCTACAACGAACATGACGAAGCGCGCTATGTGGTGGAAACCATCGAGCGCGTCATAAAGGATGGCAACGCGCGCAACGATATCGCCATCCTCTACCGCTCCAACGCCCAGTCGCGTGTGCTTGAAGAAGCCCTGCTGCGCGAGCGCATCCCCTACCGCATCTATGGCGGCCAGCGCTTCTTCGAACGCGCCGAGATCAAGAACGCCATGGCCTACCTGCGCCTGCTCGAAGGGCGCGGCAACGATGCGGCACTGGAGCGGGTGATCAACGTGCCGCCGCGCGGCATCGGCGAGAAAACCGTCGAGGCGATCCGCGAGCACGCCCGCCACAGCCAGCTGTCGATGTGGGAAGCCATGTGCCAACTGCTTGCCGCCAAGGCTCTCAAGGGCCGCGCGGCCAGTGCCCTGGGCGGCTTCATCGAACTGATGGAGCAGCTCGCCGGCAAGACCCAGGACATGCCGCTGCACCTGATGACCCAGGCGGTCATCGAGCAATCCGGCCTGATCGTCTATCACCAGGAAGAGAAAGGCGAAAAAGGCCAGGCCCGGGTGGAAAACCTTGAGGAACTGGTGAGTGCGGCGCGCAACTTCGAAACCAGCGAAGACGACGCCGGCCTCTCGCCGCTGTCGGCCTTCCTCGGCCATGCCTCACTGGAAGCCGGCGACGCCCAGGCCGACGAGCACGAAGACAGCATCCAGCTGATGACCCTGCACAGCGCCAAGGGCCTGGAATTCCCCTATGTGTTCCTGGTGGGCATGGAGGAAGGGTTGTTCCCGCACAAGATGAGCCTGGAGGAGCCGGGCCGCCTGGAAGAGGAGCGCCGCCTGGCGTACGTGGGCATCACCCGGGCCATGCGCCAGCTGGTCATGACCTACGCCGAGACGCGCCGTTTGTATGGCAGCGAAACCTATAACAAGGTATCGCGCTTCGTCCGCGAGATTCCGGCGGGCCTGGTGCAGGAAGTGCGCTTGTCGAACAGTGTCAGCCGCCCCTTCGGCGGCGCGAAAACCACCGGCAGCAACCTTTTCGCCAACGCCAATATTCCGCAAACAACCTTCAACCTTGGCCAGCGCGTGCAGCATTCGGTGTTCGGCGAAGGCATCATTCTCAACTTCGAAGGCTCCGGCGCGCAGGCACGGGTGCAGGTGAACTTCGCCGAAGGCAGCAAATGGCTGATGCTGGGGTACGCCAAGCTGGAAGCGATCTGAGGCATCTGCGCGGTGCCGTTGATACAGCACATTCAGATTGCTCCTACCCTTAACAAAAAAAGCCAGGCAAAAGCTGGAAACATTTGGTCGCTGGTCATGTGCCCTGGAACCTGTGCACCATGGCGCGCGTGCAATCCACAAAACGGGAAATCCCATCTTATGCAACGTTTTCTTAGCATCGCACTGGCGCTCTGCGTTGGCCTGACGCTGAGCCTCGACGTCAACGCAGCCAAGCGCTTCGGTGGTGGCAAGAGCTCGGGCGCAGCGCCCATGCACCAGACTCGCCAGGCCGCTCCGACCACTCCAGCTGCCACAGCCACCGCCCCAGGCCGTGCTCCGGCCGCCGCCAGCGGCGCTTCGCGCTGGTTGGGCCCACTGGCCGGTATTGCCGCCGGTGGCCTGCTGGCCTCCATGTTCATGGGTGACGGCTTCGAGGGCATGCAGATCCTCGACTTCCTGCTCATCGGCCTCATCGCGTTCCTGGTGTTCCGCTTCATCGCGGCACGTCGTCGCCAGCAACAGCAGCCGCAAATGGCCGGTGCCGGTCATGCGCCATACCAGCGTGAAGCCCAGCCCCAGCAGCCTGCTGCGTCGATCTTCGGTGGTTCGGCCGCACCTGTGGCAGCCGCTTCGCCGGTCATCAATGCCCCGGCCTGGTTCAACGAGCAGAACTTCGTAGCCGCTGCCCGCAACCACTTCCAGTCGCTGCAGCAGCACTGGGATGCCAACGAGATGGACAAGATCGCCGAGTTCGTCACCCCGCAGATGCTCGAGTTCCTCAAGCGCGAGCGTGCCGAGCAGGGTGAAAGCGAAGGCTTCCAGTCCACCTACATCGACAACCTCGATGTGCAACTCGACGGCGTGGAAGACCGCGCGGACAAGACCATCGCCACCCTGACCTTCCGTGGCGTGTCGAAGTCCTCGCGTTTCGACCAGGGCGAAGCGTTCAACGAAAGCTGGCACATGGAACGCGCCCAGGGCGAAAACCAGCCTTGGCTGCTTGCCGGTATCCGCC
The DNA here is from genome assembly GCF_042709235.1 of Pseudomonas sp. LS_2. Classification (NCBI taxonomy): domain Bacteria; kingdom Pseudomonadati; phylum Pseudomonadota; class Gammaproteobacteria; order Pseudomonadales; family Pseudomonadaceae; genus Pseudomonas; species Pseudomonas sp. LS_2. Next base: position 188,465 of record NZ_JAVAYC010000005.1, on the reverse strand, counting down.
AGAACGGCTGATCCTGACGCGCTGCATAAAAAACCCCGGGCTCTGTCCCGGGGTTTTTGCTTTTGCCAGAGTGGGCTACTAGGGTATAAACCGCAGCGTCGTCAACAAGGTCAGAGGATGTGAACCGTGGAAGAAGTGATCGAACAACTCCGTGAAGCCAACGAGCCGGTACCGGTGCCCCTGGAGCTTCCCGACGAAGACCAGTTGGTCGAGGTCGAGGAACAGCTGTTCATCAACATTCCCTTCGTCTTCAAGGAATTCCTGCTGACCGTCAGCGACGTGGTGTACGGCTCGCTGGAGCCGGTCACCGTGACCGACCCACAGTCACACACCTACCTGCCGGACGTCGCCGCCAACGCCTGGGATGCCGGCGTACCCCGCGAGCTGATTCCGCTGTGCCAGGATGGCGACAACTACTACTGCGTCGAAGAAGACGGCACCGTGGTGCTGTGGGATGCCGACGAGGAGATCGTCGGCGAAGACAGCTGGGAATCGGTCTGGCACTGGGCGCGGGACGTCTGGCTGGAAAGCTGAAGCGCCACGGGGCTGCCCGTGCAGCCCCGGCATTCTATCAGTGCGAGTGATCGCGGCTGTTCTCCAGGGTCTCCAGCAATGCCACTTGCATGCGCGTGTGCACCCGCACGAACCAACGCCACAGCAGTGCCACCACTACCGCCGCCACCACCGCGATGATCAGCAGCAGTTCGCTGGTCGGCAGGATGCTCGCGGACAAGGCCGACAGCAGCAGGAAGATCACCAGCAGCGACAGCAACGGGATCACTTCGGCTACCACACGACGTACGCGCTGGGTATGGCGCCCGGCCATTTCCGGCTTGACTCCCATCTCAGCCAGCAGCATCGACAGGGCTTTGAGCTTGCGATAAGCCGCGATCAGGAACGGCAGCGACAACAGCAACGCCGCCCCCCATATCAGCGCCTTCTGCTGGCCGACATCGCCGATCCATTCGCTCAGCCAACTGCCGATACGTTCGGCGAAATAACCGCCACTGAAGAAGATTGCGATCACCAGGGCCAGGTTCACTCCCACCTGCAACAGGATGCGCCGGATCATCGCCGCCAGCATCGCGCTCTCGCCCTGGGGCTGGATGTTGCGCAACCACTCGCCATACAACGACAGCACCCGCGACAGGCGCTGCGGCATCACATTGCCCAGCTTGATCGACAGCGGGTCGGCGGCACGAATCAGGTAGGGCGTGAGCAACGTGGTGATCGCCGATACGGCCACGGCAACGGGATAGAGGAAATCGCTGGTGACCTGCAGGGTCATGCCCAGCGCGGCGATGATGAAGGAAAACTCGCCAATCTGCGAAAGGCCCATGCCTACACGCAGAGAGGTACGTCCGTCGTTACCGGCGATAAACGCCCCCATGCCGCAGGACAGCATCTTGCCCAATACCACCGCGGTGGTGATGACGACGATCGGCCAGGCATAGTCGACCAATACCTGCGGGTCGATCATCAAGCCAATGGCCACAAAGAAGATGGCGCTGAACATGTCGCGTACAGGCTCGATCAGGCGCTCGATCTTCAGGAGCTGGCGCGACTCGGCCATGATCGCGCCAATCAGGAAGGCGCCCAGTACCATGCTGTATTCCAGCTTGACCACCAGCAGGCAGAAGCCGAAGCACAGGCCCAGCACGGTGATCAGCAACATCTCGTTGCTCTCGAACTTCGCCACGTAGGCCAGCAGGCGCGGTACCAGCAGGATCCCGACCACCAACGCGACGATCATGAACAGCGACAGCTTGCCGACCGTGGAGAACACTTCTCCTGAGCTCACCGCACCGCTCACCGCGATGCCCGACAGCAACGCGATGATGCCGATGCCCAGGATGTCCTCGACGATCAGCACGCCGAAAATCAGTTGGGCGAAGCGCTCGTTCTTCATCTTCAGGTCGTTGAGCGCCTTGACGATGATGGTGGTGGAGGAAATCGCCAGGATCGCGCCGAGGAACAGCGAGTCCATGGTGCTCCACTCGAACCAGCGACCGATTTCGAAGCCGATCCAGATCATCAGCACGATTTCCAAAAACGCCGCGATGAACGCGGTGGCACCTACCTTGAACAGCTTGCGCAAGCTGAACTCCAGCCCCAGGCAGAACATCAGGAAGATCACCCCAAGTTCGGCGAGGATCTTGATGGTGTCTTCGTCATGGATCAGGCCGAACGGCGGCGTATGGGGGCCGATGATGAAGCCAGCAACGATGTAGCCCAGCACCACGGGCTGGCGCAACCGGTGGAAAAGGATGGTGACTACCCCGGCGACCAGCATGATCACTGCCAGGTCTTGGATGAAACTGATGGCATGCATGGCGTCGGGCTCCTTTTCGATGCACGGGGGCAGACCGCTTCTCTGCCAGGAAACCCCGATCGAGTCGCAAGTACGTACTGTGTCTGGTGTCAGAAAAGCCCTAATTGCAAGGGCCCGCTCAGGGTAACATTGCGCTTGGCCATCAGTGGCCGGAGCAATATGTAGAAACAGATCGGCCCTTTCGCATTCGAAAATGGCATGATCGGCGTGACGACGGACTGTCAGGCAACGTCCCGTACCAGGAGACCACCAGAGGGGAATAGAAGTGTCGGCAGATACCCACCCCGTTTCAGCGCAACTTCACCGTGAGCACACTATGGAACCTGGAAACGCCCAGCTGAGCATGACCGTCCTGATGACCCCGGACATGGCCAACTTCTCTGGCAACGTACATGGCGGCACCCTGCTCAAGTACCTGGACGAGGTCGCCTATGCCTGCGCCAGCCGCTATGCCGGCAGCTACGTGGTCACCCTGTCGGTGGACCAGGTGATCTTCCGCGAGCCCGTGCACGTCGGCGAGCTGGTGACCTTTCTAGCCTCGGTCAACTACACCGGCAACACCTCGATGGAGGTGGGCATCAAGGTGGTCACTGAGAACATCCGTGAACGCTCCGTGCGCCATTCCAATAGCTGTTTCTTCACCATGGTCGCGGTCGACGACAACCGTCGACCGGTGCCTGTGCCGCCGCGCCAGCCACAGAACAGCGAGGAGAAGCGTCGCTTCCTCCAGGGCCAGCAGCGCCGACAGATCCGCCAGGAACTGGAAAAACGCTACCAGGACCTGAAGACCGACATCTAGACCGCGAGAAGCTGCGCCTCGAAGCGTACCCGCGGGTGGGCGATGCGGTCTTGGGCCCGCACCAGTTGCAACTCGTAGCTGGCGCAGGCCTGGGTTTCCAGCAGCACCTCGTGCACGGCTGCGGCAGTGAACTCGAACGCCTGCCGCCACGAATCGCCCAGCAGCACCCGCGCCAGGAACAGCCCGGAGGTCAGGTCGCCCACCCCCACCGGTTGACGTGGGAAGGCCAGCAGCGGCCGGCGCAGATGCCAGCTGTGCTCGCGGGTTACCAGCAGCATTTCGAAGGCATCTGCGGCGCGCCCCGGATAGGCCAGGTGCTTCACCAGTACCACCTGCGGGCCGCGCTCGAGCAGGCTGCGCGCCATCGCGACGCAATCTTCGAGCGACTCGGCACCACGGCCACAGAAACTGTCCAGCTCCAGCTGGTTGGGGCAGAGGATGTCGGCCACCGACGCCGCCTGTTCGAGCAGGAAATCACTCACCTCCTGCGGCACGATGCAGCCTTTTTCCGCATGCCCCATCACCGGGTCGCACAGGTACAAGGCGCGCGGGTTGACCGCCTTGATCCGCGCCACGCCCGCCAGTATCGCCCGCCCCTGCTCAGCGCTGCCCAGGTAGCCCGAGAGCACCGCATCGCAGTGGCCCAGTTCGCCGATGTTGGAAATGCCTTCCACCAACGCAGGAATTTGCGCCGGGGCAAGCACTTCTCCCGCCCAATGGCCATACTGAGTGTGGTTGGAGAACTGCACGGTGTTGAGCGGCCAGACATTCACGCCCACCCGCTGCATGGGGAACACCGCCGCGCTGTTTCCGGCGTGGCCGAATACCACATGGGACTGGATGGCGAGCAGGTGTGGCGTACGTTTCATGCAGGAAGTTTCCGAAGATGTCTTGATGAAGAGGCGGGGGGCAGTATGAACCCGAATGCTACCTGTACGGCAGGCCAGGGACGCAGTTAAGCTTTAGCCACCTGTCTGGAGCCCGAACAAATGTTGACCCTGGAGAACCTGTTCGTCCTGATGCTGTTGGCGGCGGCTGGCGCCTGGTTGTGGCACAACCATGGGCTGCGCGAGAAAGCCCTGGAGCGGGTCAAGCAGCATTGCGCCAAACTCGACCTGGAGCTGCTGGATGAAAACGTCGCGCTCAAGCGCATCGGCTTCGTCCGCGACGCCAATGGCAGGAAGCGTCTGGCGCGGGTCTACAACTTCGAGTTCACCGTCACCGGCGAGCAGCGCCACCCTGGCACCGTGACCCAGTTCGGCGCTCACACCATGCAGATCGAACTGGCCCCCTACCCGTTTGAAATCAACACCCCACCGCGCACCGACAATGTGGTCGAGATGCAGCAGTGGCGCCAGGAACACAATCGCTGGCGCAACTGATCAGTCCACCCGGCGGCAGTTGGCCAAAGCGGCTTGCAGGTCGCGCTGAGGTTGGGGCTGTTCGAAGATCAGTTCGATACGGGAGTCCTTGCGCCACTCACTGGGGCGCCACTGCACGTTATCCCCAGCCAGCCCATTGAACGAGCACCATTGCCCATCGCTGTGGATAACGCCTTTGGCCCGGCGCCACGGCCATTGCCCCAGGAATGCCTGCACCAGCGCCTGGTCGAAGTGTTGGCTGGGGTGCCAGCGCCAGCCGATGCTCCAACCACCCTCGCCTTGTTGGGATTGGCAGATAGGCTGCCGTGGGTCTGTCCACAGCGGTGAAAGCACTGCGGAAAAGCTGTCCACAGGCAGGAGATCGATAGCGGCCGATTCCACCTGCACTGTGGATAGAATGCCAAGCTCAGACAATGAGACTGCGCCGTACTCAGCCCAGACTGTGCGCAGTGCAGGGAAACGCGAGGTTATCAATAGGCGCTGCTGGTCATCCACAGAGTCCGCCTTGTTGAATATCAACAGCCCCGCCTGGGCCAGGGCCTGAACCTGGGCATCCGGCAGGGGTTCCCCGCGCACCAGCGCCTGGCTGTCCAACACCATCAAGAGGGGCTGCACCGACAGCACATCGCGCCAAGGCGCCTCTGCCAATTGTCCAAGCAGTTGCAATGGGTGGCCCAGGCCCGATGGCTCGATGAACAGCCGAGTCGGGCGAGCCTTGCGCAGCAGCCGGGCCAGGCCAACCTGGAACGGCACGCCGTTGACGCAGCAAAGGCAACCGCCAGCCACTTCGCCAATGGCAACACCCGCTTCATCGCGGCTGAGCAGCGCAGCATCCAGGCCGACCAGCCCGAACTCGTTGACCAGCACCGCCCAGCGCTCCTCGGCGGGACGTTGGGCCAGCAAGTGGCGTATCAGGCTGGTCTTGCCCGCACCCAGGGGGCCGGCAATGACGTGGGTGGGTATGTGGGTGAGCATGGCAGGCTTCAGACGAAAAGTGTGGACAAGTCTATCTTGTCCCCAGCATGGGGCAAACGCCGCTAGCCCAACCAGTCCAGGCTCAACAGCAGGCGCCGCTGCCCCGCAGGCGTCGTCGGCGAGCGGTGCACCAGACCTGCACCCTCATTGCCCAGCCACTTCTCGCCTTTGAGCAACGCCACTTCCCCGACCGCCAGGCGCTGGATGTTATCCACAGGCGCCTGCTGCAGGTTCGACCGATCTATCGCCCCTTCCTCCAACCATTCACTGCCAGCCCCAGCATAGGTGGTCAATAGCCGCAGCGGGACATGGTCGACATGGAAACGCGGACACATCGCGCCCTCCAGCACCCGCAGGCGCAAACCGATGCGTCGCGCGCCGAGCAGGCAGGTGTAGGCTGAGATCAGCCACGACACATCCGCGACGAAGCCTTCGTAGCCGTGCAAGTCGACCGCCTCGGGCAGGAAACCCACCAGTTGCGGCGCATCGCGCTCGTTCACCTCGAGCACCCGTGAATCGCCGACAGATTGCCCAAGATTGACCAACAGCGCGCAGAAGTCCTCGACCTGCGCCGGCAGCTGTCGGCGCCACACCACCAGGTTGACGCCATCGTGGAGAATTTCCGTCAGCACCTGGGGCGACTCACCCGATACCTGGCGGATATCCACAGCCTTGGCCGCCAACTTCATGCTGCAACCTCATCCAGCCAAGGGCCGAAGGGGTCTGGCAGGCGCAGCCAGGCCATCGGCCCCAGCTCCATCTCGGCGTCGGTCAGCAGGCAGGCTTCCAGCTCTGTGGATAACCGTGTGAAGTCGATGTTCTGCCCGATGAATACCAGTTCCTGCCGGCAATCTCCGGTTTCCACTTCCCATTGCTTGAGGATCGCGGCCAGGTTGTCTTCATCCTGCGGCCATTGCTCACGCGGCACGAAACGCCACCATCGACCGGCGAGGCCGTAACGCATCATACCGCCCGCCTGCGACCAACTGCCCGCTTCCTGGTACTTGCTGGCCAGCCAGAAGAAACCTTTAGAACGCAGCAGACGACCGTTTTCCCACGGGTTGTGGATAAAGTCGAAAAAGCGCTGTGGATGGAATGGCCGGCGTGACTGCCACGTAGTCGCGGCAATGCCGTATTCCTCAGTTTCCGGCACATGCTCGCCACGTAACTCCTGCAGCCAGCCCGGCGCCTGTGCGGCTTGATCGAAGTCGAACAGGCCAGTGTCGAGGATGCGTTCGAGCGGCACCTGGCCCATCACCATTGGCACGATCTGCGCGCGGGCGTTCAGGCTGCGCAGGATAGCGACCAGCTCCTCGCGCTCATGTTGGCTGATGAGGTCGATCTTGCTCAGCAACAGCACATCGGCGAATTCCACCTGCTCGATCAACAGGTCGCTGATCGAACGCTCGTCTTCCTCGCCCAAGGTTTCACCCCGGCTGGCCAGACTGTCGGCAGCCTGGTAGTCGCGCAGGAAGTTGAGGCCATCGACTACCGTGACCATGGTGTCCAGCCGCGCCATATCGGACAGGCTGCGCCCCTGCTCATCGCGAAAGGTGAAGGTTTCGGCAACCGGCAACGGCTCGGAAATACCCGTGGACTCGATCAGCAGGTAGTCGAAGCGGCCTTCGCTGGCCAGACGCGCGACCTCTTCCAGCAGGTCCTCGCGCAGGGTGCAGCAGATGCAGCCATTGCTCATCTCCACCAGTTTTTCCTCGGCGCGGTTGAGGCTGACGTTGCGCTGTACCTCACTGGCATCGATGTTGATTTCACTCATGTCATTGACGATTACTGCAACCCGCAGGTTCTCGCGGTTACGCAACACATGGTTGAGCAGAGTGCTCTTGCCGGCCCCCAGGAAGCCGGACAACACGGTGACGGGAAGACGCTTGGACATGGTTGGCCTCATCAGACGATGCGCATTCGAAACGATGCATTGCGTGACGTTATATTATAACAATACAATTTCGCCAAGCCGCGCTCGCCGAACGGCTGTTGGAGATGGACATGAAACTGCCCCGCGTCATCCTGCTTCTACTGCTCGCCCTGCCTACGCCACTGTTGGCAGCCATGCAACGCACCGACCTGGCCATTTGCACCCGCAGCGCCACGCTGCTGGCCTGCCAGGACCGCCAGGGCAACTACTACAGCGTCCGCACCGAGGGCAGCACCTTCTACTTGCGCGGCTATGACATCGCTAGCCGCAGGCTCTGGGCGCAAACCAACAGCCGCTACGGCCAGTTGACCTTCTTCACCGGCCTGGCCAGCGACGGCGAGGCCTGGGTGGGCTACAGCCGCCGTGTCGGCTGGACCACCCTCAACCGGGTCTCCAGCTCCAGCGGCCAGCGCTTCAACCTTCATTGCAGCTTGATCGGCGGTTGCCGCTGACGCTCCCTCTTAATGGAACCTTTCCAATGACCAGCCTGACACTTCCCGATATCGCCTCTCAAACCGACCGCAAGGTCCAGCCGCTGGACTGGGTAGGCATGAGCGGCATCGCCCTGCCGATCCAGCTGGGCGGGCGCACCCTGAGCGCCAAGGCCGATGTTGGCGTGAGCCTGGATGACGGCAAGTCGCGCGGCATTCACATGTCACGCCTCTACCTGGCCTTGGAAGCTCTGGAACACCAAGCCCTGACGCCTCTCGTATTGCGCCAGCTGCTGGCAGGCTTTCTCGACAGCCATGCGGGCCTCTCCAGCCGCGCCTACCTCAGGTTGGAGTTTGAATACCTGCTGAAAAGGCCGGCACTGGTAAGCCCCCTGGCAGGTTGGAAAAGTTATCCAGTGACTGTGGACGCGCGCATCGAAAATGAAATGTTCCACGTGGAACTAGGCGCGGACATTCCCTATTCCTCGACCTGCCCGTGCTCAGCCGCCTTGGCCCGGCAGCTGATCCAGGAGCAGTTTCTCAACTGCTTCGCCAATCGGGAGGTGGATACGCAAGCCGTGCTCCAGTGGCTCGGCAGCACCGAAGGCCTGGTGGCGACGCCCCATAGCCAACGCAGCCAGGCGCGAATCCAGACGCGCCTGCGCCAGCAAGAAAGCATTCCGTTAGATTCGCTGATCGATAGCGTGGAGGCCGCCCTCGGCACAGCTGTGCAAACAGCGGTCAAGCGTGCAGACGAACAGGCCTTCGCCTTGGCCAATGGGCAAAACCTGATGTTCTGTGAAGATGCCGCACGGCGAGTGCATCAAGCGCTACGAGAGTTACCGTGGGTCGCCGGCTTCGCCTTGCGCGTGGAACATGCAGAAAGCCTGCATGCCCACGACGCAGTGGCTGCCAGCCAATGGCAGTGGTGAGCGGTCAACTACGCGGGCGTACGTTGCCGCAGTCGTTGCCCAGCCAGACAGCGCGGGTGTTCATGCTGCCCTGCTGCTGAACACCGGATGCGTTGAACGTACCGCTGACCTGGGTGACGAACTCGCGGTCGCTAAGGAAGGTGGCTTGGCCATTGCCCTGGGCGCGAGGGCAACTGAACTGGAATTTCCAGACGTTGCCCTGGCGTTCGGTAATCCTCTGGGTACAGCCGGACTGTGGGTCTTGTAACGGAATATCATTAGTTTGCACCTGCTCTGGGGTCAGGCACGAGCGCACGCCCTTGCCCGCCACGGCGATGCCCTGCCTGGCCAGGGCACCTTCCATCATGGCGCGCTGCTCAGGCGGCAGGTTCTTTAGCTGGCCAAGCATGAACTCCATGTCCGGCAGGGGCTTTCCATCGACCTGCATATTGCTGGTGGTCAATTCCCACAGGCCAGGTTGCAACATCTGTGCGCTGGCCAGCAGCGGGCTGCCCAGGCCCATTGCCAGGGCGATCAATGGCAGGCGAATCTTCATGGGTACAGGCTCCTCAAATACCGGCTCGGGGCCGGACAGAGCCTTAGACGCATTTTCCGCTTCCGGGTTGCACGCCTGCCCTTGAACATGGTCTGTTAGGCATCTGTGCCTTTGGTAAGCAGGATGCGTATGGATTACCACAGCCCCTATTTCCTTGGTTACCTGCTCGGCCTGATCCACCTGCTCGGCGGCATCGCCGCACTGCACGCGCTGTTCACTGTGCGCACTGCCCAAGGCTCGATCGCCTGGGCCATGTCATTGTTCTTTATTCCCTACCTCACGCTTATTCCCTACCTGGTGTTCGGCGCCCGCTCGTTCTCCGCCTACATCCAGGCCAGGCGCCAGGCCAACCAGGAAATGCACGTGGCCATGGCCAACCTGAACTGGCGGCCTTGGGTCGAAGAGGCACTCGCGGCCCGCGAGTCGCAAAGCTACGCAGCCCTGCGGGCGATGCCCAAGTTGAGCCGCATGCCATGCCTGGCCAATAACGAGGTCAAGCTGCTGGTCAATGGCGAAGCCACCTTCCATGCCATCTTCGCCGCTATCGCCGAGGCGCGGGACACCGTGCTGGTGCAGTTCTTCATCATTCACGACGACGCGCTTGGCCGGGAGCTGCAGCAGCTGCTGCTGCGCAAGGCGGCCGAAGGCGTGAAGGTGTTCGTGCTGTACGACAGCGTCGGCAGCCATGCCCTGCCCGCCGATTACGCCCACGGCCTGCGTGAAGGCGGTGTGCAGATTCACGCTTTCGCCACCCGTCGCGGCTGGTTCAACCGCTTTCAGGTCAACTTTCGCAACCACCGCAAGATTGTCGTGGTGGATGGTCTGCTAGGCTTCGTGGGCGGCCACAATGTCGGTGATGAGTACCTGGGCGGGCACCCACGGCTATCGCCCTGGCGTGATACCCATATACAGATAAGCGGGCCAGTCCTGGCCTGCCTGCAGGAGTCGTTCGCCGAAGACTGGTACTGGGCCACCCGCGAATTGCCACCGTTGATCCTGCCGGACACTTACCCGGAAGACGGCGTGCTGTGCCAGGTATTGGCCAGCGGCCCGGCCGACCCGCAGGAAACCTGCGCATTGTTCTTTCTGGAGGCCATCCACTCCGCCAACCGCCGCGTGTGGATTACCAGCCCATATTTCATCCCTGACGAAGCAGTTTTCGCCGCCTTGCGCCTGGCGGCACTGCGGGGGGTGGACGTACGTGTATTGATCCCCTCGCGGCCTGACCACCGCATCGTCTATGCCGCCTCCAGCCTCTTCGCCTTCGAGGCGGTGCGCGCTGGCGTGCGCATGTTCCGCTACCAGCCAGGGTTCCTGCACCAGAAGGTAGTGCTGGTGGACGACGAGGTAAGCGCGATCGGCAGCGCCAACCTGGACAACCGCTCGTTCCGCCTGAATTTCGAGATCACCTTGCTGACCATCGACCGAGCCTTCGCCGACCAGGTCGAACGCATGCTGGAGGAAGACTTCGAGCTGTCGCGGGAAATCACGGCCGAGGACAGCCGGGACACTCATCGCTTGCAGCAGTTGGGGATGCGCGTTGCGCGGTTGATTTCACCTATTCTGTGAATATTTTTGCCCCTTCGCGGCACGCCCGCTCCTACAGGTACACCGCAGTCAAAGAGCGGCGGCGTGCCCGCGAAGAAGCAAGCTCATTCGAGCCTGCTTGTTAACGGTACAAATCCTCGCGGGTCCAAGGCAGGTCGTGATGCCCATCGGCATACGGCTTCACCGCCAGGATCTGGTGCAGGTTTATCCAACCCTTGCTGAAGGCATAGGCGCAGCCGGCCAGGTACACGCGCCAGATACGCAGGGCCTTCTCCGGCACCAGTGTTGCGGCCTTGTGCAACTGGTTCTCGAGGTTCTCGCTCCAGTGGGTGAGGGTCTTGGCGTAATGCAGGCGCAGGCTCTCCACGTCTACCACCTCAAGGCCCGCCTCGCAGACACTGGCACTGATCATCGAGATATGCGGCAGCTCGCCATGGGGGAAAACATAGCGCTCGATGAACTCCCCCGCCCCGCGCCCTACCGGCCTGCCGTCGACATGCTTGGCGGTAATGCCGTGGTTCATTACCAGGCCCCCTTCACGCACCGCGCCGAACAGCTTCTGGCAGTACAACCCGAGGTTGGCGTGCCCCACATGCTCGAACATGCCCACGCTCACCACCTTGTCGAAGCGGCCATCCTGGGGTAGATCGCGGTAATCGAGGATCTGCAGGTCGACCCTGTCGGCCAGGCCTTCCTCTGCCACTCGCTGGCGTGCCAGCGTCAACTGCTCCTGGCTCAGGGTAATGCCGAACACCTTGGCGCCATACTCGCGTGCAGCAAAGCGCGCCAGGCCGCCCCAGCCGCAACCGACATCCAGCAGGTAGTCGTCGGCCTGCAAGCGCAGCTTGCGGCACAGGTGGTCGAACTTGTCCTGCTGGGCCTGGGCCAGGGTATTGTCGGGCTCTTTGAAGTAGGCGCAGGAATAGGCCATGTCTGGGTCGAGCCAGAGCTGATAGAAGTCGTTGGAAAGGTCGTAGTGGTAGGAGATGGCTTCGGCGTCGGTGCTTTTGTCATGGGCGGTACGCACAGGCAGTACATCCTCTTCGCCTGCGAGCAAGGCTTCGCTCAGTTCGTCGCATACACGAATGACTTCGCCGATATTGCCTTCCAGTTCAAGCTTGCCCTCGACGAAGGCAGCCCCCAGGGCATCCATGCTTGGATGGGTCAGCTGGCTAATCAGCTGCGGCTCCTTGACCAGGATGGTGACCTGTGGGCTGGGGCCTAGATCGAACTCCTTGCCGTCCCATAGCTTGAGTCGTAAAGGCAACCGCAGGCTCTGCAACGCAGGTGGTAGTTGCGCAAGCATGAATGACCCTCCGTTTCATGATCGGGGCTCCCTGACATTTCGAGTGCCACCGCAAGAGGGTAGTTCATCCCCGCAAAGTTTCCGTTTATCGAGGCCATAGTCTAGAACTATCAGAGCCGGTGATGAGACAGATTGTATACAACTATCCTTGCAGCCTCTAATCTTGTCCTTTTCTCGCGCTTCTTCTCCCTGGAGTGAAACCCATGAAATCCTATGATGTGGTGATCATCGGCGGCGGCCCCGGCGGCTATAACGCAGCCATCCGCGCGGGCCAACTGGGCCTGAGCGTGGCCTGCGTGGAAGGTCGCTCGACCCTGGGCGGCACCTGCCTGAACGTTGGTTGCATGCCATCCAAGGCGCTGCTGCACGCTTCCGAGCTTTTCGAGGCTGCCAGCGGAAGCGAATTCGCCCACCTGGGCATCGAGGTAAAACCGACCTTGAACCTGGCCCAGATGATGAAACAGAAGGACGAAAGCGTTACCGGGCTGACCAAGGGCATCGAATTCCTGTTCCGCAAGAACAAGGTCGACTGGGTCAAGGGTTGGGGACGCCTGGACGGCGTGGGCAAGGTCGTCGTCAAGGCCGAGGACGGCAGCGAAAGCACCCTCCAAGCCAAGGACATCGTCATCGCCACTGGCTCCGAACCGACCCCGCTGCCGGGCGTGACCATCGACAACCAGCGCATCATCGACTCCACCGGCGCACTCGCCCTGCCCGAGGTGCCCAAGCACCTGGTGGTGATCGGCGCAGGCGTGATCGGCCTGGAGCTGGGCTCGGTGTGGCGCCGCCTGGGCAGCGAAGTGACGGTCATCGAGTTCCTGGACCGTATCTGCCCCGGCACCGATGAAGAAACCGCCAAGACCCTGCAAAAAGCCCTGGCCAAACAAGGCATGAAATTCAAGCTGGGCAGCAAGGTGACCCAGGCCACCACCAGTGCCGACAGCGTCAGCCTGACCCTGGAGCCTGCCGCGGGTGGCACAGCCGAAACCCTGCAAGCCGACTACGTTCTGGTGGCCATCGGTCGTCGCCCCTATACAAAGGGCCTGAACCTGGAAAGCGTGGGCCTCGAGACCGACAAGCGCGGTATGCTGGCCAACGACCACCATCGCAGTTCGGTACCGGGTATCTGGGTTATCGGCGACGTCACTGCGGGCCCGATGCTCGCGCACAAGGCCGAGGACGAAGCGGTGTCGTGCATCGAACGTATCGCCGGCAAGGCCCACGAGGTCAACTACAACCTGATTCCCGGCGTCATCTATACCCGCCCGGAACTGGCCAGCGTGGGCAAGACCGAAGAGCAGCTCAAGGCCGAGGGCCGCGCCTACAAGGTGGGCAAGTTCCCCTTCACCGCCAACAGCCGCGCCAAGATCAACCACGAGACCGAAGGCTTCGCCAAGGTACTGGCCGATGCCAACACCGATGAGGTGCTGGGCGTGCACCTGGTCGGCCCGAGCGTCAGCGAGATGATCGGCGAGTTCTGCGTGGCCATGGAGTTCAGTGCCTCGGCCGAAGACATCGCCCTCACCTGCCACCCCCACCCGACCCGCTCCGAAGCCTTGCGCCAGGCCGCGATGAACGTCGAAGGGATGGCCATGCAGATCTGACACCGGCAACTGCAACGACGCCTTCGCAGGCTTGCCCGTGAAGGCGTCGTCAGCGTCTGCCATCTCGCTATGCTGACTATCGCCATGGGCGGGGAAGTTTCCTCAAATCATGTCGGCCATTAGCCAACAGACCTGCCAGATGCATCAACACTTTCCAGCACCAGACACCCTGCAAATTGCTGGTGCCCAGCCGCTTTCATATACTTTTCGTTTACCGGAAACCCTGCCGTCTGCCGCTTTCCCGCGAATCCACAACCTTTCTTCGAGGCCATGATGCTCAACGCAATGATTGTGGACGATCATCCCTTCATCCGCTCCGCAGTCCGAATGGTGCTCAAGCAACAGCATTACGACGTCGTCGCCGAAGCGGGTAACGGCGCAGATGCCGTGCAACTTGCCCGCGAACACAAGCCCAACCTGATGGTCCTCGATATCTCCATGCCTGGGGTCGATGGAATGGGTGCGTTGGGGCGCATCACCGACCTGCGCCTGCCCATCAAGGTCATCATCCTCACCGCCCTCTGCGCCACCTTCTTCTCCATGCGCTGCATGCGCGCGGGCGCCAGCGGCTATGTGTCCAAGGGCGACGACCTCGACGAACTGGTCAAGGCCATCGATGCGATCAAGGCCGGCTATACCTTCTTCCCCGACCTGGCCATGAGTTCAGTGCGCCATGACGACGCCTACGCCAGCGAAACCGCAATGATCCAGCGTTTGTCCGACCGCGAATTGTCCATCTTCCAGCAACTCGCCCATGGTTTCAGCAACCAGGAAATCGCCGACAAGATGCTGCTCAGCAGCAAGACCATCAGCACCTACAAGGCCAGGATCATCGACAAGTTGAAGTTGAAATCGCTGGTACACCTCGCCGAATTCGCCAAGCGCAACAATCTCATCTGATGAAGCGGATCGTAAGCATATGCCTGGCAACCTTGCTGATACTGTCAGGTTCGACAGGGGTGTTCGCCGAGCAAGACGCCTTGCGCCTGCTCGGCCGCTCGCAGGTCACGGGCTACCAGCTCGACCTGGCCGCGGACGATGCCCGCTGGCTGCGCGCCAAGGGCACCCTGCGCCTGGGGATATCGGCACCGGACTACCCGCCCTTCGACCTCACCAGCAACCACCAGTACGAGGGCATTTCCGCCGACTACGCCGCGCTGGTGGCCGAGCTGCTGCAGGTGCGCCTGAGCATCCACCGCTACGACTCACGAGCAGCACTGATCGGCGCCCTGAAGCGCGGCGAGATCGACCTGCTGAGCACTGCCAATGGCTTCGAGGCGCAAGAGCCCGGCATCACGCTTTCCACGCCCTACAGCGACGACCAGCCGGTCCTCGTCACGCGCACCGATGACAAGGCTCCACATTGGGAGGAGCTGGCCGGCAAGACCATCGCCATGCTCAACCACTACCTGCCCGCGCACCAGGTGCAAGAGGCCTACCCGAACTCTACCCTGCGGCTTTACCCCTCGACGATCGAAGCCATCAACGCCGTAGCCTTCGGCAAGGACGACGTGTACTTGGGCGATGCCATCAGCGCCAACTACCTGATCAACCGCAACTACCTGAACAACTTACGCCTTACCGACTTTGCCGGCCTTGCCGGCACTCGCTTCGCCTTTGCCGTGACCACTGCGCAAGCCCGTCTTCTGCGCCTGCTCGACCAGGCCCTGCAGGCCGTCCCGCACAACGAGCGCATCACCATACTGCGCCGCTGGGGCGCGTTCGACATGAGCATCCCAGGGCAGCACCTGCTGAACTTCGACGAGCGCGAAGAGCGCTGGATGCAAGCCAACCCTCGGGTCACCGTGATGGCGGTGGAGAACTTCCGCCCCATCACCTTCTTCAACGAACAAGGTGAGGCGCGTGGCATCGCCGCGGATCTGCTGGCCAAGGTAGCCCTGCGTACCGGCCTGCAATTCGAGATACGCAAGGCTGCCTCCCTCGCCGAGGAGCTCGACGAGCTGCGCAGCGGCAAGGCGCAAGTGATTGCGGCCCTCACTCCCAGTAACCAGCGCGCCAGCGACCTGCGCTTCACCCGGCCCTACCTCAACAGCGCCTTCGTGCTGGTCAGTCGCAAGGCCGACGGCAGCCCGGATACCCTGGATGACCTCGGTGGCAAGAGCCTGGCGTTGATCCGCGGCAACTATCTCGCCGAGACCCTTGCCCAGCGTTTCCCGAACATCCGCATTACCCCGGTGGACAGCTCGGCCGAGGTGATGGAACGGGTCGCCAAAGGACAGGTGGATGCCGGGGTCAACTCGCTGCCCATCGCCCGCTATCTGATCTCCCGCCAGTACCCGCGCTTGCAGATCACCAGCACCGTGGGCAGCGAGCCGGCTCGCTTTTCCTTCGCGGTCCCGCACGACAAGCCTGAACTGCACTCGATCCTGGAAAAAGCCCTGCTGAGCATCTCGCCCGAGGAAATGGGCGAGCTCACCACGCGCTGGCGCAACGACGTGTTCATCGACAACAGCTACTGGCAGCGCAATCGCGAGGCCATCGTACGCGGGTTTCTGGTCGCCGGCGCCCTGCTGCTGCTGGCGCTGGCCTGGATCATCTACCTGCGCCGCCAGATACGCCGCCGCGTGAAGGCCGAGCAAGCGCTGGGCGACCAGCTCGAGTTCATGCGCGTGCTGATCGACGAAACCCCTCACCCGATCTACGTACGTGACCGCAAGGGCCATCTGCTGGCGTGTAACAGCGGCTACCTCAGCGTGCTGGGCGTCAGCCGCGAGCAGGTAATGGGCAAAAGCGCGCTCGAAGTCCCCTACGTCGACCCCGGGGAAGCGGCGCAATACCACGCCGAATACCTGAGGGTCATGGCCGAAGGCACCCCGCATATCCAGGATCGCCAGTTGACCCTTCGCGATGGCCAGCGCCTGACCATCTACCACTGGGTACTGCCCTACCGCAGCAGCGATGGCGCGGTGATCGGCATGATCTGCGGCTGGATCGACATCAGCGAGCGCCAGCACCTGCTCGACATGGTGCAAGAAGCCAACCGGGCCAAGACCACCTTCCTGGCGACCATGAGCCACGAGATACGCACCCCTATCAATGCAGTGGTCGGCATGTTGGAACTGGCCCTGAAGAAGGCCGAGCAAGGGCTGCCCGACCAAGTCGCCATCGAGACCGCCTCAGATGCTGCACATGGCCTGCTCGAGCTGATCGGCGACATCCTCGACATCGCACGCATCGAAACCGGCAAACTGTCGCTCACGCCCAAGCGCGCCAATCTGCTCGAGCTGCTGCGCCCGCAAGCACGTATCTTCGAAGGCCTGGCCAAGCAGAAGCGCCTGCCCCTGGTGCTGGAGCTCGACCCGCAGGCCGACCGTGATGTGCTCATAGACCCGCTGCGCTTCAAGCAGGTGGTCTCGAACCTGTTGAGCAATGCCATCAAGTTCACCGAGCAGGGCCAGGTCCGCCTGAGCTTGCAGGTGCTGCCCGAAAGCGACGCGCAGACCCTGCGCATCCACCTGCGGGTCGAGGATACCGGGGTGGGTATCTCGGACGCCGACCAGAAGAAGCTTTTCAGTCCCTACACCCAGGCCTCCAGCAATACCCAGTCGGCCCGCACCGGCTCCGGGCTCGGCCTGGTGATCTGCCGCACGCTGTGCGACATGATGGGTGGCCAGCTGCAATTGCAAAGCGTGCTGGGCCAGGGCACCCAACTGGACATGCGTCTCGACCTGCCGCTGCTGAAGCCGCTCGCCGGCAAAGCCGCTGCGACCGACGACACGACGCCCAGCCAGCGCACGCTGGATATCCTGGTGGCCGACGACTACCCCACCAATCGCCTGCTGCTGCGCAAGCAGCTGGGCTACCTTGGCCACCAGGTCAGCGAAGCCGAGGATGGCGCCCAGGCGTTGCAGGCTTGGCGAGAGGGGCGCTTCGATGTGCTCATCACCGACTGCAACATGCCGGTGATGAACGGCTACGACCTGGCCCGCGCTATCCGCAGGGACGAAGCCCTGCACGGTGCGCCGCGCTGCACGATCCTTGGCTTCACGGCAAACGCTCTGCCCGATGAGAAAGAGCGCTGCCTGGAAGCGGGTATGGACGACTGCCTGTTCAAACCCATCACCCTCCCTGAACTGGCCCAGTGCCTGGGCCAGGCCGTACCCTGCGCACCGCCGCTCAATGACGACGCACCCGCGCCGCAGAACGCCTCGTGCATCGACCTGGCCTACCTGGAAAAACTCGTACAAGGCGACGGCGCCGCACTCCATGCCTTGCTGACCGACCTGGCAGCGAGCGTGGCCAATGACCGGGCCGAACTGGGGACTATTGTCGCGGGCCATGACTTCACGCTGTTGAAGGATATTGCCCATCGCATCAGGGGCGGGGCGCGCCTGGTCAGGGCGCAGCCTACGATCGAAGCCTGCGCCCAGGTCGAAGCGGCCTGCGCCACGGCGGACAAGACGCGGATGGCATCGGCAGCAGAACACTTGAAACAGGAAATGAGCGCACTGGCGCAGGCGCTGCAGAACTATCTGGAAAATGCCTGAGCCCACCATGGGTGAGCGGCGTCAGTGTTTCATAAGCATTGCATCGTAGGGTTTGACAGCTGCGCCGCAGGCGCTGGCGGGATAGATACGCACGCTCGGCTCGCTACCGAGGTCACTGCCCCTGGGCAGTTCGAGCCTGTGCATCTGGCCTGGCAGGATGTAGGTATTGGGCAGCATCAGGTTGGTGTTGGCCGCGATCACGTTGACCTGCCGGTTGAGCCGCACGATGTATTGACTGCCGTTCCTGACCACCAGCTCCTGGCCCTCGACCGACCATTCCAGCAACGTCCAGGGGTCGCTCTTTTCCGGAAAGTCGCCGAGGCTCGCCAGCACCGGCGGGTCAGCGTTGATGTGATCCGCGGAAGGCTGCGCAGCCAGACCAAGGCTGGTGGCGACGAACAGGCTGATGAAGGAAAGATCCCGCAAAGTGTAACGACCAGCGCTTTTCATTGAAGAGCCTTCATATTCGAAAAACTGTTGTACCCCAAGCAATCAACGACTCGTTTTTTGTTGAGTTCATTTACAGGTCCGGATAGTAGGCTCGACGAAAAACCTCCCGAATATGATCTCGCCCAAGATGGCGTAAGTTAATTCTTACGACGAACCAGAAGGCCTGGGCGCCTGTACCCAGGCCCCATCGGCAGTTGCCATCACCCGGCGCTCGAGGATGCTCCTGCTTATAACGGCGTGCTGTCCCACGGCGCCCTGGCCATGAATCGGGCCTCGATGAACGTTTTGAACGCCTCGACTTTCGCGGCGGTATAGGCGGCTGAAGGCCTGACCAGGTAAACGCCTACATCGGTACTGAAGGTCCACTCCGGCAGTACCCGGACAAGCCTGCCACTCTCCAGGGCCCTGGCCATCAGCCAGGTGCTGCCCGCGACGATGCCCAGACCGTGCATGGCCGCGATCAGCAAGCCCTCATTGTCGTTGCTTTTGATCGAACCCTTCGGTCGCAGGGTGACGGCCCTGCCGTGGGAGACCAGGCGCCAATCAGGGAAATCGCTGAACCCGGTGTAGGAAAGACACTGGTGATTCATCAGGTCGTGGGGCTGCGCGGGTGTTCCCCACTGCTCCAGGTAGTCCGGCGAAGCGCACAGGATGCGCGTTTGATCGCACAGCTTGCGCGCAATCAGCCGGCTGTCCGGCAGGTCACCGATACGGATGGCCAGGTCATAGCCCTTCGAGACGATATCCACAAAATTGTCCGAATACTCGAGCTCCAACGACAGGTGCGGATGCAGCTTGGCGAACTCCGCTATCAAGGGGCTCAGCCACATGCGCCCCATGGCGGATGGCAACGACAGCCTGAGCGTGCCTTGGATACTGGAGGAATCTTGCAGCGCTTCGGACTGGGCCTCGCCGATCAGCCGCGCCGCCGCGCGGATGTTCTCGACGAAACGAGCGCCGACGTCTGTGAAACGCACCGCGCGGGTAGTTCTCTCGACCAGCCGAACACCCAGCCTCAATTCCAGCGCAGAGATACGCTTGGACAGGATCGAGGGATGCCGTTCGAGCACCTTCGCCGCCGCTGCAAACGTTCGGTGGTCCGCTAGCGCAAGAATTGCCGAAAGCTCATCGGCATGACGACTGTCGAACGGGTCCATCAATCACCTCGGCAGTGGAAATCAGGGAATCAGTACGATCGCGCCTTTGGAACGGCCCTGCTCGATGTCCTGCTGGGCCTTGTCGGCATCCTTCAGCGGGTAGGTTTTCGCGACATGGGCCTTGATGATCCCCTTGGCGACGGCATCCAGCACGTCGCCAGCGCGCTCCTGGTAGGCCTCGGCAGTGGCTGTGTGGGCCACCAGGGAGGGCCGGGTGAGGTACAGCGAGCCTTTGGCATTGAGGGTACCTACCGCAACAGGGTCCGGTACGCCGCTGGAAATGCCGTAGGTAACCATCAGACCACGGACCTTCAGGCAGTCCAATGAGGTTTCGAAGGTTTGCTTGCCGATCGGGTCGTACACCACATCGGCTTTCTTGCCATCGGTGGCTGCCTGGACATTGGCCGCCAGCGTCGCACTGTCGAAAACGAAGACGTGATCGCATCCAGCAGCCCGCGCCCGCTCGACACTGGCCTGCTTTGAAACCACACCGATGACATTAGCCCCCAGGTGCTTCGCCCAAGCCGCCATCAGTTGCCCCACGCCACCCGCTGCCCCATAGAGCAGGACGTTGGTGCCCTGGGTCACCGGATAGGTGGTCTTGAGCAGATATTGAGCGGTGATGCCCTTGAACAGCACAGCCGCGGCTTCTTCGAAACTCACGTCCTCTGGCAGCTTCACCAAGCGCTCTGCCGGGTAATGCCTGACAGCTGCATAGCTGCCAATCGGGCCGGTGGCGTAGGCGACGCGATCACCGACCTGGACGTTCGTCACGTTAGCACCGATGGCCTCTACGACGCCGGCTCCCTCGAGACCCATGCCAGAGGGCAGCGGGATCTTCACCTCGCCCCGGCGTTGGCTGATGTCCAAGGGGTTCACACCCACGGCATATTGTTTGAGCCGCACCTGCCCTTCGGCGGGCTCTGCGACCTCGATGCTGTCGAATTGAAGCTGCTCAGCACCGCCATGGTTTTCCAAACGCACGACATCAAACATGACCCACCTCCAGTGATTGCACTGCAACCAAGGTCGCACCTTGCATCAGGTGCAACAAGCCATGTTTCATGCACTACTTATCTGCATATGACGCACAAATAACGATCAAACCGGAATCAAGCCCGCTTCCCGATAACTCAAGACCAGGTCATCGAACAGTTCGATATCCGCTCGAGTACGGGCGATCAATTGCGCACCTGCAATGGCGGTATAGATCGAGCGTGCTCGACGCTCGCAGTCCTGCACCTCACGGTTGGTGCCCTCCGCCAATACCTGCGCCAGCCACCTGACATTAACGTCCGCGAATGCCCTGACCTCCCTGGAAACCTGCTCAGGCAGGTCTTCATATTCGGCAGCCATGAAGCTGGACATGCAGAGCCTGTTACCGTCCAGCAGCGACTTGCGGAAGATCGAGGGGTAGAGCTGCAGTCGCATGGCCAGGTCGGGGTTGGCGCGGCGGATTTCCTCGAGCGCTGCCAACGCGTCCTGCCAATAACGCTCTGCGACCGCCGCCCCGAGGTCTGCCTTGCTGGGGAAGTGGTAATAGATGCTGGCGTTCTTGATGCCGACCTCTTCGGCAATGCTACGGAAATTGATACCGCTGTAACCGTGCAGCTGCGCGGCCGATTTCGCCGCAGCCAAGATGGCCTCTCGAGCGTTCTCGCTCATGTTGTAGCCCTCGCTGGTGCCCGTTTGTCAGGCGATGGTACTACGGCAGCGTTTACCTGCCAATTGACAGGTAGGGGTTGACAGGCGCAAAACTCAGGCCCACTCTTTTACCTACCAACTGACAGACAGGTGACTACCATGGCTACTTCACACACCGACGTTCCCGCTATCGCTCCATTGAAAATCTATGACTGGTTCGACGGCCCATACCCAGCACGCGTGCGCATTGCACTGGCTGAAAAAGGCCTGCTGCCCAAGGTCGAGTTCGTCTCGGTGAACCTCTGGACCGGCGAACACAAGGAACCTGAGTTCCTGGCCATCAACTACTCGGGCACGCTTCCGGTGCTGGAGCTGGAAGACGGCACCCTGATCGCAGAATGCACGGCGATCACCCAGTACCTGGACCTTCTCGATGGCACCCCGACACTGACGGGCGAAACCCCAGTCGAAAAGGGCCTGATCCACATGATGACCAAGCGCGCCGAGATCGAATTCCTCGATGCAGTGAGCGTCTATTTTCACCACGCCACCCCAGGCCTCGGGCCTAAGGTCGAGCTCTACCAGAACCCCGAGTGGGGCGCAAAGATGGGCGAAAAAGCGACTCGCGGCATGCGCTACTTCGACACCTTGCTCAAGCACCAGCCTTTTGTTGCCGGCGATAAGTTCTCGATGGCCGATATCGCCGTGCTAGGCGGCATGATCTTCGCTTCGCTGGTGAAACTGCCGGTCCCCGAAGAGCTTGTCGCGCTGCGCGAATGGCATGCGAAGGTACAGCAACGGCCAAGCGTCCAGGCGTGGCGCGAGATGGTTGCGCAAGGGGCTCCAAAAAGCTGATACGCAGCAGAGGGCTTGCCGGCCAACCACCCGCTGCAACAACGCAAAATCCCCGTTTATGGGGGTTTTGCATTTATTCAGGCCGTTCATGCGATCATGCGCGTTTCCCAGTTGCCGATCATGCAAGGCGGTAAGCAGGACGATGTTTGAAATCACCAGCTATGCCGGCCTGTTCCTGGCGGCATTCGCCGCAGCAACGCTGCTGCCCATGCAGTCGGAGGCCGCGCTGGTCGCGATGCTCGTTTCGGAGCGCTACGTTCCTGCGGTTCTCCTGGCCGTGGCCACTTCTGGCAATGTGCTTGGTTCGGTCGCCAACTGGGGGCTGGGGCTCGGGGTCGAGCATTTCAAGCACAAACGCTGGTTCCCGGTCAGCGAGGCGAAACTCGAGAAAGCCCAAGTCACCTATCAGCGCTATGGCTACTGGTCGCTGCTGCTGAGCTGGGTGCCCCTCATCGGGGACCCCATCACACTGGTGGCCGGGGTGATGCGTGAACCGTTCTGGCGCTTCCTGCTGTTGGTCACTCTGGCCAAGGGCGGTCGATACCTGCTGCTGACGGTTCTGGTGCTCGGGGGCCTGGCGTGATTGGCCCAGGGGGACCTCGGCGTATCGGTCAAGACTCGCCAAACAGAGAAGTTCCGGCTCAATACGTCGGCTGCAGCCCTGCCAGCTGCTCCCTTCTGGTAACCTCCGATCTACGCTTTGATCGTGAAACGGAATTTCTCCATGACAACTGATCGCTTGAACCTACTTCAATTCGAACACCTGAGCCTCTCGGACGCCGCCATCGAACAATTCGAACGGTCCCTCGCGGCGCTGCGCGCCGAGGGCCTGCAGGACCGCTACGAGCAGCCGCTCGGTCTGTATCTCGCCGATATTGCCGACGCCGAAGATGTCCAGCAGCTGCTGGCGGCGAAGAACCTGGGTTTGGGCCTGGTGCATGGTCTTGTCCTGGCAAAGGCAGTCAGCCCTGCAACGGCTGAAAAACTGCGCCAGCTCTTCAGCGAAGCCGCAGAGCGGGCGATTCCAAAACGCGACTAGTGCGGCGAATGCTTTCGTGCAGTTGTGAATAGGGAGCCATCAAGGCTCCCTTTTCATCTGTGCCTGGGTGCTCACAACATAGTTTGACACAGAGCCCCTTGTAATTCGCGGCCTCCAGCGCTGAGACCTATCGCTGGGGACGAATCATAGTTTGACACAAGCAGATATCTCATCGAATAAAGCACTTCGCTGCACGCAATATAGTTTGACACAAGCAGCGACAAACCCGCTCAACGCGACCTCGTAAGTACTCAAGGTCATCTGCTTCCAGGTGTCCAGGGTGGCCAACAGGTAGGCAAATATCCTTTGCATCACACTTGTGGGTAGTGTCGCACCGTTGGGCGCTGATCGAGGCGTTGTCGCAGCAGGTTGACTGAACTAGTAAAGGCATAGAAATTATGGCCTAACGCCACCACTCAAGGTATTGTCGCCATTTTCGGCAGGACGCTGGAACCCTTGTCAGTGCCACTGACACACCCTGTCAGTCGTCCTCGCTAGAGTCGCCTCCAAGCCCACTGACAAGGAACCGCCATGGCGGCCAACGACCACGACACCCTAGCCCTGCGCCTGGCCGATATCCTGCGCGTGTTACAACACGGCGAGAGCCCCACGAGATTGCAGCTAGCCGAGCGCTTCAAGGTCAGCGAACGTACCATCTACCGCGACCTCAACCGCCTTGGCGATGTAGTCGAACCAGGTGTTGATGGAACCTATCAGCTAGCCAGCCAATATCGCAGCAAACTGTCCCCCGCCGACCTCCAAAACTTTGCTCGCCTCTGCGGCGTCGAGCGGTTGTTCCCGGTCAGCGATCGCCGCTCCTGGCTGGACTTGCTGTACACCGGCCCGAACCGTTTCCTGATCCGCGATGGGCATTTCGCCACCGAACGCCCGCACAGCCGCGACTTCAATGAGCTGGGCAGGGCCATCGGACAAAGCCTGCGCTGCCAGTTCGACTACACCGGCAAACAACGCCGTATCGAACCCTATCAGCTAATACACAACAAGGGCATCTGGTACCTCGCCGCGACCGAGGATAGCCGCCTGAAGAGTTTTGCCTTGCCGCGCGTCTCGGCCCTGCGCGTACTGGATGAAGCGTTTGTCCCCGACGCCATGATCCGGGCGCAGATCGAGAACGACGATGACATCTGGTTTGGGGCAGAGCGGCTCGGGGCAACCGTCCAGGTCGCCGCCTGCAATGCGTATTACTTCCTGCGACGTAATGTACTCCCGCAACAACAGCTGATCGAGCATCAGGCCGACGGCAGCCTGCTGCTGCGCTGCCAGGCGAACCACCCGAACCAGCTGTTACCGATCATCCGCTACTGGATTCCCCATGTCCGCATTCTTGAGCCTGCCTGGTTGCGGCAGAGACTGCGCGATGAACTTACCGACTATCTGCACTGAGCATCCGGACGACTGCCATGACTGAAATGGAAAAGCCCCTGGGCGACGAATACGACAAGAACGAAAGCATCGACTTCGAGCAAATCAGCAAAGAGCAGGCGGAGTATTTCGAAGCCGAGTTGTTCGACGGCGACCAGAACAACGCCGAAAAGACCACGGCGGTAGTCGCCTCCTTCGTCGAATCCTGCAACGCACGGGGTGACAAACCGCTGGAGCAATGGCTGGGCGACGAGTTCCGCAAGTATCCGGATCTTTGGAGCGGCGAAGAGGAGTTGCTGGAGGCTACCCAGCAAGTGATGGCCTCCACGGGTGCCTTCAACCAGTCCCGAGAATCGCTGCAAGCCTACATGGACACGGGGCGCAGTAAGGCCTCGTGGCTGGCCAGGGAAATCGAGAAGAACGCAGCGCTTAGCGGCTCGGTACACGTTGGACAATATGCTGGCGGCATCGACCAGGCTTTGGCCGATGCCACGCGCAACGCACAAAAGATGGTCACCAGACTCGACGGTGACATCAACCGTAACCCGAACCTCGACGGCCTGATCGCCGAACAGCACCATGTCGACACATTCAACATCGACGCCGCCAGCAAGGGCAGCCCGTATCGGGCACGGGTGGTCGGCTCCCGGGAAGCAAACTCGGTGGATATCGAGATCGTCGACGGCAACGGCAAGGTGGTCGGCCAGTACCAGTCAAAATACGGTGCCGATGCCGAGGCCACCAACGGCCAGCTCAAACAGGGCGATTACCAAGGGCAGAAGCCGCTGGTACCCGAAGGGCAAGGCGCCGACGTGCCCGGCAGCGCGGAAGTCATCGAAGCCGATGGGGTGAAATCCCGCCCCCTGACCAAGGAAGAGGCCAAGCGGCTCCAGGACAAGGCTCAGCAGGAAGCCGAGTCGCGCCAATACGACTGGAACGACACCAACCGCGCCACCATCGCCCGGCAGATCGGCAAGCAGGCCGTGATCGGCGCGTGCATCGCGGTGGGCATGCAGGGCACGCGAATTCTGGCCCGGCGCTTCTGGAACAAACTCAAGGGCCGTGAAAACCCTAGCGTCAACGACGACCTCAAGGAGTTCTTCGAAAGCGCGCTGCATGCCGGTGCCAATACCGCCGCGCAGGTGGCCGTGTCCGGCGCCGTGGTGGTGGCGGTGAAAAACGGCTGGCTCGGCGCGGCACTGCGCAACACCCCCGCCGGGCTGATCACCAATATCGCCTGCGTCGGGCTGCAGAACGCCAAGGTACTGTACAAGTTCGGCAAGGGCGAACTGACCGGCGAGGAAGCCCTCGATGCCATCGGCAACACCACGGTGACCACCACCATGGCCATCGCCGGCGCAACTGAAGGTGCCACGCTGGGGGCCGCGATCGGGACGGTATTCGGCCCGGTGGGCACGGTGATCGGTGGCTTTGTCGGCGGCGTGGCGGGCGGTATCGCCGGCGGGCAGATTGGTGAAGTGGTGTACGAGGCCGGCAAATCGGTGGCCAAGACCGCCGTCAAGGCAGTCGCCTACGTTGCACAGGGCGTGGGGGGCGCGGTCGAGTCGATCGGCCGCGGCATCAGCAACTTCGCCTCCAGCCTGCTTTCATTGTGGTAAGTGACCATGAACCTGCTCGAACTCAAGGACAAGATCAAATCCCACCTCAGCGCCGGCTACCCGGGGCTGTTCATCCAGTCGGCCGAAGAAGCACGGGTCGATGCCATGCTCCAGGATGTGGCCGCACAGTTGGAGCTGCACCCCAAGGAATGGAACCTCGGCTACGGCTGGGTCGATTTCTTCCACAAGCAACCCCGTGACAGCCAGCCAGGCAAGACCGACCTGGCCGACAGCCTGCCGTCGCTGCTGGACGACGACCTGGACCACAAGCTGTTCATCATCAAGGATGCCCGCAGCGCGCTGGAAAACCAGCCCCTGGCAGTGGCCCGCCTGAAGCAGTTGCTCAATCGTATCCAGCGCCATCATCGCGGCAAGGCCGCCGTGGTGCTGGTGTCCGAGACCTTGCATATACCGGCTCAAATCGAAGCACAGATTACCCTGCTGCCCCTGCCGCTGCCTCGCGGCGAGGAAATCAGCAACCAGCTCGACGCGGTCTGCCAGGCGCTCGACCTGCTGGTGCCGGAAGCGCTGCGCCAGCGCCTGCACGCAGCTTGCAGCGGCCTGACCCAGGAAGAGATCCGCTCGGCGCTGGCGATGGTGCGCCAGCAGCACGAGCAGATCAGTGATGCCGCCCTTGCGCTGATCCAGCACGAGAAGGAGCAGATCATCGCCAAGAGCGGCGTCCTGGAAATGCTCCGAGTCAACGAAAACGCCACCGACATCGGCGGGCTGGAAAACCTCAAGGCTTGGTTGGGCCGCCGCGCGCAGATCTTCCGGCGCCTTGGCGAAGCCCGTGAAGCCCGAGTGCAAGCGCCCAAAGGTGTGCTCATCGCCGGCATGCCAGGCTGCGGCAAGTCGCTGACGGCCAAGGCCGCCGCCGGCCTGTTCCAGCTCCCGCTGCTGCGCCTGGACATCGGCTCACTGCTGGGCAAGTACGTCGGCGAAAGCGAGCACAACATGCGCCGCGCCCTGAACATGGCCGAGTCGGTCAGCCCGTGCATCCTGTGGATCGACGAACTGGAAAAGGCCTTTGTCGGCATGAACAGCGGCAGCGGCTCGGAAGTGTCGTCGCGGCTGTTCGGCTACTTCCTGACCTGGATGCAGGAAAAGACCGGCGCCGTGTTCGTCATCGCCACCGCCAACAACATCACTGCCCTGCCCCCGGAACTGCTGCGCAAGGGGCGCTTCGACGAAGTGTTCTATGTCGGTTTCCCCAATGCCGTGGAGCGCGCGGCCATCCTCGACATCCACCTCAAGGGCGAGGCGGAGCTGGAAACCTCGCAGCGCAGCAAACTGGTCACCCAGTGCCGTGACTACGCAGGCGCCGATATCCAGAACGCGATCAACGAAGCGCGGGAAGCGGCCTTCCTGGACAACCGCGCACTCAAGTTCGAAGACCTTGAGTCCGCCATCGAGCTGACCGTGCCGCTGCGCGAGACCCTGCGCGAGCAGGTGGCCAAGTACGAAGAGCTGTTCGAAAAGCTCAAGCTCAAGCCAGCGTCAGCCAGCGACGGCCTGAGCGTGGCGCAGATGATCCAGATGGCCGACAGCCACAACGCCCTGCGCCGCGAGGAGGTTGCCCGCCATGAAGACTGCCCGGACGATGTGCTGGCCAAACTGGTCGGCGACACCGACGGCAAGGTGCGCACGGCGGCCTACGGCAACCCCAATTGCCCGGAGAAGCTGCTGACCCTGCGCATCAACATCGAGGAAGGCCAGCCCGGCTTCGACCTGGCGCTGCTGCACCTGGCCTGCCTGCATGCCCACGCGCCCCACGACCTCATCGCGGCGCAGTTCGAACGCCTGAAACTGGACGCCGACCAGCGCCGTCAGCTGGCGAGAAAGACCGACGACGAGTCGCTGCAGCAACGCCTGTACGCCGACCAGGAGCCACGGGTACGCCGGGCGCTGGCGATCAACAAGGCGGTAGGCAAGGCCCTGCAGTTGCAGTTGGCCAAAGACTCCGACGTGACGGTGCGCGACTACCTTATCAGCAATGACAATCTCCACCCCGAGGCACAGGAACTGCTGGCGCGCGACACATCCTACGAAGTGCGCGAAAGCCTCGCCCGTCGGGATAACTTGAGCGAAGCCGTGCTGATGCTGCTGACCCGTGATGAAGACCAGGACGTGCTCGAAGCCCTGGCTGGCCGCTCGGGCACCACCGCCCTGCCCGACCCGGTGCAGCTGGAACTGGTGAAATGCAATGCCGAGGTGCGCGAGTGCCTGGCCCGTAACGGCAACCTCGGTGCCCCCGCCCAGTTGCTGCTGGCCCGCGACTCCAGTGCCGAAGTACGGCGTGTGCTGGCCGCACAGCCGAACCTCACCAGCGCCGCGCTGCAATGCCTGACTTCGGACGAGGACACCGTGCAGTCCAGCCTGGCTGGCAATGAACATCTGGGATCTGCCTTGGTGCAGATGGATCTCTGCCGGCACCCGTCCGAGCCGGTGCGCATCGCCTTGGCAGGCAACACTTCGCTCAATGCCAAGGTCCAGGCACGGCTGGTCAAGGACCCCAGCGCCAAGGTGCGCGAAGCCCTGGCAGGCAATAAAAACCTCGACGAAAGCCTGCTTGAAACCCTGATGCAGGATGAGGACGACGACGTGCGCGAGCGCCTGGTACGCTGGCGCGATGCGGTCGCGCCGAGCGTACAGCGGCATCTGGCCACAGACCCCAAAGTTGCCATCCGCAGGTACCTGGCACGGGCCGAGAACCTGCTGGATGATGTGCAGCTTCTGCTGGCTAGTGACCAGCCCGAAGTGCAGGAGGCACTGGCGGGCAACGCCGCCCTTGTCACTGAAGTGCAGCAGCGCCTGCTGGAGAGAGGCGGTGCAGAACTGCTGCGTGAACTCGCCGGCAACAAAGCCCTAGCCCCACCGCTGCAAGCCAGGCTTGCCGATGATAGCAATCTCGAGGTGCGCTGCGAGCTTGCGCGCAATCAGGCGCTGGCCGGCCCCGTCGCCGAGAAAATGATCGACGATGTGGAAGCAGTACAGGAAGTGCTGGCCGCCAACCATTACCTGAGCGAGGCGCAGTACATGCGTCTGTACAAGCTAGGTAGCAGCAAGGTACGCGAGGAGCTGGCCGGAAACACAAACATTGGCGAAACCCTGGTGGGCCATATCTGCCAAGTCAACGTACTCACGAAACCCGGTGAACTGCCAGGCTTGGACATCGGTGCCCTGGTCTCTGGCTACATGGGGACGCAAAAACCCGTTACGTCCGGGCTGGCAGAAAAACTGAAAGTAGCGGCACGCGGCAACTTGCCTGAATCGCTCCAGTCCGCCTTGCTGGCTGAAGGCGCTCAGTCAGAGGCATTGCTGGAGGCGCTGGCGAAGAATCGATCGCTGTCCAAGGCTGTTCAACAATGCCTGGCCGAGCACAAAAGTGCCAAAGTCAGGGCGACCCTTGCCGCCAACGAGTCTGCGGATGACGACATTTTGCACTCGCTGATTGCCGACCCCGCCGCCGAAGTACGCGCGGCACTGCTACGCGACTGGTGGATGGATCCCACCATGGAGCTTGAACTGGCCCGCGACAAGGATGTGAGCGTGCGCATGGCCGTCGCCAGCCTGGACCGCCCCCGCAAAACCACGCAACTGTTGCTGGCCAATGACCCTGACCAAGCCGTCCGGACCAGCCTGCTGAAACGCGACAGCTCCTTCATGTCCACCCTGCATCCCCTAGCTCAGGAGGCGCTGGCACGCGACAAGAACCAGCCCATCCGCGAACTGCTGGCGGCATCTCCCCTGCTGAAGCCATCTGCGCAGATACTGTTGGCCAAGGACGAAAAGATCGGCGTGCGCAAGGCGCTGGCCAAAGGGCACGATGAACACTTCGGTGAACAGCTGTGCGAAGAGGCACAGTTGCACCTTGCCCGCGACCAGGAAAAAACCGTGCGCCTAGCCCTGGCCGAAAACAGCCATCTTCACCCGGCCGCCCAACTGCTACTAGCCCAGGACGCCTTGGTCAGCGTAAGGCTGAAGCTGGTTGAGGCCTCCAGCTACTGGCGCCAACTCACAGCGCAAACCCTGCGGGTATTGGCCAAGGACCCGAACAGCGAAATCCGCCAGATATTAGCCAGCAAACTGTTTGCCATGCTCGCCATACCGTGTGACGAGGATGTGCAGTTGGCCCTGGCCAGCGATCAGAGCATGGAGGTCAAGCACGCGATTATCAGATCCTTACGCTTTGGCAATACGCGCCTGAGCGATGCCGTAAGGGAGCAACTGCTCGAAGGACTGGATGAGGACATCCGCGAAACCGTCGAGGAGATGCTTGATAGTAGCGAGGAAGACTGAGCGTTTGAACAGCGTCGGTTTATAGCGATGGTCCCCACGGGTTGCGGCTTCAGCTGCAGCTGCAGCTTGTGGGAGCCTGCTGATGACGTCGACACTGTCATAGCTGATGCTGCCTGCACCCCAAAACCGGCAGCGTTGGTCAGGCGATTGATGCCGTCGTAGCCAAGGGTACGGTTGAAGCTGCTGTCGACCGAGCTGCGGATGGTTGCCAGGTTGCCGGTTCCGTCGTAGGTGTAGGCACTGTTGAGGTAGGTGGCGCCACCGGTCTTGGCGGTGGTGACGGTGGCCGGCCACAGGCGCGGGGTCTGGGTATAACTGGAGGTGGTGCCGTTGGCGTAGGTGATCTGGTTGATCATGCCGGAAGGCCAATAGGTCACGCCGAAGGGCATCGCCATTGGCAAAAAGCGAGATGACTCGGTTTGCCCAGCTTTCAGGCTCGAGGCCTAGCTAGAATGCCGAGCAATTTGCCAGCATGTAACAGGGCTTGTCAGAATGGATCATTGATCCTTCCCGAGGCGCGTTTACATGCAGGGCTTTTTCACGCAGATCGAAGACACGGAAGAGGTGCGCCAAGGCGACATCATTCGCCAGCTAAACCCCAAGAACGGGTTGACCGAGAGGCTAGGGATAGTAATCACGGCCGACTGCGACATAGCCCAGAAGAAAAACGGGGAGCGTTACACCTGGTTGGAAATCGTGCCCATGGCTGCCTATGTCGAAGGCCCCTGGGCTCAGGAACAGCTGCGAAAGCTCTCAGAAAAGCGTTCCAAGGGAGTGCTTGAGTATCTCAATGGTCAGATCCGCAAACGGGACCCTAGCCTCACAGCACTCACCCATGAGGCGCTGGTGCTGTGGCTACGCAGCAAGTCTGCCGAAGAAATCCTGGCGAGCACCACCGGCAAATCCCCTGGCGCAGGTGACAAGCAGCTACGCGATCTCCAAGCCTTCGCCCTCACGGTGAACTCCGACGAAACTCAGAGTGCGTTCAGCCGGTTGAAAGGTGCATGGACCCTTTACGGTACAGACGAAAAATCTCAACAGGACAATGTGCGCAATGCCTTCAAAGACAGCGGCGGTTTCCAGGATTATTTCGTGCTCCCAGAGCTGCCCCGGGAGACCGGCCTCGGTTTTGTGGTGATGCTGCGATCCATGTGGTCCCTCATGGCCAACGAGTTGTACCTCACCGAGCAAGATGCACGCATCAATGACCGCCCAGATGCGTTTCATCGCCTGGGCCGCCTGAACGATGGCATCCGTTTCTCTATAACGCAAAAGCTGGCATTTCTGTTTTCCCGTATCGGCATGCCAACGACATTTGAGTCGGCCTGCGAGACGGCAGCTGAGCTTACGGTCGAGGATTTCTTCAAGAAACAAGTGCAGGAGGCATGACCATGACGACCACCGTATCCGCTCTTGTCGTTGACCAGAAGGCGATCAGTATTCTGGACCGAGCGTTCGTTGAGGATGCTTGGCTGGAAAAGTTCGAAGTGCCACAGAACTCCGATGGCCTTCGCCGTGTGGAGGCGAATGGCACCGTTTACCTACTGTCCGAAAATGCCGAACTTGAAGACGGCTACCTGGTGATCAACACTGGTATTTTCGGCCCTGCTGCCGGCCTTGCCAGGCCACGCACCGCCTTTGAGCGGGTGATCCGTGTCGCTTTGCGCCACTTCGATCGGAGCATAGCTATTCCTATCCAGTGGCAGCCTTATCACGCCGGCTCCCGACTTTCGGTTTTCGCGCAGGCCTCCCGAACAGCTTTGCAGCGAATTTACTTCGATCAATCGCCGGACGGCACCGGGAATCTCTACGCCTTTGCTGTTACCGCTAACCCAGCAGATCTGGACGGAGTACCAGAAGACGATGCGCTTTATCAGCGGGCAATAGAGGGTATCCCCGATGCTCTGCTCGCTGATGCGCCACCGCCTCCCCAAGTTGGTAACTTCGGCGTCTTGCTGTCGGAGACCCTAGGCGTCCGGCTGGCGAGTTCGGGTACTCTTGAAGAGTGGTATGAGAACCGGTTGAATCGAGAGCAACGCGAATTTGTCGATCGGCCGCATGACCGGCCGGTGCGCTTGCGCGGTGCAGCCGGTACCGGCAAGACACAATCGATGGTCGTGAAGTGCCTGCGCGATCTTTACGCTGACGCAGACGGCACTAAAACCTTCGCTTTCCTCACCCACAGCTCGGCATTGGCCCACACAGTCGTGCGGGGCATGCTCCATGCACTTGACCCCACTGAACGCTGGACATCGTTGAAGTGCCCTAACGAGCAGCCAAGGCTATGGATCGGTACGATCTACGAGCTGGCGCAGGAGAAGCTGGGTTACGAGAAAAAGGGACTGAGGCCATTGTCCCTAGATGGTCGTGAAGGTCGCGAATACCAGGGGATGCTTATTGAGCAGGCGATCGACCAGGTTGTAAAAGACGCTCGTATCGTGTTTGACCTGTTCCCCGGCTGTCCTGACTTCCAGAAGCGTTTGGTGAATCGCGGCGACGACGCCACGCTCATCGACGAACTCATGAACGAGTTTGCCTGTGTGCTGGATTTGGAGTCGATCAAGAAGGACACCACCGAAGGCAATCGCTATGCGCGTGGCGTCTCCAGGGAGCTCTGGCAGATGGTTCTGCCCACAGAAGCGCACCGGCGCGTGGTGCTGGAAATTCATGACAATTACCGGGCGCTACTACGTAAAGAGCAGATGCTGAGCATGGACCAAATGATCGCCGACTTCGATCGCTACATTGGCACTCATGAGTGGGGGGCTCTGCGCGAACGCGACGGATTTGACCTCGTGTTCGTCGACGAGTACCACTACTTTACCCGCGCCGAGGCCATGTTGTTGCACAACTTGTTCAAGACGCGAGCGCAGGTCTCCGGGCGATGGCCCTTACTCATGGCTTACGACATAAAGCAGGCCACGAATGACGTCCCCATCAGCGGTGGGATGGAGAGATTCCGCAACCCGGGCGTTGGGGAGTCCGTCGTCACTGAGCTCAAACAAGTCTACCGGTCAACGCCGCAGATCACTGCGCTCTTGCGCGACCTAGACGCCTCTTTCCCAGCCATGGACTTGGAGGGCGAGTACGCGACTTACGTGGCCGAGTCGCAGCAGGAAAATGGCGAAACGCCGACCTTGACCATATACGATACCGACATCAACTTGATCGACGGCGTCCTTGACCAGGCCATCCGCAGGGGGCGTAGCATTGATGGCGGCGGTAGCCAGGTGGCAGTGCTCTGCCTGAACGAAGGTCTATTCGACAAGATTCGTGTTGCCGGGCGGGTACGCGAAAGAATCGTTGCGATCACCAGCCGCGAAGACTTCAAGGAGCTACGCAACGCAAAGAACAAGTGCGTCTTCAGCATGCCAGAATTCGTGGCAGGCTTGCAGTTCGACACTGTATTTCTCATTCATGCGGATAGCGCGGACTATGACGAAGACCAGGGTCAGGGTTCGCGCCGTCGTTACGTGTCGCGCGTCTACCTCGGGGCTAGCCGGGCAGCGCGCCAGGTCCTGATATCGAGCTCCAAGGAACACGGTGGGCACAGCCAGTTATTGGCCACTCCGCTGGCCAACGGAACGTTGCAGCGTGTCAACTGATGGTCCTGTTGGTGTATAGCTGACAAGCAAAAGGGCCCGCTCGGCCCTTTTTGTTTTCTCTCGCGGCGGTGCCGCTTGAGCAAGAACTGTCCTCTTTCTCAATTGCTGAAATCAGCTGAATCCACCTTTAGATGCTAAGCACCAGCTAGGAGATTGCCGCGTAATCTCTGTCCTTACCCGGCGTGCCAGACCTTCGAGAGATGCACCTGGAGATTTTCAATCTCAACGTTGTGGATACAACCGCTCGATGCCACGACCTCTGTAAACCACTTTTTTCACTGTTAACCATAGTGGTTTACAGTGAAAAAAAGTGGCTTACACGCCCGATGCCGCCGCAGGGCGAGCCCAAGACATCACAAGGGTTTTCGAATGTAGGCTGGACAGATAAAGGCCTCCATTTGCAGCGTTATCAGCTCTTTCGAGCGAATGCAGGTCCCATAGCGTGATAGCACTGGGCTACAATCAACGACAGCCTACACGCTCAGCTGTCAATAACACTGTGGCTGATCGTCAAGCAGCGATGATTTCGCCGCAGTGAAGCTGTTCAATACGGCGATACGTCTCGTACAGAGAGATCAGGCCTCCTTGGGCCATGATCTCCAAAGGCGTGCGACCCTCAAAAAATGAATTGTCGTTCTTGAAGCCTGGAAAGCCTTTCACATTATCCTGGTTGCTGAATGCAGCTCTCAAAAATCCGTGGATACTTATCACCAAGCCAATCCGCTGCTGCTGATCTAGATCGAGTCTTTGCCCACATTCCAGACCCCGCGCAGCGCGCCGATACGTCGATAGAGAGATCCGCAGGATGCTGCAAGCTTGTGCCGGTGTTGCTCGCCAGGCATCGATGATTCGAAGCGCGACCTTCAGGCCGACCGAACACTGCTCCCCAGTGAGGCGCTGTCCGCTGATCATGATTTCGACTCCTACGCTTTTGATGAGCTTACCGCGGAGCAAGCGGGTGATCAAAGCTGATGCCATCCTTGGACCGCAGTCGATCACTCCTAACCATTCGCATTTTCCAAGAATCCACTCGCTGGTCTACTGCGGTAGTAAGCGTTTCCACCGAGAACAACGTTGAAGCCGGGAGGTCCCTGCCAATCTCGCGATACGCCGGTTGATCTGAGTAGAGCTTCCGGATCTACGCCATTTTTGCGAAGCCTTCCAAATCCCATTCGAAGAAGCTCACTAAGACATGAAATACCGGGTTTGCAACGCTAGAAACCACGTGGAGGCTGCCAGTGTTAATCGGCAGGTTAAGTCTAACCATATCGTCAACAGCACATATCAATCTCCTCAATCGGAAGTGCCAGACCGATTCCAAGAGGAGATCAACCTGCTCTAGAGCTAGAGGAAATTTGTGCTTACGGGTTGCGCAATGCCTTGGCAGATTGATCGGTAGTAGACTCTGTAAATTGGTAATGTTGACTCGCTTCTGCCCTCTCGAAATCCGATACATCTCCTCAGCCCCCTCAATCAAGATGGCAGCAAACTCTTTGTCACGAGGATCAGTGGCGCTTTCATACTCAACAGGCTTCGACTTTGGCTTTGGCTTTGGCTGGCTGAGCTTCGCCATCAGCCACGATTTGTCGTTCTCGTAAAGCCACCGTGTCGCTTTGTAGGCATTCAGCCAGAGATATTCCAAGCTGACGTCAGCCCGCACCGCCAGGAGAGTTTCAATTTTCTGACGGAACTGGGCCTCTTTGCCCACCAGTGGTTTACCCTGCAGCCCGCGCAGTCTGGCACCTGCGATACTTTGAAGTACGCTTTCTTTCTTCAAGGCACTTTCAAACGCATCAACACCGCCGAACAAGTGCAGCGCGATAATCATATGCCGTGCAAGGGGCATATCCATCTGCCCATTGTGAGAAGTAAACCTTATCCATTGCTCATGCTTTCCCGCGGCGTAGGCGCTGCACATCTGCGACAAGGCTTGATCGCCATATGTATCACGAATGCTGTCGAACAGTTTTGCTGTTCCAGCAAACCTTCCGTGTATGAAGCCCCGTTTTCTGCATTGTCGTAAATAGCTGGAGCACAAAGCATCACTACTCATCGGTGGTAAATTGCGCTGTAGCAGCTCGTGTGCGAATTGGGCAAATTTCTTTTCAAGCTGAGTACCCTGACTCGCCGGCGCAGGGGTGAGCGTGCTCCAACCGCATACACACGGCTCAGAAAGGCTCGGTAGCATCCGATTTTTTCTGAAAAATGGGTGAGAGCATCTCGGGCATGCTTGCATCAAGAGGTCACCGTGACGCCAACAGACGGAGACACCAGGCAAGTGATGCGAGCGATGCCAGTACGCATAACCCAATTCCAGAAGGTCCTGCTGAACGCAGGTTGGACAGAGTTTTGCCTTGCAGTGGACCGTCCCCTCCCTGCGGGGAATTCGGGCTACTCCAGTGAAGCTATAACCTGCCGAAGGCCCTTCCGCCCCTTCACTGATCCCCAAAAATGGTCGGTAAGCGGGAAAGGTAGTGTTGGCGCAGATCAGCTCGTCAAGATTGCTTGCTGTGACACCTGGAAGCCTGGCAGCAAGCACCTCAATCTTCTTCGGGAGCATACCGACGTTGAAGGGATTCGAGCCAAACAGATCCCGGAAAGTCTCCCCTACGGTTCTGTTACCTGAAAGGAAGTGGTAGCGCGTGATACGAGAGTGCAGCATCTCGTCCGGCATCGACATAGGAAAAAATAGTAGATCAGTCATCAGTTACCGACTTACAAGATAGGGTTCGGAAAGGTCGCACATCCATTGATCCGCATACTTGTAACACACGAAATCCTGTATCGGGGTCAGGACTTTTGAAAATTTACACAGAGCACGACGTAAATTATCCCTCGCACTTTGACACATTTGCAGGCTATCCCGGCAGTATCTATCCGATACAAATCACGTATACATCAGTAATTACCGGGGGGGGGACACGAGAGCTCATCGTCCAATATGCTCCCACACCTTTACGCAAAATTACGCCTGTAGAAACGTACAATAATTCGCGAATGCATCAAGCTCAATTTCCAGCTGGTTTGACGAATGCGAGGGTGCTGGCCACGTCGACTGGCGATGGCCGCTTGCGCGCGGAACCACTTCGGGGGCCTGGTTTTTCTTCCTCCAATGCTGACCAACGTGTACCAAAGCCGCGTACCAGATATCGGTTGGTGCGATCGAACTCATGTTCACTATGGAATTCTCCAGGACGGAACGAAATCAGCCGCATGTCATAGAGTCGCGTGACCGCATCGGCGATATGGTGCCTGGGTACACCCGTGCAAGCCGATAGGCGATCGTAGCTGATGGTTGCGATGCCTCGGCGATCCCTGGACGCCAGGATGGCGATGAAGATCTTGATGGCGTGGAACGAGAGCTGAGTGAAGTTGAACTCGCTCAGTAGCAGCATGCGTCCGTGGTTACCGTCGTAGAGCCATAACTTCGGAATTTTTCCCCATCCATAGGCATCGTTCCAGTTCTCAATACGAATCAGCGATCCGCTCTTTAGGGCGCCCGTTTCACGCTTGATCAAACCAGCCACTTCTAAGCGCTGAAGAGACCGCGCTACCACCGCCCTAGACATCACACCGAGCTTACACAGCTCTGTGTAGGTGACCTTTGCCATTCCGGTCGAGAAGTCCGCGCGGCAGCACAACACCAGATAGAGCTTGAGTGCCGCCAGGCTCTCGTTACGCAACTGCGAGTTATCTGCTTCTGGCGGCCAGGCCGGCAGAAATGAGTCAGTTGTTAGCTTTAGCTTCGTCGACCGCCCTCGGAAGGCCACAAGTCCCTCTTCGTGGACCCACCGGATCGGCATCTTGGCCCATTCACTCTTAGCCACCATCACACCTTCCCCCATGCAAGCCAGACGACGAAGAACGCCAGCGAAAGGCTGAGCATTACGCAACACAACGCAAGGTTAACTGGATTGGAAGAGAGAGCCTTTTCCAAAAAACTAATGAGGCTTTTCACCTTTGCAAGCTCCGAAAACTAATCAGGCCTCAACAGTGAAGAACCAGCGACGCCTTATCTAGATGGAGGCGATCTCAATTTACCCTCGCAGCCGGCGGATTACAGGGCCTTCGGGAAAATTTTATAGTTCATTTGAGCGTGGCTTCGAGGTGGCTAAAAGTTGGGTTGGAGCCCAGTTGAGGGCCGACCTCCTGCTGAGTCAAAAAGACCGCAGCCGGCGATAGCTGCCTCATCCACTGCCGACGCCCTGTTGAATGCCCCTGGGCCTTCTACGCCAGTTCCTCCCTGAGCTGATCGATCTGGTCTGGCGGCGGGTGATTAACCCAGGGCTGGTTTATGACCTGGTGTTGCCACTCGACCAGGTTGCTGAGTTGCCCTCACTGAAAACGAAGCTCACGCCCTATTGCGTGCTGAGACTGTGTCGCATTCATTACCTCGGGCCGACTGGCGGTCGATGAAATCTTGACGAATGTCAGAAAATAGATAATGTTTCTGACATAAATGCAATCATTGTTGGTCGAGGCATATGAAGACCCTTCCCGAATCGATCCTGGAGCACAGCAGGCAGCTACCTGAGGGGGGAATGCTCACCCCCAAGGAGTTTCTGCACCTGGGTAGTCGCGCGGCCGTGGATCAGGCGTTTTCGCGGTTGGCGAAGGCAGGACAAATCATCCGAGCGGCTCGTGGTCTTTACGTGGCTAGAACAATTGATCGCCAGGGTGTGCCCTCGATGGAAAGGGTTGTCAGCGGGCTGGCCTCGAAGACTCAAGAAATGATCGCCCTTGATGGCGCCGGCTCCGCAAAAATGTTGGGCCTGACCAATCAAATCCCTAATGGATACGTTTTTCTCACTAGCGGGCGAGCTCGGAATCTTAATGTGGGGGATGTTCAGGCCGAGATCAGACACGCCCCCCGTTGGTTGCTATCCCTTGGTGATACGACTGCCGGCGCTGTGATTCGAGCCTTGGCTTGGCTGGGAGAGACTCAGGTAAGCGTGGCGATGGGGAGACTGCGAAAGCAACTGACGCCGCCCGACTGGCAAGCTTTGAGTTCGGCCCGATCGCTCCTTCCCTCATGGATGGCGGTAGCGATCGGTCGGGAGGTGGTTTGATCGTCTGCAGCTCGGCGGATTTTCTAAGATAGCCGTTTAAGGCTGCCTGAAAGTGGACTAGGCTACGCCTCCATGCCAGCTACCCTGCTTCACAGTGTTAGCTCCAAGGTGTACATGTAAACGATGGGAACGGAGTCCTTGACTATGCAAATCAAAATGCGACACGAGTTATTGCAAGCCTTGTAGTCACGACAGGTTTGTCGATGCCTATCAAAAACAGCAGTACGCAATAATTCAGAGGGTGGTGACTATGGCCAATGGAAAGATTCTCCGTCAGCTGTTCCGAGCAGGTACAGCGGGCGATGCCGATGCGTTTCGCCTTGCCTCCAAAGCGGTGATCGAAGAAGAGCGGCAGAAACAACACCACCTTCTGGCTAATGACCTAGAGCAGATTCTTTACGGCAGCGATTTGAATCTACGAGCGTCCAGCAGCGCGCCCCGCGTTCACTATGATGTTCCTGTCGATAAAGAGCGTGGCTTACCACTGCTTGATATAAGAACGCCTAAGCGCTCGCTCGATGAGGTAATTCTCCCTCCGAGTAGTTCCGCAGCACTGGAGGAGATTCTTGAGGAAAATCGCCGTGATGATGTCCTGCGCAGTTACGGCATGAAGCCCTCGGGCAAGGTGATTTTCTTTGGCCCACCTGGCTGCGGAAAGACGTTGGCTGCTGAGGTTGTGGCGTTTGAGCTGGATAGGCCCTTGGCTATTGTCCGCCTCGACGCACTGGTCTCTTCCTTCCTAGGGGAGACAGCTGCCAACCTTCGAAAGGTCTTCGATTTCATTGCCCAACACCCATTCGTGGTTCTCTTTGATGAATTCGATGCCATAGGTAAAGAGCGTGGCGATAGCGGCGACCATGGTGAGCTTCGCCGCGTCGTGAACGCAGTACTGCAGATGATGGACTCCTACGAAGGTCGTAGTTTGATTTTGGCTGCTACGAACCATGAGACCATCCTTGACTCTGCCATTTGGCGGCGATTCGATGAATCCATTGAGTTTCCGCTTCCGGACGAGAAGCAACTGAAGGACATTTTGTCGCTGAAGTTGAGAGGCATCCGGCGTCAATTTGAGATTGACGACAAGGAAGTATTGAAGGAATTTAAAGGTAAGAGCGGAGCGGATATCGAGCGAGTAATACGCCGCGCTGCGAAAAGAATGATCCTGAGGGGGCAGGAATTTCTGACCATCAAGGAGCTGAAAAGCGCCCTTGCGCGGGAAGACCTTAGGAAGACATAAAAATGGGCTCTCAAGGAAGAAGCAGTGGCTACCTACAAGCATCTGAGCATTGCGCGGGCAGTTCTCGACAACTCTCGTCGGACCAAGAACCCGCCCCACTTCGTAACACGTGAAGATCGTCGCGGGCATGGTCAGAAGCTAAACGGCTATTTTGCTACTGCTGAAGGGCAAGCCAGAAAGCAGATCGGCTCTTCCGCAAACTCCCCCTATGTCCTCAAGCTGCAATACGACGGTGCACTCACCTTTGCGCACCTCTCAACCCATGGTTTGGAATTCGTCAGCCAAGAGGGTAAGCAGCTCTGTGTGGTATTCGCGACAGAGGCGGGGCTGGCCCAATTTGCCGACCACCTTAGAAAGCTGGGCGTGATGGACGCCGCACTGACGTACCGACAGATCCTGGAAGCCATCGCCGGGGTTGAGGCATGGTCACCGGAAGATCGGATGAGCTGGGCGCTCAATGACATTGGGTTCCCTAATACGCCGACGTTCAAGCTCGACGTTGAGCTGTGGCCCATCTACGTTGCGAACCATCCTACCCGCATCCTGCTCACGAATGCGTTCGAGGCCTGGTTGGCTGCGGAGCGCATCCATCAGCTCGACAAAATCAACTTGGACAGCCTGCTCATGTACCGTGTGGAGGTAAGTGTTGAACAGGCACAACTGCTGCTGAACCACCGCGATGTACGCTTGGTGGACCTTATCCCCTCCACCGGTATCAGCATTCAGCAGCTAAACCGGGACATCAATGAGCTTCCCAGAGATATTCCCTCTCCAGCAGCAGATGCCGCACGCATCTGTATTCTCGACAGTGGCATCAACGCTAACCACCCACTGCTTCGACCGGCGATGGGCGAAAGCGCGTCCTTTGTGGATGAAGAGGGAGAGGCCGACGAAGCGGGTCACGGTACTGCGGTGGCCGGTATAGCCTTGTACGGCGACGTAGAGGCCTGCAACAGCTCAAATTTTTGGCGGCCTGAGCTCTGGATTTTCAACGGCAAGGTTATGAAGAAGTGCCCTCATACCGGCAATGCCGTCTATGACGAACTTTCGCTTGAGGCCTCACTGACGAAGGCTGTGGCGCACTTCGTCGAGCTGGGCTGCAGGATCTTCAATCTCTCGCTGGGCAACAACAATGCACCCTACGACGGATCTCATATCAGAGGCCTTGCCTATATCCTGGATGTCCTATCCAGGCGCCACAACATCCTGTTCGTGGTTTCGACAGGTAACTTCTGCGGTTCCGATAACCCACCGGTACCCATCAACAGCTGGCGTGATGAATACCCCGAGTACCTGGTCTCTGCGCAGAGCGCGATCATTGATCCTGCCCCGGCCATGACCGTGCTAACTGTGGGGAGCATATCCCGGCACAACGCAACTTTCGACAGCCAGCGCTTCCCAGAAATCTATCAGCTCTCGCCGGCATCGGAGAACCAGCCTTCGCCATTCACTCGCCACGGACCATCGGTAAAGGGAGCACTCAAGCCGGAGCTCGTCGCTGCAGGAGGTAACTATGCCAGCCCTATGCGACAGGCGAATGCGCAGTGGGCGCCCCACATGAAGGGACTGGGTGTGCTGACGCTTAACCACCAAGTGGTCGGTGCGACCGTCTTCAAGGAGGTCAGCGGCACGAGCTTTGCGGCGCCTTACATCACTCACCTGG
The DNA here is from genome assembly GCF_042709235.1 of Pseudomonas sp. LS_2. Classification (NCBI taxonomy): domain Bacteria; kingdom Pseudomonadati; phylum Pseudomonadota; class Gammaproteobacteria; order Pseudomonadales; family Pseudomonadaceae; genus Pseudomonas; species Pseudomonas sp. LS_2. The sequence goes on along the minus strand of NZ_JAVAYC010000005.1, from coordinate 146,157 downwards.
CCGGGCGTTTGTTAAACGACTATCCAACGGCCTCAGCGAACATGCTTCGCGCCATGCTAGTGAACCAAGCCTATCTTCCAGAAGAAGTCACGACCTCATTCTCCGAGGACTTCAGAAAGAGCTACAAGGAGGCCAAAGCCACGCTCAATCGCGACGTCGCAAGGGATGTGGCAGGCTATGGCGCCGTGAATGAGGCTGATTTGTTCAGATCCTCCGACCACTGCGTGGTGTTGATGTCAGAGGAGACTATCGAGAACGATGGTTGTCAGTTCTTCGAGCTCCCACTGCCGGAAAATTTCCTTCGCTCCTCCAGAGGCACCCGTGAGCTTTCCATCACGCTGGCCTATTCTCCAGTCGTGCGCACTACACGGATCGAGTACCTAGCCACGCAGATCAACTACCGCTTGGTGACGGGGGCTTCTCTAGATGAAGTTCAGAAACACTTCAACCAAGAGCTGAAAGCAAAGACTGAAGTACTCAAGGAGGCGAGGTCCACCAACCGGGATATCACCGCCCAGTTGAGAAACCACGGCACGGTGCAGTCATCCCGCTGGACTGTCAAACAGTGCACGCCTGGGGAAAAGTGGTTTGTGGTCGTTGTGCGCCAGGATCGTGACTGGAACCCATCAGCAGCAGAGAAAGAAGCATACTCGCTGGTGGTCAGCGTGGCCGACAGGGACAATGAGCATGCTCAACTCTACACCCAGATGCAGGCATTGTTAGCTGAGCAGGCTGTGGTGAGGGAGCAGCAACAGGCTCGGCTAGAGGCAGCTCGCGTGCAGTACCGAGGATAAAGACCCCCGCCTGTATGTTCTGGAAAGGATGCGCTCTTCTACCTTGATCTGGCATTAGGGTGCTTCCAACAATCAGACCACTATTATTCCTCACGAATCATCTCCGGCCTGATGCAAGCAGTACGGTACAACGCTGATCGGGTGACGTTTCTCTGCTCATCCAACAGCTTCGCCTCCGCCCATAACAGGCGCCGAGCGCGAAATTGCTCGACGGACTCACAAGCTTGGTCCAACGCAATCCGGCAAAGGGGCAGCTTTGAAAGCTGTTTCTCGAAGCGAGCCTGGACATGCAGATCTCGCCCAACTCTTGTCCGCGAGACCCATACAGGCCTTCCTGGTAAAGCACGAAGCCGTTGTGCACAACACCAGATCTGCTCGGCGAGTTGCGCGTCAATTGCAGTGAATCTTCCTGCGCTGTCCGGCCTGCGTGCATGGAGATTTTCGTTTTTCGCTATGCAGTCCGAAAGCCAGGCCCGGTCACATCGATACAGCCATGCATAATCCCGGCATTGGTGTGCTGGCAGATGCCGATACTCATCCTCAAAGGATGTCCGGCGCTGCCGGCATTGCCTTAGCAATCTGGCTTCTTTCCATGTGTTAGGGCCAAGGTTTTCTGCGCGAATGACCCGGTACACATAAACCTGAGATACACCCAATGCATCGGCGATCTGCCGTGCTTCGCTCCCCTCAAGAGCCAGCTTCCAAATCTCAGCCGGTAAACCATCCAATCCCTCGGCTACGGACTGAGATCGCATCGTTTGTGAAGACCAGGCAACAAATGGCGATGGTCGCTCACGAGCAGGTTCTGATGACTTGTCGATACAGGGGATGCGCGTCAGGTCTACTTCCAAAGCGCTGGCCAGAACGACGTATTTGAGTGGATGGTGGGTGCCTCTTGGTCGACGAAGCAGCTTGGTGACCCAGGTCGCGGGAAAAACTGCTGAGCATTCGCGAAGAATCAAGTACTCCGAGGCGGCCGGGAGCGTTTTAAAAAAACTGACCATGTGCATACCCAAGCGGCGCAAGTCCAACCGATGCCGTGAACCAGTGGTCAGTTCCAGGGATGCAGCGCCTTGCAGAAGGTTAGCTCGCACTACATCAGCTTGAAGAGAGCAAGGCTGCAATCCCAGCAACCGCTGTGAACACAATGCGATCTGCCGCAGCCCCGGTAGGGTTTGATTGGCAGCATCGAGCAGGATCGAATGAGCTTGCACGCCGTCATCGTCAGGAAGATTGAGTTGACGTGAATTGCGGCTGTTCCAACCAGGGTCCACAACCATGAGAAGAGTGCCATGCTGGGGACATACCAACACACCAGGAAGCTGGTGAGCTCGGTGCCAGTAAGCTGCACCAACTAGGCGGATGTCTTCTTCAAGGCACTTACAACAGAGCCGAGCTCTCGAAGCCCACTCAATACGGCTGGCATTTATGCCTAACTTTAACATTAGCCCTTTGCCCTCGCCGGCCATCGAAGCTTTGGCCTGCTGCAACTGAGTGCGGGTCAGAAAGGGGGCGTAATAAGGCAGCAGGGTATGGCGCGCAATGATCTGAGCCACCGAGAGGCGAGCGCCACAAGGAAGAGCCTCGACCAAACTACCCAATCGACTTGGAAACGCTACGTTCTGGGTGAACGAGGCAGCAGCTCTCTCCCCAATGAACGCGGCTTTGCGACTACTTCCACCGCAAAGCCGGGCATAGCGAGAAAGGACACTGTGAAGTGTCTCGTCAGGAAAAGCCGTTGGGAAGAAATGGAATTTCAGCTCCATTTCGCCACCTTCGAATCATCATTTGCGGTAAGCCGGGGAAAACTCAAAAAGATCCTTGGCTATCCAATCCGCTGACTTGAGCGCTGCGATGGTGTCAGGCTGCTCACTCAGTGCCTTTGCTTGCGATGCCTCCACTGCGACAACTGCAGGTGCAGCGGGAGCTATGGGTTTACTTGGAGCCAGTGCTGAAGATGGGCCCACTGGCTTCGTATGCGACCTCACACCACGGAGCAGCGCAAGCCGGTCTGCTCGTGGAAGCCCATCAAACGACATCATGTCGATTAACTGCTCCTCAATGGGAAGCAGGTCATCGAACTGCCGCATACGAGCAGGATCCCGGCTGCGCAGAGCTGAAAGCGCTGGCTTGAGAATTTGCATCTTGGCATTGCTCACCTTGCCGATCGCCTCCGCAGTAAGGCATTCGGAGCCACTTTGAATGGCGTAGCGCTGGCAGAGCACGAGTAGCTTCACCAGAAAGTCTGTTACGCCTTGGGTGTGCTCGTACAACACGTCAAAGATCTCGGGCGTCAGTTCAGTCCTCTGCCTACACCACTGGTAACTCCAGAGATTTTCAACCAGAAACTGCCACTCCTCATCATCCTTTTCGAACCGCTTGAACTCGACGGTACTGCCACTGCGTCGTGCAACGCGCATGACGTCCGAGAACAAGCTGATCATCGAATTCGTGCCTATGAACACGACGGGGATGCCAATGTTGTTCACTAGGTGGAGGAAGAAGTTCAGCATGCTTTCCTTACCTCCCGTTTTCGCCAGGTGGAGGTTTTGCAGCTCATCGACCAGTAAGGCGCCAATGAAGAACGTACTGGCTACCTGCTCCATCTGCTGCAGCGCATCGTTGATATTCCGGTGCCGGTGCCGCTTGTGATAATCCTGGTCGCCGAGCGCTTGACCGACGGCGTGGAAAAACTGCTGGCAAAATCCAGCCAGCGATCCATCGCGCGGGCAATCCAATTTGAGCCAGGTGATCTGGGTGTGGACAAATTGGTTGCCCTCATAGCGCTCATGTCGAATCGTCTGCGGGTAGAGGCTCAGAATGGCGTGGAGCGCTGTCGACTTCCCAATACCACTCAGGCCTACAACGCTGAAGGAATCAGCCGTCGATTTGAAGGAGTCATGATAACGCTGGGCCCCCGACAACGAATGCAGGTGCCTGACCGTGTCGGGTGAGGTTGGATTGCGTCCGACGTATCCGCGGCGGACCAATAGGGAGAACATGGACTCCAGCTCCAAATGCAACAGGAACGGCTGCACGACTGTCCTCAGCCGTTCAATGCAGTGGATCCGAGTCGCTCCGTCGAGCTCAAGCTCTTCAGGTGTTACTGGCTGGGGGAAATTCGATATCAACTCGATGGCCGTCGCTTCCCCAAGGATTGGCGGCAGGGCCTCGATCAACGGGTTTCCCGCATATTCAGATATGGCCTGCTTGGTGTAGCTCGCGAAAATCCGTGCGCCTTTCATTTACTCTGTCCCGGACGAAGTCTTCTGAGCAGATCGATGACCTGCGCGCTGCGTGGGCCCGCATACGAGTCGTGTGCAATGATGGGGGCTTCCACTGCGGGTTCGGGCTCTGCTCGAACACCCTCTGGGACAGTGGCGTTTTCACGCTCCCGCTGGCGTTCCTCAGAACGATTCTCGCGGATGTTGGCCACCGCTTCAGACTTGCTATTCGCAGGAGGCTCAAGCTTGCGCTCGGCCCTAGCAGTGCTGATGATCTGCTCCACGGTGTCGACCAATCCCACACGACTCTCCAGCTCCGCGCGCTTATGAGCGGGTGGTGTTTGCCGATACGCTTCCAGCAGATCGTAGATCTCGTCCGAGCGATAACCGGCGTACTTCGCATCCGAATGTCGAAGATCGCAGCGCAGAAACTGCTTGTTCTCACCCTGGATCCAAATATGGGCGGCAGAGTTCGGATCGAACCGGCAATCGATCGACCAGACGCCATTGCGGCGAGCTTTGGCAAACCAGTTTTCTTGGATCGCAAACTCACATACATAGTGCATCCCGCGAAACATCACGCCGCCCTTCTGCACCGTGGCTCGTTCACGAGGCAACAGGTGGAGATAGATCAAATCGTCAGGCCGGTTGTTGGGCTGGATCAGGTCATTCTCCGAGGCCCAGGACCATATGCCCAGCGGAGTAGGCTCGACGCCATCATGCATCATCGCTTGGGTAAGACGTTCAGGCTGTCGATGATAACGGTTGTAGTGCAAGACGCACTCGATGACGACCTGGGTAAACTCCTTCAGGTTTAAAGTGGCGTCGAGTCGATAATCTCGCTCGCCCCGCTCCTTATCCCGCGCGGCCACACCGCCCGGTAACCACCTGATACCGGTTAAATCATTGAGGATCCCGAACCGGCTTTCGACCATAGGCTTCCAATCTGGACGGTACGGAGGTGCCGTACCCATCTCTATGCCCAAACCAGTTGCCAGCCCTTCCGCTGCCAAAGACAACATCTCACCTCGATCGGCGTAAACGTTCTGTGGCAGGTGATGACAGTCCCAATCCTTGGAAGTGATAGCGACGCCGTTCTGCGCGCAAAAATCCACCTTGGAGGTGAATGCATTGAACAATGCCTGCCGCGCACCATTCCAGCTCGGCCCCTCTAGACCAATATACAGACCAACAATCATCCCCGAGTAGCTGTCCACCACGATGTAGACCACAGGCCTGCCAATCAGCATCCGCCGGGAATAACTGTTGACCAAGTAAATGTCTGCGATCGTTGCGTCAATCTCGAATTGGTGACAAGGGCCCCGGAGCCAATCGCGAACGGTGCCGGACAGCGGACGACAATCCTTGAGCCACTTCGTCAAACCCTTACGCCCGCGATCAGTCTCGATCTCGTCAAAGAATATTTTGCCCCAATAATCGAACTGATTGTAATTTGGTATATCGGCATCTGGAAGTAAACGAATTCGATTCTCTGCACTTTTAGAAATATCTTTTACAGAGTAGAATCTATTAAGCATCTTGTCATAAGCAATGCGTATCGAGGGCGCTTTATCGTTAACATATAGTGCATAACCTACTCGAATACACCGTTTATCGACAACAGTGAGCAACTTGGAGGGTGTGACCAGGTCACCCTGAAACTTAGGCTTAGGGCCGGGTCGTTTATCCTGAGTGTAATTTCTGTTGGCAACACCCACCGCTGAATAATTTTTGAGAAGCGCGTTTCTTACTTGGCCATAGAACCAATATCTATACAAGAGACGATAAATAGACTTTCGATGCATGCCAAGCTCAGCAGCCCGGTTTCCAACAAGGCGACCCATCTCGCCACGAACGAAGATCTGTCCTGGGTAGGCCGGATCCAGAAGCGGCGCAATCACCGCCCACTTTTCATCCCTGTCACGCTTGGAGCTTTCATCAAGATCATCTTCCAAGACCAGCAGGAACTCGGGAACTCCTGTGACGACGGATTTGGTGTCGCCGGTCTCCAGCGAGAGCCTGAGTTCCTCAATTCCTACGGGGTAGGGCTTTCTTGGCGGCTCGACCAGATCTATTACGATCGCTGCGTCATGCTCATCATCAAGATGAAGGACTCTGGTTAAGGTAGTGAAAACCGAGAATTCTGTGACGGGCTCGAATATGTCATTGACTGAAATATTCATAACGATCTCTCATTCAATGCGCTCAGGGCTGAAGAGTAAACAATCTTGAACTCTGGCAGAGGAGACTTGAGATGCAATGGGGCATTACTTAAATCAATCAAAATTACCTTGCGCCAGATCAGATTGAAGAAAATATCCCTAGCATCGCCGTACGCTATCCCTAACCGTGTAGCAATTCTTCTTAGACATTCAGACGTGGCCCAAGGGTAAGCTTTGCTAGATTCTAGAAATTCAAGGAATTCAGCATGAAGTTCCGAGCTCGCCAGCGCACGGGGAAGTTGCGTATACCGCCTGAGAAGTCCAAGATTTTTAATCAGGTCTGGCGTAAACATTTCCTCAGTCACAATGGCCCAGTCCACTCCCTGGCTCATCCAGAATCGTCTCTCGATCTCTAACTTTTCCAGTGTGCGAAGCGAATTGAGGTCTTGCTGATACTTAATTGTCCTAGCTACGGACTTAAAGTCTCCGTTTGGCTGCCTAACGGTTAGTAAGAAGTCTGTCGTCATTACCAGCGGCAGGGCAGTAGATTTGTATCTGGGATAACGGACGCCAATCGCCTTTGCGATGGCTTGTGTGCTCTCCTCAGGCAGCAACGGGTATTGCTCCCGGATGTCCACTACGTCTTCAGAAAACTCGCAGACCAAGAGGTAGGCTCGTTCGAGATCGGACAAAAGATGATGTATGCGCTCGACTTTAACGCCTGGAATTTTGTGGGAGCGCCCCATCGAAGGGACATCCTGGACACGCAACCAAGGCACGTAACCGACCCCGGCGCCGGACCCAAATCCGTTGGCAATGTGCCGTTCAATATCCTGCTTTGAAGCAAACCTACGACCGCGCAACCCCTACCTCCTCAGTCCAACCGGAGTGCTTCACCTGATACTCAAAAAATCGTCATAGGAAAATATGCTCCATTCGGCGGCATCGTCGAAGGGATTTCCAGACTACTCTCGCAGCCAAGCGAAGCGGTGAATCCGGACCAACGGCTTAGCCCAGAAACGGCAAACCCCCGTAAATACGGGGGTTTGCGCGTTGTGTCAAACTTTAATAGCTTGTGTCAAACTTTAACCTTTTGTGTCAATCTTTAATCCGCGCAGCCAGTGCCATACCGCGCTCGCGGAAGGCTTACTCTACCGTCACCGACTTGGCCAAGTTACGCGGCTGGTCGACATCAGTGCCTTTGAGCACAGCGACGTAGTACGACAGCAGTTGCAGCGGAATGGTGTAGAGAATCGGCGTCAGCGCATCGATAACGTGCGGCACCTTGATCACATGGGTGCCTTCACCGTTGCTCATGCCGGCCTGCTCGTCGGCGAACACCACCAGCTCACCGCCACGGGCACGTACTTCCTGCAGGTTGGACTTCAACTTCTCCAGCAGCTCGTTGTTCGGCGCAACGGTCACCACCGGCATGTCGGCATCCACCAGGGCCAACGGGCCGTGCTTGAGCTCGCCGGCCGGGTAGGCTTCGGCGTGGATATACGAGATTTCCTTGAGCTTGAGCGCGCCTTCCATCGCCACCGGGTATTGCGCACCACGCCCGAGGAACAGGGTGTGGTGCTTGTCGGCGAACAGCTCGGCGGTCTTCTCCACCACGCTGTCCATCGCCAGGGCTTCGCCCAGGCGTGTAGGCAGGCGGCGCAGCTCATCCACCAGCTCGGCTTCAACGCCGGCTTCCAGAGTGCCGCGTACCTGGCCCAGGGCCAGGGTCAGCAGCATCAGCGACACCAGTTGGGTGGTAAACGCCTTGGTCGAGGCCACGCCGATTTCCGGGCCGGCCAGGGTTAGCAGGGTCAGGTCGGACTCGCGCACCAGCGAGCTGATACCCACGTTGCAGATCGCCAGACTACCGAGGAAGCCCAGTTCCTTGGCATTGCGCAGCGCGGCCAGGGTGTCGGCGGTTTCGCCGGACTGGGAAATCGACACGAACAAGGTGTCAGGCTGCACTACCACCTTGCGGTAGCGGAACTCGCTGGCCACTTCCACCTGGCAAGGAATACCGGCCAGGCTTTCCAGCCAGTAACGCGCGACCATGCCGGCGTGGTAGCTGGTGCCACAGGCGACGATCTGCACATTGCGCACCTTGGCGAACAGCTCGGCGGCCTGTGGGCCGAAGGCCTGAACCATGACATGGTCCTTGCCCAGGCGGCCTTCGAGCGTGCGCTGCACCACGGTGGGCTGTTCGTGGATTTCCTTGAGCATGAAATGGCGGTAGGTACCCTTATCGGCGGCCTCGGCGCCTTCGTGGTACTGCACGGTCTCGCGCTGTACCGGCTGGCCGGCCTGGTCCCAGACACTCACCTGGTCGCGGCGGATCTCGGCGATGTCGCCTTCTTCCAGGTACATGAAGCGGTCGGTGACCTGACGCAGGGCCAACTGGTCGGAGGCCAGGAAGTTCTCACCGTGGCCCAGGCCGATCACCAGCGGGCTGCCGCTGCGCGCGGCAACCAGGCGGTCAGGCTGACCGGTGCTGATGACCGACAGGCCATAGGCACCCTGCAGGCGCTTGACTGCGGCCTTGAGGGCGTCGACCAGGTTCGGCTGGGTCTTGAGCAGGTGGTGGATCAGGTGAACGATCACCTCGGTATCGGTCTGCGAGGTGAATACGTAGCCCAGGCCCTTGAGTTCTTCGCGCAGCTCTTCATGGTTCTCGATGATGCCGTTGTGCACCACCGCCACTTCGTTACCGGAGAAATGCGGGTGGGCGTTGTGTTCGGTCGGGGCGCCATGGGTGGCCCAGCGTGTGTGGGCGATGCCTAGCTGGCCGAGCAGCGGGTCGGCGGCGACGGCCGCCTCCAGCTCGCTGACCTTGCCGATACGGCGACGTCGCTCGAGCTGGCCCTGCTGGGTGCATACCGCCAGGCCCGCGCTGTCATAGCCACGGTATTCCAGGCGCTTGAGGCCTTCGATGAGGATGGAGGTGATGTTGCGCTCGGCGACTGCACCGACGATTCCACACATGGTCATTGCTCCTGGCTGATCGCGGCACAGATCAGGTTGATGCCGCGTGCTTGTATCTGTTCGCGTGCCGCGCTGGGCAGGCGATCATCCGTAATAAGGGTGTTTACGCTGCCCCAAGGCAGCTCGAGGTTGGGGATCTTGCGCCCGACCTTGTCGGACTCGACCATCACGATCACTTCCCGGGCGACCTCGGCCATGACACGGCTCAGGCCCAGCAGTTCGTTGAAGGTGGTGGTACCGCGGGCCAGGTCGATGCCATCGGCGCCGATGAAAAGCTGGTCGAAATCGTAAGAGCGTAGTACCTGCTCGGCGACCTGGCCCTGGAACGACTCGGAATGCGGGTCCCAGGTGCCGCCGGTCATCAGCAGCACGGGTTCGTGCTCCTGCTCGCTGATGGCGCGAGCCACGTTCAACGAGTTGGTCATCACCACCAGGCCTGGCTGACGGCCCAGCTCGGGGATCATCGCGGCGGTGGTGCTGCCGCTGTCGATGATGATCCGTGCGTGTTCGCGAATACGGCCTACAGCGGCGCGGGCGATGGCCTTCTTGTAGGAAGACACCGGTTGCTGGGTTTCGCCCAGCATTTCTTGCGGGACTGGCACTGCGCCGCCGTAGCGCCTCAACAGCAGGCCATTGGCTTCAAGGGCGGCGAGGTCTTTGCGAATGGTGACTTCCGACGTTTCGAAATGCTTGGCCAGGGCGTCCACGCTTACCTCGCCCTGCTCACTGAGGAAGGCGAGGATGTTGTGACGGCGCAGAGGCGTGTTTCGTTTCGACATGACAGGTTTAAGTTTCGATTCGAAAGATAATAGTGGCAATCAAAACCTAAGATGAACGCTTAGTCAAGCTGTGGATAAGTCTTTTTAGGGGTATGGCCCTTCCACCGGCAAGCCCGCTCTTGCAGCTGTCGAGACAGCAGACCACTTGTAGGAGTGGACCTGCCGGCGAAGAGACCTACACCAACGCATTCCTCTCAAACGAAAAAGCCGACTTATTCACATAAGTCGGCTTTCGATCGAACGGCCTGTGGATAGTCAGCTTTTCTTAATTTTCTCTGGCCGCTTCCAGCCATCGATATTGCGCTGACGCGCCCGTGCTACCGCCAGTTGCCCGGCCTCGACACCCTGGGTAATGGTCGAACCCGCGGCAGTAGTGGCCCCTGCCTGGATATCCACAGGCGCCACCAGCGAGTTGTTCGAGCCAATGAATACGTCTTCGCCCATCACCGTCTTGAATTTGTTGGCGCCGTCATAATTGCAGGTGATGGTGCCCGCACCAATGTTGGTGCGGGCACCCACTTCGGCATCGCCCAGGTAGGTGAGGTGACCCGCCTTGGCACCTTCGCCCAGGTGCGCATTCTTCAGCTCGACGAAGTTACCCACATGGGCCTTGGCCTCCAGCACGCTGCCCGGACGCAGGCGAGCGAACGGGCCGGCATCGCTGCCCTCGCCCAGCACGGCGCCTTCGAGGTGGCTGTTGGCCTTGACCACGACACCCTTGCGCAGGGTGCTGTCCTTGATGACGCAGTTCGGGCCGATCTGCACGTCGTCTTCGATGACCACCTTGCCTTCGAGGATCACATTGATGTCGATCAGCACGTCCCGGCCAACGGTCACCTCGCCACGCACGTCGAAACGCGCCGGGTCGCGCAGGGTCACACCCTGGGCCATCAGACGGCGGCCTTCGCGCAGTTGGTAATGGCGCTCGAGCTCGGACAACTGGCGACGGTCGTTGGCGCCCTGCACTTCCATTGGGTCGTGCGGTTGCTCGGTGGCCACCACCAGGCCGTCGGACACAGCCATGGCGATTACGTCGGTGAGGTAGTACTCGCCCTGGGCGTTGTTGTTGGACAAGCGGCCCATCCAGTCCGCCAAACGGCTGGCTGGCAGCGCCAGGATGCCGGTATTGCCTTCCTTTATCGCCTTCTGCGCGTCGCTGGCATCCTTGTGCTCGACGATCGCCGCGACCTGGCCCTGGGCGTCTCGAACAATACGGCCATAGCCGGTCGGGTCAGCCAGATTCACGGTCAGCAGGCCGAGTTGCCGGGCGTTGGCCTTGGCCAGCAGGCGTTGCAAGGTTTCCACCTCGATCAGCGGCACGTCCCCGTAGAGCACCAGCACGGTGTCGGCAGTGATCGCCGGCAGCGCCTGGGCGACAGCGTGGCCGGTGCCGAGCTGTTTGTCCTGCATGACGAAGTTCAGGTCGTCGGCAGCCAGGCGCTCGCGCACCTGCTCGGCACCATGGCCAATGACCACGTGGATTCCCTTGGGCTGCAGCTGGCGCGCGCTGTGGATAACATGGCCGAGCATGGAGTTGCCGGCGACCGGGTGCAGCACCTTCGGCAGCGCGGAGCGCATGCGGGTACCTTGGCCTGCGGCGAGAATGACGATATCGAGGGACATTGACTGGCTACCAATCCTGGGCGGTCAGGGACTTGACCAAAAGAGAAATTCAGAAAAGAAAAAGGGTAGCCGAGGCTACCCTTTAACTCAATCGCAGCGAAAGTGTCCGGCCAAAGCCGAATTACTTGCCTTTGCGCAATTGCTGGACAGTACGCAGCTGGGCTGCAGCCTCGGCCAGACGTGCGGCAGCAGCGCCGTAGTCGAAGTCCGAGCCTTTAGCGTTCAACGCGTTCTCGGCAGCCCTGAGGGCTTCCTGAGCCTGTGCTTCGTCCAGGTCGGCAGCGCGCTGCACGGTGTCGGCAAGAACCTTGACCATGTTCGGCTGCACTTCGAGGAAGCCACCGGAGATGTAGTACACCTCCTGAGTGCCACCCTGCTTGGTCAGCGTGATCGGGCCTGGCTTGAGATTGGTGATCAGCGGCGCGTGGCCTGGAGCGATACCCAGATCGCCCAGGTTGCCGTGCGCTACTACCATCTCGACCAGACCGGAGAAGATCTCTCCTTCCGCGCTGACGATATCGCAATGGACTGTCATAGCCATCTGCTTGCCTCAACCTGATTAGCGCCCCTCGCGGGGCGCCGGGATTACAGTTTCTTGGCTTTCTCGATCGCTTCGTCGATGCCGCCGACCATGTAGAACGCTTGTTCTGGCAGGTGGTCGTAGTCACCTTTGAGGATGCCGCTGAAGCCAGCGATGGTGTCCTTGAGCGAAACGTACTTGCCTGGCGAACCGGTGAAGACTTCGGCCACGAAGAACGGCTGCGACAGGAAGCGCTGGATCTTACGAGCGCGAGCAACCAGCTGCTTGTCGGTCTCGGACAGTTCGTCCATACCCAGGATCGCGATGATGTCCTTCAGCTCTTTGTAGCGCTGCAGAACATACTGGACCTGACGGGCAGTTTCGTAGTGCTCGGTACCGATCACGTTCGGGTCCAGCTGGCGCGAGGTCGAGTCCAGTGGGTCGACCGCTGGGTAGATACCCAGGGAGGCGATGTCACGGGACAGAACGACGGTGGCGTCGAGGTGGGCGAAGGTGGTGGCTGGCGACGGGTCGGTCAGGTCGTCCGCAGGTACGTATACGGCCTGGATCGAGGTGATCGAACCTTCCTTGGTCGAAGTAATACGCTCTTGCAGAACGCCCATCTCTTCGGCCAGGGTCGGCTGGTAGCCTACTGCCGAAGGCATACGGCCCAGCAGTGCGGATACTTCGGTACCGGCCAGGGTGTAACGATAGATGTTGTCGACGAACAGCAGAACGTCGTTACCTTCGTCACGGAACTTCTCGGCCATGGTCAGGCCGGTCAGCGCTACGCGCAGACGGTTTCCTGGTGGCTCGTTCATCTGACCGTAGACCAGCGCTACTTTGTCGAGAACGTTGGAGTCCTTCATCTCGTGGTAGAAGTCGTTACCCTCACGAGTACGCTCACCCACACCGGCGAACACGGAATAACCGCTGTGCTCAATGGCGATGTTACGGATCAGTTCCATCATGTTTACGGTCTTGCCGACGCCGGCGCCACCGAACAGGCCAACCTTACCGCCTTTGGCGAACGGGCAGACCAGGTCGATAACCTTGATGCCGGTTTCCAGCAGGTCGTTGCCGCCTGCCTGCTCAGCGAACGAAGGGGCAGCGCGGTGAATGCCGCGACGCTCTTCTTCACCGATCGGGCCGGCTTCGTCGATTGGGTTGCCCAGGACGTCCATGATACGGCCCAGGGTGGCCTTGCCGACGGGGACGGAGATGGCCGCGCCGGTGTCGACGACGTCCAGACCGCGCTTCAGACCTTCGGTCGAGCCCATCGCGATGGTACGAACCACGCCGTCGCCCAGCTGCTGCTGAACTTCCAGGGTGGTTTCCGCGCCTTGAACTTTCAGCGCGTTGTAAACACTCGGCACGACGTCACGTGGGAATTCCACGTCGATGACGGCGCCGATGATTTGAACGATACGTCCGCTACTCATAGCTGGATCCTCTGAATATGTGAACCGTTAAACCGCGGCAGCGCCGCCGACGATTTCCGAGATCTCCTGGGTGATCGCAGCCTGACGCGCCTTGTTGTAGATCAGCTGGAGTTCGCTGATCAGGTCACCGGCGTTGTCTGTGGCGTTCTTCATGGCGATCATCCGGGCCGCTTGTTCAGCAGCGTTGTTCTCGACCACCGCCTGGTACACCTGCGACTCCACGTAACGCACCATCAAGCCGTCCAGCAGCTCTTTTGCGTCGGGTTCGTACAGGTAGTCCCAGTGGTGCTTGAGTTCCTGATCCGGGGTTGCCACCAACGGTACCAACTGCTCGACCGTCGGTTTTTGGGTCATGGTGTTGATGAACTTGTTCGAAACCACCGAGAGGCGATCGATACGGCCATCGAGGTAGGCGTCCAGCATCACTTTGACGGAGCCGATCAAGTCGTTGATCGATGGCTCTTCGCCCAGGTGGCTGATCGCGGCTACGACGTTGCCGCCAAAGATGCGGAAGAAAGTCGCACCCTTGCTGCCGATTACGCACAGGTCGATTTCCACGCCCTGTTCGCGGTTTTCGTTCATGTCCTTGACCAGGGCCTTGAACAGGTTGGTATTCAAGCCACCGCACAGACCACGGTCACTCGTCACCACGACATAACCGGCGCGCTTTACAGGGCGCTCGATCATGAACGGGTGGCGGTATTCCGGGTTGGCGTTGGCCAGATGACCGATCACCTGGCGGATACGCTCCGCGTAAGGACGGCTAGCAGCCATGCGCAGTTGTGCCTTGCGCATTTTGCTGACCGCCACTTTCTCCATGGCGCTGGTAATTTTTTGCGTGCTTTTGATGCTCGCAATCTTACTGCGAATCTCTTTTGCGCCTGCCATGTATCACCTATCAGGTTAGCAAGCGGGGGCCGGGGCCCCCGCTGCGGCTTACCAGGTCTGGGTGGCCTTGAACTTCTCGATACCGGCCTTCATGCCAGCGTCGATTTCGTCGTTGAAGTCACCCTTCACGTTGATCTTGGCCATCAGTTCGGCGTGATCACGGTTGAAGAAGGCGATCAGCGCTTGCTCGAAGCTGCCGACCTTGGAGACTTCTACGTCAGTCAGGAAGCCACGCTCAGCGGCGTACAGCGACAGGGCCATGTCAGCGATCGACATTGGCGCGTACTGCTTCTGCTTCATCAGCTCGGTAACGCGCTGACCATGCTCCAGCTGCTTGCGGGTCGCTTCGTCCAGATCGGACGCGAACTGGGCGAATGCAGCCAGTTCACGGTACTGAGCCAGGGCGGTACGGATACCACCGGAGAGCTTCTTGATGATCTTGGTCTGAGCGGCACCACCTACGCGGGATACCGAAACACCGGCGTTCACTGCAGGACGGATGCCCGAGTTGAACATGGCCGATTCCAGGAAGATCTGACCGTCGGTGATGGAGATCACGTTGGTCGGAACGAACGCGGAAACGTCGCCAGCCTGGGTTTCGATGATCGGCAGAGCGGTCAGGGAACCGGTTTTGCCGGTGACTGCGCCGTTGGTGAACTTCTCGACGTACTCTTCCGAAACGCGCGATGCACGCTCCAGCAGACGGGAGTGGAGATAGAACACGTCGCCTGGGTAAGCTTCGCGTCCTGGTGGACGGCGCAGCAGCAGGGAGATCTGACGGTAGGCAACGGCCTGCTTGGACAGGTCATCGTAGACGATCAGGGCATCTTCACCGCGGTCACGGAAGAACTCGCCCATGGTGCAGCCGGCATAAGGTGCCAGGAACTGCAGTGCGGCGGATTCCGAGGCGCTGGCGGCTACCACGATGGTGTTGGCCAGGGCGCCGGCTTCTTCCAGCTTGCGCACGACGTTGGCGATGGTCGACTGCTTCTGACCAACGGCGACGTAGACGCAGAAGATACCGCTGTTCTTCTGGTTGATGATCGCGTCGACCGCCATGGCGGTCTTGCCGATCTGACGGTCACCGATGATCAGCTCGCGCTGGCCACGGCCAACCGGGATCATGGCGTCGACCGACTTGTAGCCAGTCTGTACAGGCTGGTCTACCGACTTACGCCAGATAACGCCCGGTGCAACCTTTTCGACTGCGTCGGTTTCGGTGGTGGTCAGAGGACCCTTGCCATCGATCGGGTTACCCAGAGCGTCGACGACGCGGCCCAGCAGGCCTTTGCCGACTGGAACTTCCAGGATACGACCGGTGCATTTGGCGCTCATGCCTTCGGCCAGGGTGGTGTACGCACCCAGGACAACTGCACCTACGGAGTCTTGCTCCAGGTTCAGTGCCATGCCGTAGACGCCGCCAGGGAACTCGATCATTTCGCCGTACATGACGTCGGCCAGACCGTGGATCCGCACGATACCGTCAGAAACGCTGACGACGGTACCTTCGTTGCGGGCTTGGGAGCCGACATCGAGTTTCTCGATGCGACCCTTGATGATTTCACTAATTTCGGAAGGATTGAGTTGCTGCATTGCTCTGCTGCCCCTTCAAACTCAAGATTTCAATGCTTCGGCCAGTTTCGCGATCTTGCCGCGAACCGAGCCATCGATTACCAGGTCGCCGGCGCGGATCACGACGCCACCGATCAGGCTGGCATCCTCCGTCGCGTGCAGGCGTACTTCCCGGCTGAGCCGTGCACTGAGAACCTTGGCGAGTTTGTCTTGCTGTTCTTGGTTCAACGCAAAAGCACTGGTGACTTCCACGTCCACGGATTTCTCTTGCTCGGCCTTGTACAGGTCGAACAGAGTCGCGATCTCCGGCAGAAGCAGGAGACGGTCGTTTTCCGCGGCAACATGAATGAAATTCTGTGCCTGGGCGTCAAACTTGTCACCGCACACTTCAATGAATGCGGCGGCCTTGTCTGCGCTAGTCAGTTGCGGGGCCTTGAGCAGGCGCTGCATGGTGCCGTCTTGCGACACCGCAGCAGCCAGGCCGAGCATGGCTGACCAATTGGCCAGTTGCTGATGGGCCTGGGCATGCTCGAAGGCAGCCTTAGCGTAAGGTCGGGCCAACGTGGTCAGTTCTGCCATGATCGCCCTCGCTTAAATTTCAGCGGCCAGTTTGTTAACCAGCTCCGCATGCGCGTTTTGATCGATTGTGGCGCCAAGGATCTTTTCAGCACCGCCAACGGCCAGGGCACCCACTTGGGCACGCAGGGCGTCTTTGATGCCGTTCAGTTCCTGTTCGATCTCGGCTTGAGCCTGAGCTTTCACACGGTCAGCTTCGACGCGGGCCTGATCACGGGCTTCCTCGACAAGCTGAGCAGCGCGTTTCTTCGCTTGCTCAATGATTTCGGCTGCCTGTGCCTTCGCTTCGCGCAGTTGCTGACCCGCTTTCTCTTGGGCCAGTTCCAGATCGCGAGCTGCGCGGTTGGCAGCATCCAGGCCGTCGGCAATCTTCTTTTGGCGCTCTTGCAGGGCAGTGATGACCGGAGGCCATACGTACTTCATGCAGAACAGCACAAAAATCAGAAAAGCAACGGATTGGCCGATCAGGGTTGCATTAATGTTCACGCCAATACCTCGCTCGGTCTTTGTCCATCACACCAATCAACTCGTGGGAACGAGTGATTAGCCGGCGATCTGACCAACGAAGGGGTTCGCGAAGGTGAAGAACAGAGCGATACCAACACCGATCATGGTTACGGCGTCGAGCAGACCGGCAACGATGAACATTTTGACCTGCAGCATCGGAACCATCTCAGGCTGACGAGCAGCGCCTTCCAGGAACTTGCCGCCCAGCAGGCCGAAACCAATGGCGGTACCCAGAGCACCCAGGCCGATCAGCAGAGCAACAGCGATAGCGGTCAGACCAACTACAGTTTCCATCTTTCCTCCCGACTTTTACGTCGTATTGGTTAGGTTTTTTAGTTTGAAGCGGTAAAACAAATCGTTTTGGTACAGCTGCCCTTGCGGACTTTTTAAGCCCTCCCCCCAGGCAGGCGGGGAAGACTATCAGACACGCCAGGCGGTCTTAATGGTTATCTTCGTGGGCCATCGACAGGTAGACGATGGTCAGCATCATGAAGATGAACGCTTGCAGCGTGATGATCAGGATGTGGAACACAGCCCACGCCCACTGCAGCACGACACCCAGGCCGCTCAGCCAGAGGATGCCGGCGCCGAACATCACGGCGATCAGGATGAACACCAGCTCGCCGGCATACATGTTGCCGAACAGTCGCAGTGCCAGGGAGATCGGCTTGGCGATCAAGGTGACGAATTCCAGCAGGAAGTTCACCGGGATCAACAGGATCTGAACGAAGATGTTCTTGCTGCCGAACGGGTGCAGGGTGAGCTCGCCGAGGAAGCCGCCCAGGCCCTTGACCTTGATGCTGTAGAAGATGATCAGGGCGAAGACACTGAAGGCCATGGCCAGGGTCGCGTTCGGGTCGGTGGTCGGCACGGCGCGGAACGGAATGTGCGGATCACCGGAAATCAGGATGGCCAGCTGAGGAATCCAGTCGACCGGAACCAGGTCGATGGCGTTCATCAGGAAGACCCAGACGAAGATGGTCAGCGCCAGTGGGGCGATCACCGGGCTGCGGCCGTGGAAGGAGTCCTTCACGCTGCCATTGACGAAGTCCACCAGCACTTCGACGAAGTTCTGCAGACCGCTCGGCTGGCCGGAAGTGGCCTTCTTGGCGGCCATGCGGAAGATGAACAGGAAGATCAGACCCAGCCCGACGGACCAGCCCAGGGTGTCCAGGTGGAACGCCCAGAAGCCCATTGCCTTGGCTTCTGCAGCCGAATGGGCGAAGCCCCAGCTGCCGTCTGGTAGTTGACCGTAGGTCAGGTTCTGCAAGTGGTGCTGGATATAGCCCGAAGCGGTTTCTGCTGCCATGGTTGCCTCAAACGCCCTAAGGTCTCGAAAGTCTTTTATTCATCAGCAGGGGCGTGAACCAGCTGACCGAAAGGGTCAGCATGAAGACGCCGAATACTGCCAACGGCGCCAATGGCTTCACTCCTGCGAAGGTCAGTGCAAACAGCACTGCCGTCAAAATCAATTTGCCAGCCTCGCCTGCGTAGAACGACTTGACGATGGCTTGCGCCGCCCGGGCTCCGCTGAAGCGAAATGCCTTCCAGGCGAAATACACGTTGGGCAGCCAGGCGATCAAACCTCCGCAGAGGCCTGAATAACCGCTGACCTTGCCCTGCCACTGCCACAACACCAAGGTCGCCAGCAATAACACACCAAATTGAGCCAGCAGCACCGGGAACACCGGCCAACGATGGAAAGGCAGGCGGTTTGGCGTGCGGATTTCCATCAGAACTGCTCCTCGAAAGTCGACCCTCAAGCCAGCAACGACTTGGCATAATTTGTGCCGACAAAATGCGCGCAGAGTATAGGGGGGGATTAACCCCTATTCAACTATCGGGTAGTGATTTCCGACTGCGCGCTACAACGGGAATTGTTTCAGCGAATGTGAGCGAGGACGCCTTGCAACTCGTCGAGCGAGTTGTAGCGAATAACCAGTTGGCCCTTGCCCTTGTTGCCGTGGCGTATCTGCACCGAAGAGCCCAGGCGCTCTGCCAGACGCTGCTCCAGGCGAGCAATGTCCGGATCAGCTTTGCTCTCTTGCACCGGATCAGTTTTGCCACTCAGCCACTGGCGCACCAGTGCCTCAGTTTGGCGCACGGTGAGCCCGCGTGCGACAACATGTCGCGCCCCTTCCTCCTGCCGGCTCTCGTCCAGACCGAGCAAGGCACGGGCGTGTCCCATCTCCAGGTCGCCGTGAGCGAGCATGGTCTTGATGGCCTCGGGCAGGGTGATCAGCCGCAGCAGGTTGGTCACGGTCACCCGCGACTTGCCCACCGCATCGGCCACCTGCTGCTGGGTCAGCTCGAATTCCTGCTGCAAACGTTGCAGGGCGATAGCCTCTTCCAGCGGGTTCAGGTCTTCGCGCTGGATGTTCTCGATCAGCGCCATCGCGATGGCCGCTTCGTCGGGCACCTCGCGGACCATCGCCGGGATGGTATCCAGGCCAGCTTGCTGGGTGGCGCGCCAACGGCGTTCACCGGCGATGATCTCGTAGCGGTTGTCGCCGATCGGGCGCACCACGATCGGTTGCATCACGCCCTGCTTGCGGATCGAGTGCGCCAGTTCTTCCAGGGCCTCGGGGTCCATGTCGCGGCGTGGCTGGTACTTGCCGCGCTGAATCAGCTCGACCGGCAAGTGTTGCAGTTCCTTCTGGTCGACCTTCACGGCCTGCTCTTCGAGGGCGCTTACGGTCGGACCACTGAGCAGTGCATCCAACCCACGTCCGAGACCGCGTTTCTTGATGGCCATGCGGATTCCTTAAGTTGTCTGTGCAGTGCGCGTTTGTCGGCGTTGACGGCGTACCAGTTCCCCGGCCAGAGCCAGGTAGGACAGTGCGCCACGCGATTGCTTGTCGTAGGCCAGGGCCGGCATGCCGAAACTCGGCGCCTCGGCCAGGCGGATATTGCGCGGGATAACGGTGTCGTACAGTTGGTCACCGAAGTGCACCTTGAGCTGCTCCGACACATCGTTGTTCAAACTCAGGCGCGGGTCGTACATGGTGCGCAGCAGGCCTTCGATCTTCAGCTCCGGGTTCAGCCGGGCAGCGATGCGCTTGATGTTATCCACAAGGTCGCTGAGGCCTTCGAGGGCGTAGTACTCGCACTGCATGGGGATGATGACGCCGTCGGAAGCGACCAGCGCGTTCAGCGTGAGCATCGACAGCGAGGGCGGGCAATCGATGAGGATGTAGTCGTAGTTGTCCCGGATCGGCGCCAGCGCATTGCGCAGGCGGCTCTCTTTCATCTGCATCTCCAGCAGCACCACTTCCGCGGCGGTGAGGTCGCGGTTGGCCGGCAGCAGCTGGAAACCGCCATGTTCGGAATAGTGCATGGCCTGGGCCAAATCGCATTCACCGATCAGCACGTCGTAGACCGAATGCTCGAGCTCGTGCTTATCCACACCACTGCCCATGGTGGCGTTGCCCTGCGGATCGAGGTCGATCAGCAGCACGCGACGCTTGGTCGCGGCCAGCGATGCGGCGAGATTGATGCAGGTGGTGGTCTTGCCGACACCACCCTTCTGGTTCGCGATTGCGAATACCTTAGCCATTGTTGCGTGTGTTCCCAGTCAAGCCTTGCGGCGCAGTATCAGCAGATGGCGCTGGCCCTGGCAACCCGGAACGGTCAGGGCCTGCTCGCTTTCCACTGTGAAGTCTGCGGGCAATGCTACCAGTTCATCGGCAGGATGCAGCCCCTTCATTGCAAGCCATTGCGTGTTGCCATCGCCCAGGTGGCGGGTCCAGCCGGTGAAGTTCTCCATGCTGCTGAACGCCCGGGAGATGATGCCGTTGAAGGGCTGCGCAGGTTGGAATTCTTCGACACGGCTGTTGATAACTTGCAGGTTGTCGAGCTTCAGCTCCATCTTCACCTGGGTCAGGAAGCGGGTTTTCTTGCCATTGCTGTCCAGCACCGTCACTTGCTTGTGCGGGTGCAGGATAGCCAGGGGGATGCCAGGCATGCCACCACCGCTGCCGACGTCGAGCCAACGCTGGGTGTCGGCGCCGATGAAGGACATGACGCTGAGGCTGTCGAGCAGGTGGCGCGAAACCATTTCATCCGGGTCGCGCACCGCTGTGAGGTTGTAGGCCTTGTTCCACTTGATCAACAGGGCCAGGTAGCCCAGCAGCAGTTCATGCTGCCGAGGGGTCAACTCGACACCGAGCTGGCGCGCACCTGTGGATAACTCTTCGGCGTGTTGCGGGGTGACCAGGACACTCAAGCGCTTTGCTCCAGTTCGCGGCCTGCGCCGCGTTTTTTCAGATGAATCAGCAACAGGGAAATCGCCGCCGGGGTCACACCGGGGATACGCGATGCCTGCCCAAGGGTCTGCGGCCGGGTCTGGCCGAGCTTGCCCTGGATTTCCTTGGACAGCCCGGAGATCGAAGCGTAGTCGATATCCACAGGCAGGCGGGTGTCTTCGCTGGCGCGTAGACGAGCGATTTCTTCCTGCTGACGGTCGATGTAGCCGGCGTACTTGGTCTTGATCTCGACCTGCTCGGCGACCTGCGGGTCGATATCGGCGCCGCCGGTGGCCTCGATCAGGCCGGCATAGTCGATTTCCGGTCGGGCCAGCAGGTTCAGCAGGTTGTATTCGTGAGCCAGCGGGGTGCCGAACTTATCCACAACCGCTTGGCCTTCCGGTGTACCTGGGCGTACCCAGGTCGACTTCAGCCGCTGTTCTTCACGCTCGATGCCTTCGCGCTTGGCGCAGAACGCGGCCCAGCGGGCGTCGTCGACCAGGCCCAATTCGCGGCCCTTCTCGGTCAGGCGCAGGTCGGCGTTGTCTTCTCGCAAGATCAGCCGGTATTCGGCACGCGAGGTAAACATGCGGTACGGCTCCTGAGTGCCGAGGGTGATCAGGTCGTCGACCAGCACGCCGATGTACGCCTCGTCGCGGCGTGGGCACCAGCTTTCGCGGCCCTGAGCACGCAGTGCCGCGTTGGTACCGGCCAGCAGGCCCTGGGCGCCGGCTTCTTCGTAGCCGGTGGTGCCGTTGATCTGCCCGGCGAAGAACAGGCCGCCGATGACCTTGGTCTCGAGGCTGTACTTCAGGTCGCGAGGGTCGAAGTAGTCGTACTCAATGGCGTAGCCGGGGCGCACGATGTGGGCGTTTTCCATGCCGCGGATCGAGCGCACGATCTCCAGCTGCACGTCGAACGGCAGCGAGGTGGAGATACCGTTGGGGTAGAGCTCATGGGTGGTCAGGCCTTCCGGCTCGATGAACACCTGGTGGCTTTCCTTGTCGGCGAAGCGGTGGATCTTGTCCTCGATCGACGGGCAGTAGCGCGGGCCAACGCCTTCGATCACTCCGGAATACATCGGCGAACGATCAAGGTTCGAGGCGATGATCTCGTGGGTACGGGCATTGGTGTGGGTGATGTAGCAGCTGACCTGGCGCGGGTGCATCTGCGCGTTGCCCATGAACGACATGACCGGGATCGGCGTGTCGCCTGGCTGTTCGGCCATCACCGAGAAGTCCACCGAGCGACCGTCGATACGTGGCGGGGTGCCAGTCTTCAGGCGGCCGACGCGCAGCGGCAGTTCACGCATGCGTTGGGCCAGGGCATTGGCAGGCGGGTCGCCGGCGCGGCCACCGGAGTAGTTCTGCAAACCGATGTGGATAAGTCCGCCCAGGAAGGTGCCGCTGGTCAGGACCACGGAGTCGGCGAAGAAACGCAGGCCCATTTGCGTGACCACACCCTTGACCTGGTCCTGCTCGACGATCAGGTCGTCGCAGGACTGCTGGAATATCCACAGGTTCGGCTGGTTTTCCAGGATCTCGCGCACCACCGCCTTGTAGATGGCGCGGTCTGCCTGAGCGCGGGTTGCGCGCACAGCCGGGCCTTTGCGGTTGTTCAGGATACGGAACTGGATGCCGCTCTTGTCGGTGGCCAGCGCCATGGCGCCGCCGAGCGCATCGATCTCCTTGACCAGGTGGCTCTTGCCGATGCCACCGATGGCTGGGTTGCAGCTCATGTGGCCGAGGGTTTCCACGTTATGGGTCAGCAGCAGGGTTTTCACACCCATGCGTGCAGACGCAAGCGCAGCCTCGGTACCGGCATGGCCGCCGCCGATGACGATCACTTCAAAACGGGAAGGGAAATCCACCACGCACCTCGTGCCTGTTTCGCAAATAGAGAAGGTAAGCGGACAAGTATAGGGACTTCAGCCCCTTGAGTGAAACCGTCTGAGCAAATTTTGACCAATCTGTGGATGAATGGCAGACAACAGAAATCAAAAAGGAAAAAGTTAAAAAAGCTTTGTTTTTATGTTTATTCTTATGCACATGTTTTTCTGTGGATAAATCTCTGTAGGCCTCTATTTGTTTGGCTTACAGGGAAATTAAACCCTGGGGTGAAGTGCCCCTGAGGGCTATGGATAAGTCATTTCAGCCTGTGGATTAAATGCTCGTTTACCCACAGGTGCATTTGTCCTCAACAAAAACGCCGGGTTATCAACGGGGCTGGTGGCGAGTTTTCCACAGACCTCCTGCCGACGCTTTTGCTCCTGTTGATGAAATTTCTGCTTTCGCCAAGTCAAAAAAAAGCCGCTCCTGCTGGAGCGGCTCATTAACGGTGTCTGCCTGTGGGCTACTTGCCGATGCAGAAGCTGGAGAAGATCCGGCCCAGCAAGTCATCGGAGCTGAATGCCCCGGTGATTTCCCCCAAGGCCTGTTGAGCCTGGCGCAGGTCTTCAGCCAGCAGCTCGCCAGCGCCCGCCAAGGTGAGTTGAGCATGCCCGTGCTCCAGGTGTGCACTTGCCTGGCGAAGGGCGTCCAGGTGTCGCCTGCGTGCGCTGAAGCCGCTTTCTGCAGTCTGCTCGTAACCCATGCAGGCTTTGAGGTGATCGCGAAGCAATTGCAGGCCCTGGTCATCGCCTTTGGCACTGAGGGTGATGGTCACATGGCCATCCTCGCTCTGCTCCAGGCCCACGGGCTCGCCACTGAGGTCGGCCTTGTTACGAATCAAGGTGACCTTGCCTGGCTCCGGCCGCAGGTCCAGGAATTCCGGCCACAGGGCAAAGGGGTCGCTGGCTTCGGGCGCAGTGGAGTCCACCACCAACAGCACCCGATCGGCCTCGCCAATGGCCTTGAGCGCGCGTTCCACGCCGATCTTTTCCACATGGTCGTCAGTGTCACGCAAGCCGGCGGTATCGACCACGTGCAGCGGCATGCCATCGATGTGGATATGTTCGCGCAGGATGTCCCGAGTGGTACCGGCGATGTCGGTGACGATCGCTGCCTCACGCCCCGCCAGCTGGTTCAGCAGGCTCGATTTGCCAGCGTTTGGCCTGCCGGCAATGACCACGGTCATGCCATCGCGTAGCAAAGCGCCCTGCCCGGCTTCGCGCTGCACTGTGGATAACGTGGCACGCACCGTATCGAGCATCGATAACACGTGGCCATCGGCAAGGAAGTCGATTTCCTCCTCGGGGAAGTCGATGGCCGCTTCCACGTAGATACGCAGGGCGATCAGCGCTTCCGTAAGGCCGTGTACACGCTTGGAGAACTCGCCTTGCAGCGAGCGCAAGGCATTGCGCGCCGCCTGGCTGGAGCTGGCCTCGATCAGGTCGGCGATCGCCTCGGCCTGGGCCAGGTCGAGCTTGTCGTTGAGGAACGCGCGCTCGCTGAATTCACCCGGCCGCGCCAGCCGGCAACCGATTTGTACACAGCGCTGCAGCAGCATGTCGAGGACCACAGGCCCGCCGTGCCCCTGTAATTCGAGCACATCTTCGCCAGTGAACGAATTCGGCCCAGGGAAGAACAGCGCGATACCTTCATCCAGTACCAACCCGTCTTCGTCGCGAAACGGGCCGTAGTGGGCATGTCTGGGCTTGAGCGTGCGCCCGGTGATGAGCTGGCCGGCCTTGGCGGCCAATGGCCCGGACAGCCTGACGATACCGACGCCACCACGACCTTGGGCGGTAGCGATGGCAGCGATGGTTTCACGCACAATATTCATGCTCGAAGCCTCTAGCGACATATACGACAGATAGCAAAAACGCCCCACAGGGGGGCGTTTTTATTCACAGGCCAGGTTAGCAGCCCGTCAAGCAGCAGCGTTGTTGGCCGTTGCTGCCTCGATCTTGCGAGTGATGTACCACTGCTGAGCGATCGACAGGCAGTTGTTCACAACCCAGTACAGCACCAGACCAGCCGGGAACCACAGGAAGAAGAAGGTGAAGATGATCGGCATCATTTTCATCACCTTGGCCTGCATCGGATCCGGCGGCGTCGGGTTCAGGCGCTGCTGGATGAACATGGTTGCGCCCATGATGATCGGCAGGATGAAGAACGGATCCTTGATCGACAGGTCGGTGATCCACAGCATCCACGGCGCCTGGCGCATCTCGACGCTTTCCAGCAGTACCCAGTAGAGGGCCAGGAACACCGGCATCTGCACCAGAATCGGCAAGCAACCGCCCAGCGGGTTGATCTTCTCTTTCTTGTACAGTTCCATCATCGCCTGGGACATCTTCTGGCGATCGTCACCGAAACGTTCCTTGAGCTGCGCCAGTTTCGGCGAGACGGCACGCATGCGCGCCATCGAGCGGTAGCTGGCAGCCGACAGCGGGAAGAACAGGCCCTTGATGAGCATGGTCAGGACGATGATCGACCAGCCCCAGTTACCTAGCAGGCTGTGGATATGTTGCAGCAGCCAGAAGATCGGTTGGGCGATGAACCACAGGAAGCCGTAGTCGACGGTCAGTTCCAGGCCTGGGGACAACTCCTTGAGCTTGGACTGGATCTTTGGACCGGCGTAGAGCACGGCACTGGTTTCGGCCTTGGCGCCGGCAGCCACGTTAAGGGCCGGGCCGGTGTAGCCGATGATGTAGTTGCCCTGGCTGTCCTTGCGGGTTTGCACGGCGTTGTTCTCGCCGCCTTGTGGAATCCACGCGGTGACGAAGTAGTGCTGCAGCCAAGCGACCCAGCCGCCGGTTACATTTTCTTTCAAACTACCTTTGTCGATGTCCTTCATCGACACTTTCTTGTACGGCTCGGCACTTGTCCACAGGGCAGCACCCAGATAGGTGGCAGTACCCGTCGCAGTGCTGGAGGACGGGTCCGAGCTGGCGTCACGCTTGAGCTGGGCAAACATGTTGCCGGTCCAGGCCTGGCCGCTCTGGTTGTCGATCAGGTAGCTGACGGTCAGGTCGTACTCGCCGCGCTTGATGGTGAAGCGCTTGATGTAGTTGACGCCGTTCTCGCTGAACTTCAGGTCGACCACCAGTTGCTCCTGGCCATCGGCCAGCTGGTAGCTCTTCTGCTCGGCGGCATACAGCGGGCGACCGCTTGAGCGGGCATCCGGGCCGTTGGCACCCGTCAGGCCGCTTTGTGCCAAGTAAGTGCGCTCGCTGCCGTTGTCGAACAGCTGGAACGGAATGTCCGGATGGTCCTGGCGACGTGGGTACTGGGGCAGGGTCAGCTGGACGATGTCACCACCGACCGGGTCGATAGCCAGGTCCAGGACATCGGTCTTGACCCTGATCAGGTCCTTGCTGACCGCGACCGGCGCCACCACGGCGGGGCTGGTTTCAGCATTCGCGCTCGGCACATCGGCGCTGGCGCCATTGTTGCCCGCTGGCACGGTGTCCGGCAGTGCCGGAGCAGAAGTGCTGGCAGCAGTGTTCTGAGTCGGCAGGGCTGCCTGACCGTAGTCCTGGTTCCACTTGAGGACCAGCACGTAGGACACGATTGCCAGGGCGACGATCAGGATCGTGCGTTTAATATCCATGGTTACTCGGCTATCGAAGAAGTTCGGGAGGAAGGAGCGGGTGGAACAGGGTCGTAACCGCCGTCGTTCCACGGATGACAGCGCCCCAGGCGACGAACGGTCAGCCACCCACCACGCAAGAGGCCATGGGTTTCAATGGCTTCATACGCGTAGCAGGAGCAAGAAGGGTAGAAACGACAGTGACTGGCCATCAGAGGACTGATGGCGTAACGGTAAAACTGGATCGGAACGAGCGCCAGTTTACGCATTGTGACTGTCTACCCCCGCGGTGTCGGCAGTTACCGCTGGAGAGGGCCGACTACGGGCCAGGCGCTTCCAGAGTTTGCCAAAATGTTGGTGCAATTCTGGGTTTTCTACCTCGCCCAACCCCTTGCGCGCGACGATCACGATGTCCAAACCGGCAAGTGATTGCTGGTTCAGGCGAAAGGAATCGCGCATCAGGCGTTTCAGGCGATTGCGCTGAACGGCGAGCTTGACGCTCTTCTTGCCGATCACCAGGCCGAGGCGCGGATGATCGAGGCCGTTCTCGCGGGCAAGGATAAGCAGGTTTTTCCCTGGAACCTTGCCGGTTGGGGAGTCGAAGACCGCTTTGAAATGCCGGGGTGTAAGCAGTCGCTTATCCCGACTGAAGTCCTGACTCACCACCTGTGCCGGAAAATCAAATGGCCAGACGCTTACGGCCTTTGGCGCGACGACGCGACAGAACAGCGCGGCCGTTCTTGGTGGCCATACGGGCACGGAAACCGTGGGTGCGCGCGCGCTTGATGGTGCTTGGTTGGAAAGTACGTTTCATGGCGTGTTACCTGGGTTGTCGACAACGGGCCGGGATGGCCCCCTTTTTAAGAGACCGGCGATTCTAGAGAAAGCAAGGCCGTAGGTCAATTTCCAACCAACCGATCCTTTATGAGTGGGTGTCTGCACGCTGGCAGTCCAGTAGGAGGTGGGGCAGACTCGCCGTGAGCTAGAAATTGAAAAAAAAGAAAACCATATAGAAAGCTTTTCTGAAGATCTTATAGCTCTTACGTGGATAACCTTCTGTGGATAAGCGTGTCAAGGCCAGAAAATACGGTATGTACAGAGAATCATAAGTGTGTAGGAAAGGGGTGCTGCAACTGTGCTGTGCATGGTCAAAAGCTGTGGAACAAAAGGCCTCTTATCCACAGCTGATTTATCCACAGGTCTGACCCAGGGGTTGTGCATACCCCTCATGTGTCGTTATCCACAGGGTTTATTCACAAGGGATGGATGTCGTTTGTGCCGCTAAATGACTGATTTACCGTGGCTCATCTTGCCCGCACATGTGGATAAGTGGCCACGCGCCCGGTACAATGGCGGATTGTTTTTGTCTCATCCGGCTTTCAACTCAGGGGATATCCGTGTCAGTGGAACTTTGGCAGCAGTGCGTGGAGCTTCTGCGCGATGAACTGCCTGCCCAGCAATTCAACACCTGGATCCGTCCGCTACAGGTCGAAGCCGAAGGCGACGAGTTGCGCGTCTATGCGCCCAACCGCTTCGTTCTTGATTGGGTCAATGAAAAGTACCTTGGGCGTCTGCTCGAGTTGCTGGGTGAGCGAGGCAACGGCCTGGCCCCTGCACTCTCTCTCCTTATTGGTAGTCGTCGCAGCTCCGCGCCACGGGCCGCTCCCAATGCACCGGTGAGCGCGGCGATGGCTGCGTCGCTGGCACAGAGCCAGGCGCAGAAAGCCGCACAAGTGGTTGCGCCAAGCGAACCGGTGGCCAATACCGTGCCTGCAATGGCCAGCGAGCAGGTAGTCGAAGCGTTGGAGCCGTCCGCCCTGGATGGGTTTGACGCCACGGGCGAGTCTGCACCCGCGTCCACAGGTCGTGCCGAACAACGCACCGTCCAGGTCGAAGGTGCGCTCAAGCACACCAGTTACCTGAACCGTACCTTCACTTTCGAAACCTTTGTCGAAGGTAAGTCCAACCAATTGGCGCGCGCTGCAGCCTGGCAGGTTGCCGATAACCCGAAGCATGGCTACAACCCGCTCTTCCTTTATGGCGGTGTAGGTCTGGGTAAGACTCACCTCATGCATGCCGTGGGCAACCACCTGCTGAAGAAGAACCCGAATGCCAAGGTTGTCTACCTGCATTCCGAGCGTTTTGTCGCCGACATGGTCAAGGCGCTGCAACTGAACGCCATCAACGAGTTCAAGCGTTTCTATCGCTCCGTCGACGCGCTGCTGATCGACGATATCCAGTTCTTCGCCCGCAAGGAGCGTTCCCAGGAAGAGTTCTTCCACACGTTCAACGCCCTGCTCGAGGGCGGCCAGCAGGTGATCCTCACCAGCGACCGCTACCCGAAGGAGATCGAAGGCCTGGAAGAGCGTCTCAAGTCGCGTTTCGGCTGGGGCCTGACGGTTGCCGTGGAGCCGCCAGAGCTGGAAACCCGCGTAGCGATCCTGATGAAAAAGGCCGACCAGGCCAAGGTCGAGCTCCCACACGACGCGGCATTCTTCATTGCACAGCGCATTCGTTCGAACGTCCGTGAGCTCGAAGGCGCGCTGAAGCGGGTGATCGCCCATTCGCACTTCATGGGCCGCGACATCACCATCGAGCTGATTCGCGAGTCGCTCAAGGACTTGCTGGCCTTGCAAGACAAACTGGTGAGTGTGGATAACATCCAGCGCACCGTGGCCGAGTACTACAAGATCAAGATCTCCGACCTGCTGTCCAAGCGTCGTTCGCGTTCTGTCGCTCGCCCGCGCCAGGTAGCCATGGCGCTGTCCAAAGAGCTGACCAACCACAGCTTGCCGGAGATCGGCGACATGTTCGGCGGCCGCGACCACACCACCGTGCTGCATGCGTGCCGCAAGATCAACGAATTGAAGGAATCCGACGCGGACATCCGCGAGGACTACAAGAACCTGCTGCGGACCCTGACCACCTGAAGGGGGTCGGTGCAGCTTATTGAAGGCAAGGGACTAGACCATGCATTTCACCATTCAACGCGAAGCCCTGTTGAAACCCCTGCAACTGGTCGCAGGCGTCGTCGAGCGCCGCCAGACCTTGCCGGTTCTGTCCAACGTGCTGCTGGTCGTACAGGGCCAGCAGTTGTCGCTGACCGGTACCGACCTGGAGGTCGAGCTGGTTGGTCGCGTGCAGCTGGAAGAGCCGGCTGAGCCAGGCGAGATCACCGTACCAGCGCGCAAGCTGATGGACATCTGCAAGAGCTTGCCCAGCGATGTGCTGATCGACGTCAAGGTCGAGGACCAGAAGCTGCTGGTCAAGGCCGGTCGTAGCCGTTTCACCCTTTCGACCCTGCCGGCGAACGACTTCCCAACCGTGGAAGAGGGCCCGGGTTCGCTGACCTGCAACCTTGAGCAAAGCAAGCTGCGCCGCCTCATCGAGCGCACCAGCTTCGCCATGGCCCAGCAGGATGTGCGCTACTACCTGAACGGCATGTTGCTGGAAGTCTCCACCGACACCCTGCGCGCAGTCGCCACCGACGGCCACCGCCTGGCGCTTTGCGCCATGCAGGCTCCCATCGGCCAGGCCGAGCGTCACCAGGTAATCGTTCCGCGCAAGGGTATCCTCGAACTCGCGCGCCTGCTGACCGACCCGGAAGGCATGGTGAGCATTGTCCTGGGCCAGCACCACATTCGCGCCACCACCGGTGAGTTCACCTTCACCTCCAAACTGGTGGACGGCAAGTTCCCCGATTACGAGCGCGTACTGCCCAAGGGCGGTGACAAGCTGGTGCTCGGCGACCGTCAGGCGCTGCGTGAGGCGTTCAGCCGTACTGCGATCCTGTCCAACGAAAAGTACCGCGGCATCCGCCTGCAATTGGCTTCTGGCCAATTGAAAATTCAGGCCAACAACCCTGAGCAGGAAGAAGCCGAAGAAGAAATTGGCGTCGACTACGAAGGTGGCTCGTTGGAGATTGGCTTCAACGTCAGCTACCTGCTGGACGTGCTGGGCGTCATGACCACGGAGCAGGTCCGCCTGATCCTGTCCGACTCCAACAGCAGCGCCCTGCTGCAGGAAGCCGGCAATGACGACTCCTCCTATGTTGTCATGCCGATGCGTCTGTAATCCGTAGCAGGTCAAATGTCCCTTCGACGTATTTCGGTCACCGCGGTGCGCAATCTGCACCCGGTGACCTTCTCCCCCTCTCCTCGCATCAATATCCTCTACGGTGCCAATGGCAGCGGAAAAACCAGCGTGCTCGAAGCTGTGCATCTGCTCGGCTTGGCGCGCTCATTCCGCAGTACCCGTCTCAACCCGGTGATTCAATACGAACAACCTACCTGCACGGTGTTTGGCCAAGTAGAGGTCGGTGACGACGGCGCGACCAGCAACCTTGGGATATCACGGGAACGTCAGGGTGATTTCACCATTCGAATCGACGGTCAGAATGCCCGCAGCGCAGCGCAATTGGCGGAGTTACTCCCGCTGCAACTGATCAACCCCGATAGCTTCCGCTTGCTTGAAGGGGCGCCGAAAGTCCGTAGGCAATTTTTGGACTGGGGTGTGTTCCACGTGGAACCTCGTTTCATGGCGACCTGGCAACGCCTGCAGAAGGCCCTCCGGCAGCGGAACTCGTGGCTGCGGCATGGTACACTTGACGCCGCTTCGCAAGCCGCCTGGGACCGGGAGTTGTGCCTGGCCAGCGCGGAAATAGATGAATACCGTCGCAATTACATCAAGGCCTTGAAGCCTGTCTTCGAGCGAACCCTGAATGAACTGGTCGAGCTGGAAGGTTTGACCCTGAGCTATTACCGGGGCTGGGACAAAGAACGCGAACTCGTTGACGTGCTGGCGGGTTCCCTTCTCCGGGATCAGCAAATGGGACATACCCAAGCCGGTCCGCAGAGAGCTGACCTGCGCCTACGATTGGGTACCAACAATGCCGCCGATATCCTGTCCCGGGGTCAGCAGAAGCTTGTTGTATGCGCCCTGCGCATTGCCCAAGGGCATCTCGTCAGCCAGGTTCGCCGCGGTCAATGTATTTATCTAGTGGATGATTTGCCGTCCGAGTTGGACGAGCAGCACCGCCGCGCACTGTGCCGCTTGCTTGACGAATTACGCTGCCAGGTGTTCATCACCTGTGTAGACCACGAATTACTGAGGGAAGGCTGGCAGACGGATACGCCAGTTGCTTTGTTCCACGTGGAACAAGGCCGTATCACCCAGACCCACGACCATCGGGAGTGAAGGCATGAGCGAAAATCAAACGTACGACTCCTCCAGCATCAAGGTGCTGAAAGGGCTGGATGCCGTACGCAAGCGTCCCGGCATGTACATTGGCGACACCGATGATGGTAGCGGCCTGCACCACATGGTCTTCGAGGTGGTCGACAACTCGATCGACGAGGCCCTCGCCGGCCACTGTGACGACATTACCGTCATCATTCACCCGGACGAGTCCATCAGTGTGCGCGACAATGGTCGCGGCATTCCGGTTGACGTGCATAAGGAAGAAGGCGTTTCCGCAGCGGAGGTCATCATGACCGTGCTGCACGCCGGCGGTAAGTTCGACGATAACTCGTACAAGGTATCCGGCGGCCTGCACGGCGTGGGTGTTTCCGTGGTGAACGCCCTTTCCGAGCAACTGGTGCTGACCGTGCGCCGCAGCGGCAAGATCTGGGAACAGACCTACGTCCACGGCGTTCCACAGGCACCAATGGCCGTGGTGGGTGACAGCGAAAGCACCGGCACCCATATCCATTTCAAGCCTTCCGCTGAAACCTTCAAGAACATTCACTTCAGCTGGGACATCCTGGCCAAGCGTATTCGTGAGCTGTCGTTCCTCAACTCGGGCGTAGGCATCCTGCTCAAGGACGAACGCTCCGGCAAGGAAGAGTTCTTCAAATACGAAGGCGGCCTGCGCGCATTCGTCGAATACCTGAACACCAACAAGACCCCGGTGAACTCCCAGGTATTCCACTTCAACGTCCAGCGCGACGATGGCGTAGGCGTGGAAGTGGCACTGCAATGGAATGACAGTTTCAACGAGAACCTGCTGTGTTTCACCAACAACATTCCCCAGCGTGACGGTGGTACCCACCTGGTGGGCTTCCGTTCCTCGCTGACCCGCAGCCTGAACAGCTACATCGAGCAGGAAGGCCTGGCCAAGAAGAACAAGGTTGCCACCACCGGTGACGACGCCCGTGAAGGCCTGACCGCGATCATCTCGGTCAAGGTGCCAGACCCGAAGTTCAGCTCCCAGACCAAGGACAAGCTGGTTTCCTCGGAGGTGAAGACCGCCGTTGAACAGGAGATGAACAAGTACTTCGCCGATTTCCTGTTGGAAAACCCCAACGAGGCCAAGGCCGTTGTCGGCAAGATGATCGACGCCGCGCGGGCGCGCGAGGCTGCGCGCAAGGCGCGGGAAATGACCCGCCGCAAAGGTGCGCTGGACATCGCTGGCCTGCCGGGCAAACTCGCTGATTGCCAGGAGAAAGACCCTGCTCTGTCCGAACTGTACCTGGTGGAGGGTGACTCCGCAGGTGGTTCGGCCAAGCAAGGCCGTAACCGTCGCACCCAGGCGATCCTGCCGCTCAAGGGCAAGATCCTCAACGTCGAGAAAGCTCGCTTCGACAAGATGATCTCGTCCCAGGAGGTCGGTACGCTGATCACCGCTCTGGGCTGTGGCATCGGCCGCGAAGAGTACAACATCGACAAACTGCGTTATCACAACATCATCATCATGACCGATGCCGACGTTGACGGTTCGCACATCCGTACCCTGCTGCTGACCTTCTTCTTCCGTCAGCTGCCGGAGTTGGTCGAGCGTGGCTATATCTACATCGCTCAGCCGCCGCTGTACAAGGTCAAGAAAGGCAAGCAAGAGCAGTACATCAAGGATGACGACGCCATGGAAGAATACATGACGCAGTCGGCCCTGGAAGACGCCAGCCTGCACCTGGACGAGTCGGCCCCGGCAGTTTCTGGCGTTCAACTGGAGAGCCTGGTGAACGAGTTCCGCGGGGTGATGAAGACCCTCAAGCGCCTGTCGCGTCTGTATCCGCAGGAACTGACCGAGCACTTTATCTACCTGCCTGAGGTTACACTCGAGCAACTGGCAGACCACGCCGTCATGCAGGCCTGGTTGTTGAAGTTCCAGGCGCGCCTGAGCGAGAGCCAGAAGTCCGGCCTGGTGTACAAGGCCAGCCTGCGCGAAGACAAAGAGCGCAACGTATGGTTGCCGGAAGTGGAAGTTACCTCTCACGGCCTAGCCAGCTACGTCACCTTCAACCGCGATTTCTTCGGCAGTAATGACTACCGTACCGTCGTGGCCTTGGGCAGCAAGCTGAGCACCCTGCTCGGCGAAGGTGCCTACGTGCAGCGTGGCGAGCGTCGCAAGGCTGTTACCGAGTTCAAGGAAGCCCTGGACTGGCTGATGAACGAGACCTCCAAACGTCATACCATCCAGCGCTATAAAGGGTTGGGTGAGATGAACCCGGACCAGCTGTGGGAAACCACAATGGACCCTACAGTGCGTCGCATGCTCAAAGTGACCATTGAAGATGCCATCGCTGCCGACCAGATCTTCAACACCCTGATGGGCGACGCGGTGGAACCTCGCCGCGACTTCATCGAAAGCAATGCCTTGTCGGTGTCTAATCTGGACTTCTGATACACCCGCTACACGCAGCTGAACCAGGAAAGCCAAGGTCTCATGACCTTGGCTTTTTTATTTCCCATCGCTCTTTGATTTATTCACAACTGGCCCTGGCGCCCGTCAGAAAGCGATCTATGCTGAGCAAACCGAAACGGAAGTCATCATTTTGCCAGTATTCGCGCAGGGCTGCGCAACCTCCCTCTAGGGCGATTTTCGCCTGCGCAACTTCCTTCTCGTGTGAACTCGCTATTCGTCTACGCCTTCGGTAATTGCAAAGCCGAGGCTCGCACTTGTTGTCTCACTCCGCCAGTCGCGACGAGCTGATGTGCCAGTACCGGCTAAACGGCGAGTTCGCGAACAACCCGCTGCGCATCCAGGGAGCCAAGCCATGAAAGTCGACGTCTCTTTCGAATTGAACAACCACGCACCGGTAAATCCGCCCGCCTTGGGCTTCGTGTACGTCGACCAAGGCAATTACCAGACCTTCGAGCTGGCATCTGGCCGTCCATTCACGTGCTACTCCGACAGCGCCACCTCCTGCATCATCACCGTGGTGGTGGCCAGCCATGGCGACCGAACCACGGCGACCATCGCGCACCTGGACAGCCCAAGCTGCATCAGCGCGTTCTTCACCATCGTGGCGGCTCAGTTGGCCGACAACTACCGGATCTATGCCCAGGGCGCGAACCCGCCAGACAACAGCACCTCGAAAGAGAACGCCGAGCAATTGCACGCCTGCATCGACCAATTGGGTAGCAAAGTCAGCGAGGCCAAGCTGTCGCTGCTGCAGGGCGACCCCAACCAGCAGAACCGCGGCATGTTCGGCCTGAGTTTCGACGGTGCCGGCAAGGCGTTGGCGACCAACCAGCCCTATACCTTGCAACTGTTCCAACGCGACCCAACCTGCGGCGGTCAGACCGTTTACTGCATCATGCGTCGCCAGGAGCAACCGCCTCGGCAGATTCGCGATGCCGCCCTGCCCTTCACCCACCAGGAATTGGTTGAACTGGCCTCGATCGCCATCCAGTTCCGCAAGACGCCTAGCGACCCCTCTACGGCGTTCACCAACATCGTCAACCTGGAAAGCGATGAGATCCGCCAGAACTGGTCGACCACCCCCGCCTACGAGGCGCCCTGGTTCTCCGATCAGCTCAAGCTGGGCGCGGCGTTCGCCATTGCCATGGCCCCGGTGGTAAGCCTCAGCGAATTGCACCTGCGCAAAACCACGCCGCCGTCCTTCGCGCGCTTGCGCAAGATCTTGCTGAGTCACTGAGCCGAGCCCATCGAAGCCGAGCAGAGGATGCACGCTCATGAAAATTGCAGTCATCAACACCGGCGGTACCATCAG
The DNA here is from genome assembly GCF_042709235.1 of Pseudomonas sp. LS_2. Lineage (NCBI taxonomy): Bacteria > Pseudomonadati > Pseudomonadota > Gammaproteobacteria > Pseudomonadales > Pseudomonadaceae > Pseudomonas > Pseudomonas sp. LS_2. The sequence continues at coordinate 110,415 of NZ_JAVAYC010000005.1, read as the reverse complement.
TTGCGTGGGTAACCCGCTGGCGCCCATGTCCGCCGAGCAGTTCGCCAGCGCCAGCCAGCAACTCATCGACCCTATCCTGCAACAGCAATTCACTGACCTGCAGGTAGATTACCTGACGTCGGTCACCTTCCCTGAGTCCAGCACAAAGACCCTCGACAGCACCAACCTGCAGCCGACCGACTGGTGCATCATGGCCAAGGGAATCCTCGACAACTATGCAGCCTACGATGGTTTCGTCGTGCTGCATGGTACCGACAGCATGGACTTCAGCGGCACGGCGCTGTCGTTCCTGCTCAACAGCTTCGATAGCCGCGGCGTCGGTACGGCTGTGCTGAGCAAGCCGGTGATCATCACAGGGTCGCAGGTGCCGCTGTACTACCAGGCCAACAGCAGTTCCCCGCTTACTTTGAATTTCAACACCGACGCCTTCCAGAATGTCTGCGGCGCGGTAGCCATGGCGCAAAGCGGCATTGCGGAAGTCGGTGTGTATTTCCAGAACCACCTGTACCGCGGCAATCGCGCGGTGAAGACCAACGCCAGCGAATTCAATGCATTCAGCTCGCCCAATTACCCCGTCCTGGCCGAATATGGGGTGGCGCTGACGTTGAACAATGCCAACTGGTTGCCGGGGCCGGTGCACAGCAGTGTCAGCCTGGATGACGCGACGGTACTGGCGGCGCAGCAGGCGACGCTGGCGGCGGTCACTGCTTCCATCAATAATTTCCCGGTCATGCAGCTCAATGCTTTTCCGGCGTACTACAGCCAGAGCCCGGCCAAGTCGTTCATGGCCGGCTTGATCGATGCGGTGGTCGCGGCAGGTGCTACGGGAATCATTCTGGCGTCCTACGGCGAAGGTAACTTCCCGTCTGGAAACCCGGACAACCCAAGTCAGGGGGCGATCTACCAGGCACTGGATTTGGCCAACGAACAAGGGGTGAACATTGTCGACTGCACTCAGGTGCTGTCTGCCATGGTGAATAGCAGTGCCTACGCCGCCGGTGCGTGGTTGCCTCAGGTGGGCGCCCTGGCGCCTGCGGACATGACGCCGATGTCCGCGCTGGCCAAACTGATGATTCTCACGGCCTCGGCCAGCTACAACGGCTGGACCCGCAGCCAGGTACAGGACCTGTTCCAGACCGACCTTGCCGGCGAGATGCTCAGCGTCAACCAGCTCGACAGCCGACGCAATACCACCTTGCTGCCAGGCCAGTCGATCACGGCCCTTGATGGCAGCGCGCAGTTGCTCAACGACCCTGAGCTTGGCCCCGTACTGACGGGGGCGGGCGCCGCTAGCCCGTTGTGGCAACTGCCCTCCGCTCCCAGCGCTAACGCAATGCCCGGTCGACTGGTGATGCAGGACGACGGCAACCTGGTGTTCTACGGACGCGACAACCAGGCCTTGTGGGCTACCAATACCGGCAACCCGGCCGGTGCCTCCTCACGGCTGACGCTGACCGGTCGCTATGTGGCCGCCACGCCGGCGGCCAGTACCTTGAAGTTGCACGTGTTGAACTACTCGGCGAACACCATCGCCGCAACGCTGTACCCGGCTGTATGACGCAATCACACCTTACGAGAGGATCGAGCGATGTCTCTACTTGCGCGGCAATTCAAGCTCAGTGGCAGGGTAGCCCCCCAGGACCAGTTCCATCAGATCATCACCGATGCGGCGCTGTTGGCTGCGCCCGATGAGCACTACATCGCCCCGACGGTGGTTAACGTGAACATCGTCTATCCGCAAGCGCAGACCATTGGCGTGCAGAAATACGCGCCAACCGTGGTGGGTGGGTCGGCTGGGGGATACAACCCGGCGGAGGATTGCCAAGGCAACTTCATGTCTTACAAGTTTCAGCCCAATAACAACTGCTATGCCTATGGCTGCAACATCACCCCCAACACATTCCCACAGCCCGGTCGTCAAAGCGGCTACCTGCTGACCTCGGCTGACTTCAGCAAGTCCGTCGCAGGCCTCGGCGATGTCGTCAGCAGCTATGCCGTAAAAGACGGCTTGGTGATGGCGGGCATGAACATGGCTGAATTGATGAAGTTCAAGTCGAGCAAGCAAGGCACCAACCCCGGTGGCGTGGGTGTTGGCGTCGGCGCCCTGGGCGGGCATTTCGTGGCGTTGATGGTTTCCCCTGCCGGCGACGCCAACTGGCCCGGCGATTACCACTGGGCGCGTTGCGACAACTCGGCAGGCGGCTGTGACTCCTGGTCGCAGAAGGATGGTAATGACCAGGTCACCAACTTTGACTTCGCTGGCAATCCGATCACCAACCCGGCCACAGCAAACTGGACGGTCAACCAGGGACCTATCTCGAACACCAATACCAACGAACTGGTGGCCAGCTACGAGTTCTACTGCTTCATGTTCGTCCCTGATACAGGCGTGAATATCATCTAAGGGCACAGCGGCCTGGGCACTGTAATCGGTGTCCAGGCTGCCTGTTCCACGTGGAACATTCGATCAACCTCGTGACGCCCCTCCTCGCCGCCCCTTCCACGCCATTGAGCGCACCCGCAGCAGCGTCCATAATTCGCGGTGCTTCTTACGTTGATGCTGTTTCATGCATCTGAGTCAAACCTGTTTACTGCCTACACCTCTATAAAGGTGCGGTGGAAAATTTGGAGAATGCGATGAACATCGGCAACAACCTGCACGTGGAAGCCTTGTTCGACGAGGTGACCTCGACCATCAGCTACCTGCTCATGGACCGTGAGACACGGCGATGTGCCTTGGTCGACAGCGTACTGGACTACGACCCGAAATCCGGCCGCACCGGCTATGCCAGCGCCGACAAGCTGGTCGCTCGGGTAGAGGCACTGGGCGCCGAGGTAGAGTGGATTCTCGAGACCCATGTGCATGCCGATCACCTGTCGGCGGCGGCCTACCTCAAGGGGCGGCTCGGCGGCCAGATAGCGATTGGTGCGCACATCACCCAAGTGCAAAAGGTATTCGGCGTACTATTCAACGCCGAGCCGGGTTTCGCCCGCGACGGCAGCCAGTTCGACGTGCTGCTCCAGGATGAAGAAGCATTCCTGATCGGCAACCTGCGCGCGCGCGCCCTGCATACGCCTGGCCATACTCCGGCGTGCATGAGCTATGCGATCGAGGATGCCGGCGAAACCGCAATATTCGTCGGCGACACCTTGTTCATGCCCGACTACGGCACCGCGCGCTGCGATTTCCCTGGCGCTGATGCGCGCACGCTGTATCGTTCGATCCGGCGCCTGTTGGCCTTCCCCGCCTCGACTCGCCTGTTCATGTGCCACGACTACCTGCCCGGCGGGCGCGAGCTGCGTTACATGACCACAGTGGCCGAGCAGCGTGCCGACAATGTGCATATCAACGACAGCGTCAGCGAAGACGCCTTCGTGGCCATGCGTGAAGCCCGCGATGCCACGCTGGACATGCCGGTGCTGATGTTGCCATCGGTGCAGGTGAACATGCGCAGTGGGCAATTGCCTGAGCCTGAGGAAAACGGCGTGCGCTACCTCAAGGTGCCCCTGAATGTGTTGTAGGGCCGGTCGCAGGGGTATTCAGTGATCGAACAGCAGTTTCTCGGCGCTGGTCTGGGGGCTTTGATCGGTGCGGTGCTGGCGCTTACCGGTGCGGGTGGAGGCATTCTCGCGGTGCCGCTGCTGGTCTTCGGCCTGGGCTTTTCCATGGTCGAGGCGGCGCCTGTCGGCCTGCTGGCCGTGGGGATGGCGGCCGCCGTCGGCGCGGGGCTTGGGTTGCGCCAAGGCCTGGTGCGTTATCGCGCAGCACTGTTCATTGCCTCGATCGGTATCGCCTGCACGCCGTTCGGCTTGATGCTCGCACACCGTTTGCCTAACACGCCGCTCGCTCTGGTGTTCTCCGGGGTGCTGGTTCATGCCTGCCTGCGTATCTGGCGCAAGGCGGCCCGCGAGTTGCGCGGCGAGTCACCCTGTGGCGACCGCCAGATCATGCCGTGCGTGCTCAACCCACTGCAGGGGCGCCTGCGCTGGACCCTGCCCTGTGCCAAGGCGCTGGCGTTCACTGGGATGCTTTCGGGACTGCTCTCCGGCTTGCTGGGCGTGGGCGGCGGCTTCGTGATCGTGCCTGCCTTGGGCCGCTATACCAACCTGAACATGAAGAGTATCGTCGCCACCTCGCTGGCGGTGATCGCCCTGGTGTCCACAGGCAGTGTGGTCACCGCCAGCCTGACGGGGGTGATGCACTGGTGGGTGGGTGCGCCCTTTGCCCTGGGCGCCGTACTTGGCCTGTTGCTGGCACGCCCGCTGGCGGCGAAGCTGGCCGGCCCGCGTTTGCAGCAGCTGTTCGCCGTGGCGGGCTTCAGCGCTGCACTGTTGCTGGCGGGCAAGGCACTACTCGGCTAGTAGCTCGTCCTGCTGGGCGGCGCACAGTGCCAACAGGTAGTCCCATACCACGCGCAGGCGCACCGACTTGTGCAGCTCGCGCCGGGTGCTGATCCAGTAGCTGCGCTGGATGGTCTCGCTGGGCAGCACGCGCACCAGCGTCGGGTCGTGGCGAGCCATGAAGTTGGGCAGCACGGCGATGCCCAGCCCTGCCTGCGCGGCCCGCTGCTGGGCGATCACGCTGGTGCTGCGGAAGACCACGTTGGGCGCCCGGCAGAAGCTGTTGAGGAACAGCAGTTCCTGGCTGAACAGCAGGTCGTCGACGTAGCCGATCCAGCTGTGTTTGGCCAGGTCCTCGCGGTGGCGCAAGGGCGGCGCGCGGTCCAGGTAGGCTTGGCTGGCATACAGCGCCAGGCGGTAGTCGGTGAGCTTGCGGGTGATCAGCAGGTCGGCGTTGGGCCGCTCCAGGTGCACGCTGATTTCTGCTTCGCGGTTGAGGATGCTGACGAAGCGCGGCACGGCCACCAGTTCCACCTCAAGGCCGGGGTAGCGTTCGAACAACGCGTTCAGGCGTGGGGTAAAGAAAGCGATACCGATGCCCTCGGTCACTCCCAGGCGAATCTTGCCCAGCGGGGCAATGGCCTGGGTGATTTCTTCCTGGGCCAGCAGCGCGACGTTCTCCATTGCCTCGGCATGCTTGAGCAGGGCATGGCCGGAGGGCGTCAATTCGTAGCCTTGGGCATGCTGCACGAAAAGTGGTGTGCCCAGGCTCTGCTCGATGTTCTCGATATGCCGGGCCACGGTGCTGTGGGTAGTGTTGAGACGTTTGGCCGCAGTCAGCAGGCGGCCGCTGCGCTGCAACTCCAGGAAAAACCGCAGGTCGTTCCAATCGAACATGGGCTCCCTCTTTTGTTGTTCATGCGGGCCTTTCTCGGCTCATGGCTGTGCACATCGAGCAGGGCCCGCGGGAGCGGGACCGTGGCCAGCGCTGTGCTAAAACGCACAACGGCTGCGCAAAATCTCGTGTTTCGTCCACGAAATTAATCAATAAGATGGATCGGGACAAGAACAATAATCAGGCGCGAGGTTGCATATGCCATCAGCCGATTCTGTCTTCGACTATGTGGTCGTAGGCGCTGGACCTGCCGGCTGCCTGCTGGCCAATCGTCTTTCCGCCGACCCTTCCTGCCGCGTCCTGTTGCTGGAAGCAGGTGGTCGCGACAATTACCCGTGGATCCACATCCCCGTCGGTTACCTCTACTGCATCAATAACCCACGCACCGACTGGTGCTTCAAGACCGAAGCGCAACCTGGCCTTGAGGGTCGGAGCCTGAGCTACCCGCGTGGCCGGGTGCTGGGCGGCAGCTCTTCCATCAACGGCATGATCTACATGCGTGGCCAAGCCGGCGACTACGACCGCTGGGCCGAGCAAGGCAATGAAGGATGGGCCTGGAAGGACGTTTTGCCGCTATTCAAGGCCAGCGAAAGCCACTTTGGTGGTGCCAGCGAAAGCCATGGCGGCGATGGCGAATGGCGGGTCGAACGCCAGCGCTACAGCTGGCCGATTCTCGACGCCTTCCGCGACGCTGCCGAGCAGACCGGCATCGCCAAGGTCGACGACTTCAATACCGGTGACAACCAAGGCTGTGGATATTTCCAAGTCAACCAGCGCAGTGGCGTGCGTTGGAATGCCTCCAAGGCCTTCCTGCGGCCCATACGGCATCGGCCCAACCTGACCGTGCTGACCGACGTACAGGTCGACAGGGTGCTGCTGGACAACACCCGTGCCACGGCAGTGAAAGCCCGCCACCAAGGTGCGTGGCGGGAGTTCGCGGCACGCCGCGAAATCATTCTCTGCGCAGGTTCGGTCGGCTCGCCCGGTATTCTTCAGCGCTCAGGCATTGGCCCACGCAAACTGCTCGAAGGCCTCGGCATTGGTGTGCGCCACGAGTTGCCCGGTGTTGGGGGCAACTTGCAGGACCACCTGCAACTGCGGCTGATCTACCAGGTTCAGAACACCCGTACCCTTAACCAGATGGCCAATAACCTGTGGGGCAAGCTAGGCATGGGCCTGCACTACCTGTATGCCCGCAGCGGTCCGTTGGCCATGGCGCCAAGCCAACTGGGCGCGTTCGTGCGCTCCAGCCCCGACCAGCCCAGCGCCAACCTGCAATATCACGTGCAGCCGTTATCGCTGGAGCGTTTTGGCGAGCCGCTGCACCGTTTCCCGGCGTTTACCGCCTCGGTCTGCAACCTGCGCCCGACCAGCCGTGGCCGCATCGACATTCGCTCGGCCGACCCAGCGGCGGCACCGCTGATCGACCCCAACTACCTCAGCGACCCGCAGGATCTTCGCGTTGCCGCCGATGCCATTCGCATCACCCGGCGTATCGTCCAGGCCCCTGCCCTCGCCGCCTTCGCCCCGCGTGAGTACCTGCCAGGCCCCACGTTGCATACCGAGGAGGAACTGCACGAGGCCGCCGGGAAAATCGGCACCACCATCTTCCACCCCGTCGGCACCTGCCGCATGGGCAACGGGCCGCTGGACGTCGTCGACAGCCAGCTGCGCGTCCACGGTGTACCCGGCTTGCGGGTGGCCGACGCTTCGATCATGCCGCAGATCGTCTCCGGCAATACCTGTTCACCTACATTGATGATCGCCGAGAAGGCGGCGCAATTGATCCTCAAGGGGGCTCCCACGCAGACCAACTTCAGCGAAACCAGCGCAATACCGACGCCCTGACCCGGGTGCGTGCAACACCGGCGGCTTGCGGTCGAAAGCCGTCGACAGTGGAACAAAAAGAATAATCACTGTGGCCTGCGGGCCGAGGACAGCAACGATGTCGGATTACATCCAAGAGCAAAGCGCGGCTGCGCCCAGCACCAGCCGACGTGAGGAACGCAAGATCATTTTCGCGTCATCCCTCGGGACGGTGTTCGAGTGGTATGACTTTTTTCTCTATGGCGCACTGGCCGCCGTCATCAGCAAGCAGTTCTTCGCCGGGGTCAACGACACCACGGCGTTCATCTTCGCGCTGATGGCCTTCGCTGCGGGCTTCCTGGTACGGCCCTTCGGTGCGTTGGTGTTCGGCCGCCTGGGGGATATGATCGGGCGCAAGTACACCTTCCTGGTGACCATCGTGCTGATGGGGGTCTCCACCTTCGCCGTCGGCCTGTTGCCGACCTACGCCAGTATCGGCATTGCCGCGCCGATCATCCTGGTGATTCTGCGCATGCTCCAGGGCCTGGCCCTTGGCGGTGAGTACGGCGGCGCGGCCACCTATGTGGCCGAGCACGCACCGCCTGGCAAGCGTGGCTTCCACACCGGGTTCATCCAGTCCACCGCTACCTTGGGCCTGCTGCTTTCGTTGGTGGTGGTGCTGGCCAGCCGTTACATCAGTGGCGATCAGTTCGAAACCTGGGGCTGGCGCTTGCCGTTCCTGCTGTCGATCGTGCTGCTGGCGATCTCCACGTGGATCCGCATGAGCATGCACGAGTCGCCGGCCTTCGTGAAAATGAAGGCCCAGGGCAAGGTGAGCAAGTCGCCGATTCGTGAGTCGTTCACCTCCTGGCCGAACCTCAAGGTGGTGCTCACTGCCCTGTTCAGCATCAACGCAGGCCAGGCCGTGACCTTCTACACGGCGCAGTTCTACGTGCTGTTCTTCATGACGCAGATGCTCAAGATGGACCCGGCCCAGGCGAACACCTTGCTGATCATCAGCGTGATCATCGGTGCGCCGTTCTTCGTGTTCTTCGGCTGGCTGTCCGACCGCGTGGGGCGCAAGCCGATCCTGATGCTTGGCCTGTTGCTGGCCACGGTGTGCTACTTCCCGATGTTCAAGGCCCTGAGCCACTACGCCAACCCGCAGATCGATAGTGCCAGCCGCCAGGCGCCGATCGTGGTCCATGCCGACCCGCAGGGTTGCACCTTCCAGTTCGACCCGGTAGGCAAGGCGCGCTTCGACAGCCCATGCGACAAGGTCAAGACCTTCCTGGTCAAGCAGGGCCTGCCGTATAGCTCCGCGAGTACCAGTGGCAGCGATGTTTCGGTGAGCATCGGCGACAAGACCATCAATGGCTTCGACGAAGCCGCCATGCGTGCAGCGATCGCCGAAGCCGGCTATCCAGCCAAGGCCGATGCCTCGCAGGTGAACGAGGTGATGGTGGTGGTGCTGATCGTGGCGATGATCCTGATCGCGACCATGACCTACGGCCCACTGGCAGCGGTGATGGTAGAGCTGTTCCCGACGCGCATTCGCTACACCTCGATGTCCCTGCCCTATCACATCGGCAACGGCTGGTTCGGTGGCTTCCTGCCGACCGTTTCGTTCGCGCTGGTGGTGTACACCGGGGATATCTTCTATGGGCTGTGGTACCCGGTGCTGATTACCGGGGTGAGCCTCGTAGTAGGGATGTTCTGCCTGAAAGAGACCCGCGATGTGGATATCGACAAAGTCTGACAGCGGGGTTTTGGGCTGAATCTACCGGCCTATTCGCGGGTAAACCCACTCCCACAGGTACTGCACCGCCCTCAAGGCCGCAGCTGAACCTGTGGGAGCGGGTTTACCCGCGAAGAACCCACCGCGAACCCAAGAAAAAACCGGCGTAAAAGCCGGTTTTTTTATAGCTCGAAAAAACTTATGCACGATTTTCGAAAAACTGCTTATGCAAGAAATAAATATGCAAATCAATCAGTTAACGAACTTTAGCAACGGGTAATCCCAAAACTGCTAACACGTTATCCACAGATCGTCAGATAACCGGCTGGGGTGCGTTTTCCGGTGTCGGTGGCAGCGAACCCATTGCCCGCTGAGCCGCCTCGTTCCACGCCTGGGCGCGATCGTTCAGCTCAGCGATTGCCCGTGGTCCAGTGCCCTCTGCGTACATCGGCTCGCCGATTACCACCTCGATGGTGCCCGAACGCTTGCCCCAGCCCGACTTGGGCCAGAACTTGCCGGCATTGTGCGCCACCGGCAGTATCGGCAGCCCGGCGTTCACTGCCAATGCGGTACCGCCGCGGGAAAACTTGCCCACCTGGCCGTGCGGCACGCGCGTGCCTTCCGGGAAAATCAGCACCCACACGCCTTGCTTGAGCAGCTCGTCGCCTTTGCTCGCCACGTGGCGCAGGGCTTCCTTGGGGGTGCTGCGGTCAATGGCGATAGGCCGCAGCATGGCCATCGCCCAGCCGAAGAACGGCACGTACAGCAGTTCACGCTTGAGCACCTGGCTCAGGGGCGAGAAATACGCCGACAGGAAGAACGTCTCCCAGGTGCTCTGGTGGTTGGAGAGGATCACGCAGGGCGTCTGCGGCACGTTCTCGGCGCCGGTGATCTTGTAGCGGATGCCCAGGATTACCTCCGCCAACAGCACCGCGAAGCGGCACCAGTACACGTTGATGAACCGGTAGCGCTTGGCGAATGGCAGGAATGGTGCAACGAAAAAGCTCAGCGAGCACCACAGCAACGAACTGGTACCCAACAGCAGGTAAAAAAGAAAAACTCTGATCGCCTGCAGGATCGACATAGTGGCATGTACCGTTGCGGGACGTGCCCGCCTTGGGAAAAGTGCGCCGGTCGGCGCACTAATGAGTAAGTTCTCTGGCGATACCCGCCAAATCATCGAATATCAATACATTTTCTGGAACGCCTTTGCTCAGCGTTCTCTCGCCCTTGCCGGTTTTCACCAACACGGGTTGTGCATCGACGGCCAGGGCAGCCTCGAGGTCACCTTTACTGTCGCCGACAAACCATACACCTGCCAGATCGGCCTGGTAATGCTCGGCGATTGCTTGCAGCATGCCGGGCTTGGGCTTGCGGCAATCGCAGCCGTCATCCGGGCCATGCGGGCAATACACGATGTGGCCGACCTCGCCGCCCTGCTCGGCCACCAGCGCGCGCAGCCGCGCGTGCATGGCCTCAAGGGTTTCCAACGAATAATAGCCACGGGCGATGCCGGACTGGTTGGTGGCCACTGCCACCGTCCAGCCCGCCTTGCTCAACTGCGCGATGGCCTCGATCGAGCCAGGAATGGGCAGCCATTCCTCCAGCGACTTGATGTAGGCGTCGGAGTCCTGGTTGATCACCCCGTCTCGATCGAGAATCAGCAGTTTCAAGGCTTACCCCAGCAAAGAGATATCGGCCACGCCCAGGAACAGGCCGCGCAGGCGGCTGAGCAGGGCATAACGGTTGGCGCGCACCTTGGCGTCCTCGGCGTTGACCATCACGGCCTCGAAGAAGGCGTCGACGGGGTCGCGCAGTGCGGCCAGGCGGGCCAGCGACTCACTGTACTGGCGTGCGGCAGCCATTGGCTGCACGGCCTGGTCGGCCTGCTGGATCGCCGAGTACAGGGAGAACTCGTTGGCATTGTCGAAGTACTTCGGCTCCACCTGCTCCGAGATAGCGCCCTCGGCCTTGCTCAGCAGGTTCGACACGCGCTTGTTCACTGCGGCCAGGGCCTCGGCTTCCGGCAGCTTGCGGAAGGCCTGCACGGCCTGCACGCGCTGGTCGAAGTCCAGTGCCGAACCCGGCTTGAGCGCACGTACCGACAGGTAAGTGGCTACGTCCACGCCTTCATCTTCATAACGTGCACGCAGGCGGTCGAAGACGAACTCCAGCACCTGCTCGGCAAGGCCTGCGGTCTTGACCTTTGCGCCGTACTGCTTGACTGCGAAATCGACGGCCTCGTTCAGGTCCAGGTCCAGCTGCTTCTCGATCAGGATACGCAGCACGCCCAGGGCCGCACGGCGCAAGGCGTAAGGGTCCTTGCTGCCGGTGGGCAGCATGCCGATGCCGAAAATACCCACCAGGGTGTCGAGCTTGTCGGCCACTGCCACCGCGGCACCGGTCAGGGTTTCTGGCAATTCGGCACCGGCACCGCGCGGCATGTACTGCTCGTTCAGGGCCAGGGCGACGTCCTGCGGCTCGCCGTCGTTGAGGGCGTAGTAGTAACCGGCGATGCCTTGCATTTCAGGGAATTCGCCGACCATCTCGGTGGCCAGGTCGCATTTGGACAGCAGGCCTGCGCGGGCGGCGCGCTCGGCGTTCCCGCCAATGCGTGGGGCAATGAAGGCAGCCAGCTTGGAAACGCGCTCGGCCTTGTCGAACACCGTGCCCAGCTGAGCCTGGAATACCACGTTCTTCAGGCGCTCGTTGAAGCTTTCCAGCGGTTGCTTCTTGTCTTGCTTGAAGAAGAACTCGGCGTCGGTCAGGCGCGGGCGCACGACCTTTTCGTTGCCCTGCACGATCTGCTGCGGGTCGCGGCTCTCGACGTTGGCCACGGTGATGAAGCGCGGCAGCAGCTTGCCTTCGCTGTCCAGCAGACAGAAGTACTTCTGGTTGTCCTGCATGGTGGTGATCAGCGCTTCCTGCGGCACTTCGAGGAAACGTTCCTCGAAAGAGCACACCAGCGGCACTGGCCATTCGACCAGCGCGGTCACTTCATCCAGCAGCGCAGGCGGCACGATGGCGGTGCCTTCCTGCTGCATGGCCAGTTCAGCGGTACGCTTGGCGATCAGCTCGCGGCGCTCGGCGAAGTCGGCCAGCACGTAGGCTTTGCGCAGGTCTTCGACGTAATTGGCCGGGGCGGAAATAGTGATGTTCTGCGGTGCGTGGAAGCGGTGGCCACGGGATTGGCGTCCGGCTTTCTGCGAAAGGAGGGTGCAATCGACCACCTGCTCGCCCAGCAGCATTACCAGCCACTGGGTCGGACGCACGAACTCTTCACGGCTGGCGGCCCAGCGCATGCGCTTGGGAATCGGCAGGTCGTTGAGCGAGTCTTCGACGATGGTCGGCAGCAGGCTGGCGGTGGCCTTGCCTGGAATGTGCTGGGAGAAGCGCAGCTTGGCGCCGCTCTGGTCGATTTCCGACAGCTCTACGCCGCACTTCTTGGCAAAACCCAGGGCCGCCTGGGTCGGTTGGCCTTCGGCATTGAACGCCGCTTGCAGGGGCGGGCCGTCGATATTGATGCTGCGGTCGGGCTGCTGCACGTCGAGCTGACGGATCAACACGGCCAGGCGGCGCGGCGCGGCGTACACGGACTTGCCGGTGTAGTTCAGGCCAGCGGCCTGCAGGCCTTTCTCGATGCCTGCCAGGAAGGCGTCGCCGAGGGTGGCGAGAGCCTTGGGTGGCAGCTCTTCGGTGCCCAGTTCAACCAGGAAATCTTGAGCACTCATTGTGCAGCCTCCAGCTTCGCCAACACTTCGTCACGCAGTTCAGGGGTAGCCATCGGGAAGCCCAGGCGTGCACGGGCTTGCAGGTAGCTTTGCGCCACGTCCCGGGCCAGGGTACGGACACGCAGGATATAGCGCTGGCGCTCGGTCACCGAGATGGCGCGGCGGGCGTCCAGCAGGTTGAAGGTGTGGGAGGCCTTCAACACCATTTCGTAGGTCGGCAGCGGCAGTTCAAGCTTGATCAGGCGGTTCGCTTCGCTTTCGTAGAAGTCGAACAGCTCGAACAGCTTGTCGACGTTGGCGTGCTCGAAGTTGTAGGTAGACTGCTCCACTTCGTTCTGGTGGAACACATCGCCATAGGTGACCTTGCCGAACGGGCCGTCGGCCCACACCAGGTCGTACACCGAGTCGACACCCTGGATGTACATGGCCAGCCGCTCCAGGCCATAGGTGATTTCACCGGTGACCGGGTAGCACTCGATGCCGCCGACCTGCTGGAAGTAGGTGAACTGGGTCACTTCCATGCCGTTCAGCCAGATTTCCCAGCCCAGGCCCCAGGCGCCCAGGGTCGGCGATTCCCAGTTGTCTTCGACGAAGCGAATGTCGTGCACCAGCGGGTCCAGGCCGATGGCTTTCAGCGAGCCCAGGTACAGCTCCTGGAAGTTGGCCGGGTTCGGCTTGAGCACAACCTGGAACTGGTAGTAGTGCTGCAGGCGGTTGGGGTTTTCGCCATACCGCCCGTCGGCGGGGCGACGGCTGGGCTGCACGTAGGCGGCGTTCCAGGTCTCGGGGCCGACGGCGCGCAGGAAGGTCGCGGTATGGAAAGTGCCGGCGCCTACTTCCATATCGTAGGGCTGAAGTACCACACAACCTTGAGCTGCCCAGTAGTTCTGCAGGGCGAGGATCAGGTCTTGGAAGGTACGCACGGCTGGCGTAGGCTGGCTCACGAAATTCACCTGTATCTGGGGATGCGGATGTAAAGAGCGGGAGTATAACCCGATTCGCCTCGCCCTCTACTCATTGGAGCCTTATGCCACGCTGCTTTTGGTGTACCGACGATCCGTTGTACCAGGCCTACCATGACCAGGAATGGGGAACGCCCCAGCGTGACCCGGCGTTGCTCTTCGAGATGCTTTTGCTCGAAGGGTTCCAGGCCGGCCTCTCGTGGATCACCGTGCTGCGCAAACGCGAGCACTACCGCAAGGTGATGTTCGGCTTCGATCCGCACCAACTGGCGCAGATGAGCGACGAGCGCATCGAGGAACTGCTGCTCGACCCTGGCATCATCCGCAACCGCCTGAAGGTCAATGCCGCGCGGCGCAACGCGCGGGCCTGGCTGGCCCTGGAAAACCCGGCCGAGTGGCTGTGGTCGTTCGTCGGCGGCACGCCGAAGATCAACCATTTCAAGGGCCGCGCAGAGATGCAGGCAGTTACCGACGAGGCCAAGGCCATGAGCAAGGCGTTGCAGAAGAAGGGCTTCACCTTCGTCGGCCCGACCATCTGCTACGCCTTCATGCAGGCCACCGGCATGGTCATGGACCACACCACCGATTGCGATCGCTACGCCGCGCTGGCGCGCTGAAGCGTTACAATGCGCGCCTTGCAGAAATAAGGAATTGCCCGTGGAAAAGTTCAAGGGCGCCGTGATGGTCGGGGTGCTGCGCATGTTCGCCAAGCTGCCCTGGGGCGCGGTGCAGCGTGTGGGTGCCGGCATTGGCTGGCTGATGTGGAAAGTGCCCAACGGCTCGCGCAACGTGGTGCGCATCAACCTGGCCAAGTGCTTCCCGGAGATGGACCCGGGCGAGCGTGAGCAACTGGTGGGCCGTGCCCTGAAAGACATCGGCAAGTCGTTCGTGGAAAGCGCCTGCGCATGGATCTGGCCGCCGCAGCGCTCGCTGGAGCTGGTCAAGGAAGTGCACGGCCTGGAAGTGCTGGAACAGGCCCTGGCCTCGGGCAAGGGCGTGGTCGGCATCACCAGCCACCTGGGTAACTGGGAGGTGTTGAACCACTTCTATTGCAACCAGTGCAAGCCGATCATCTTCTACCGCCCGCCCAAGTTGAAGGCGGTGGACGACCTGTTGCGCGAGCAGCGGGTGCAGATGGGCAACCGCGTGGCGCCGTCCACCAAGGAAGGCATTCTCAGCGTGATCAAGGAAGTGCGCCGGGGTGGCCAGGTGGGCATTCCCGCCGACCCGGAGCCGGCAGAGTCCGCCGGGGTGTTCGTGCCGTTCCTCGGCACCCAGGCGCTGACCAGCAAGTTCGTGCCGAACATGCTGGCCGGTGGCAAGGCGGTGGGGGTGTTCCTGCATGCCCTGCGGCTGCCGGATGGGTCGGGGTTCAAGGTCTTCCTGGAAGCGGCGCCGGAAGAGATGTACAGCACCGACGTGAACGTGTCGGCGGCGGCCATGAGCCGGGTGGTCGAGCGTTATGTGCGTGAGTACCCGAGCCAGTACATGTGGAGCATGAAGCGCTTCAAGAAACGGCCTGCGGGCGAGGCGCGCTGGTACTGAGGTTTTCACCGGACCCTGTGGGAGCGGGTTTACCCGCGAAGCAGGCACCGCAGTGAGTGGCCGGGGCTTTGCCCCGGTTCGCGGGTAAACCCGCTCCCACAGGTATTACGGCGTGCCTGAGGGATGTGGGTAAACTTGTAGGAGCGGCGTCAGCTGTGGGTTTTGTTGAGTTTTTTCAGAAACACCGCCATCTCTTTCTCGGCCTGCTTGTCGCCATGGGCCTGGGCCGCGACGATGCCGTCTTCCCAAGCCTTGCGCGCCGCCTCTTTATTCCCTTGCAACTGATACGCCTTGCCCAGCAGCTTCCACGCCGCTGAATACTTAGGGTCGTGCTCCACGCAGCGCGCCAGGTGCGCGGCCGCCTCTGCGCCGTTGCCCTCGTCCAGCCAGGCCTTGCCCAGGCCAAAGCGCAACAGGGCGTTATCCACACCCTTGGCCAGCATCTTCTCCAGCGATTCGCGCATCGTCTCTCTCCCTAGAAGAAGCTCAAGCCCACGTGGAACAGCTTCTCCACGTCGCGAATGTGCTTTTTATCCACAACGAACAGAATCACATGGTCGCCCAGCTCGATCACCGTGTCGTCGTGGGCGATCAGCACTTCTTCGTCGCGGATGATCGCGCCGATGGTAGTGCCCGGCGGCAAGGCGATGTGCTCGATGGCCTTGCCGATCACCTTGCTCGACTTCGAGTCGCCATGGGCCACCGCCTCGATGGCCTCGGCCGCGCCGCGGCGCAGCGAGTGCACGCTGACGATGTCGCCTCGGCGCACGTGGGCCAGCAAGGTGCCGATGGTCGCCAGCTGCGGGCTGATGGCGATGTCGATGTCGCCGCCTTGCACCAGGTCGACATAGGCCGGGTTGTTGATCAGCGTCATCACCTTGCGCGCGCCCAGGCGCTTGGCCAGCAGCGACGACATGATGTTGGCCTCGTCGTCGTTGGTCAGCGCCAGGAAGATATCCGCCTCGGCGATGTTTTCCTCCAGCATCAGGTCCTTGTCCGAAGCGCTGCCTTGCAGCACCACGGTGCTTTCCAGGGTGTCGGAAAGGTAGCGGCAGCGTGCCGGGTTCATCTCGATGATCTTCACCTGGTAGCGGCTCTCGATGGCCTCGGCCAGGCGCTCGCCGATCTGACCGCCACCGGCGATCACCACACGCTTGTTGGTTTCATCGATGCGGCGCAATTCGCCCATCACTGCGCGGATGTCCTTCTTCGCGGCGATGAAGAACACCTCGTCGTCGGCCTCGATCACCGTGTCGCCATGGGGCTTGATCGGCCGGTCACGGCGGAAGATCGCCGCCACGCGGGTGTCGACGTTGGGCATGTGCGCGCGGATCTGGCGCAGTTGCTGGCCCACCAGCGGACCGCCGTAGTACGCCTTCACCGCCACCAGCTGGGCCTTGCCCTCGGCGAAGTCGATCACCTGCAAGGCACCGGGGTGCTCGATCAGGCGCTTGATGTAGTTGGTCACCACCTGCTCGGGGCTGATCAGCACGTCGACCGGGATATGGTCGTTGTCGAACAGCTCCTCGCGGGTGAGGTAGGCCGACTCGCGCACCCGCGCGATCTTGGTCGGGGTGTGGAACAACGAATAGGCCACCTGGCAGGCCACCATGTTGGTCTCGTCGCTGTTGGTCACCGCCACCAGCATGTCGGCGTCGTCGGCGCCGGCCTGGCGCAGCACCGTGGGCAGCGAGCCACGGCCCTGCACGGTGCGGATGTCGAGGCGGTCGCCGAGGTCGCGCAGGCGGTCGCCATCGGTGTCGACCACGGTGATGTCGTTCGCTTCGCTGGCCAGGTGTTCTGCCAGCGTGCCGCCTACCTGCCCTGCGCCGAGGATGATGATCTTCATCCGTTACTCCCTACATTCTTGTTCTTACGCGCGCGAGGCGGCGATCTTGATCAACTTGGCATAGTAGAAACCGTCGTGGCCGCCTTCCTGGGCCAGCAATTGGCGTCCATGAGGCTGGCGCAGGCCGGCCTCGGTGGCCAGGTCCAGCTCGCGGGCACCGGGGGTGCGGGCGAGGAAGGCGTCGATCACGTCGGTGTTTTCCGTGGGCAGGCTGGAGCAGGTGGCGTACAGCAGCATGCCGCCCACTTCCAGGGTCGGCCACAGGGCGTCGAGCAGCTCGCCTTGCAGCGCAGCCAGGGCGGGGATGTCGTCGGCCTGGCGGGTCAGCTTGATGTCCGGGTGACGGCGGATCACGCCGGTGGCCGAGCACGGCGCGTCGAGCAGGATGCGCTGGAACGGCTTGCCGTCCCACCAACTGGCAGTGTCGCGGGCATCGCAGGCGATCAGCTCGGCGTCGAGCTTGAGACGGTCGAGGTTTTCCCGCACTCGCGCCAGGCGCTTGGCTTCCAGGTCGATGGCGACCATCTGGGCCAAGCCAGGTTCAGCCTCGAGCAGGTGGCAGGTCTTGCCACCTGGGGCGCAGCAGGCATCCAGCACGCGTTGGCCGGGCGCCAGTTCCAGCAGGTCGGCGGACAGCTGCGCGGCTTCGTCCTGCACGCTTACCCAGCCGTCGGCGAAGCCCGGCAAGCCGCGTACGTCGCAGGCTTCATCCAGGACGACGCCATCACGGCTGTATTGGCAAGGAGTGGCGGCGATACCCGCCTCGGCCAGCAGCGCCAGGTAGGCGTCGCGGCCAGGGTGGCGGCGGTTGACCCGCAGGATCATTGGCGGGTGTGCGTTGTTCGCGGCGCAAATGGCTTCCCACTGCTCGGGCCAGAAGGCCTTAAGGGCTTTCTGCAACCAGCGGGGGTGTGCGGTGCGCACCACTGGGTCGCGCTGCATGTCGGCCAGCAGCGCCTCGCCTTCGCGCTGGGCACGGCGCAGCACGGCATTGAGCAGGCCCTTGGCCCAAGGCTTCTTGAGCTTGTCGGCACAGCCGACCGTTTCGCCGAGGGCGGCGTGGGCCGGGATGCGCGTATAGAACAGCTGGTACAGGCCCACCAGCAGGAGTGCCTGCACGTCGGCGTCGGCGGCCTTGAAGGGCTTCTGCAACAGCTGTGCGGCCAGCAGTTCCAGGCGAGGCTGCCAGCGGGCGGTGCCGAAGGCCAGGTCCTGGACCAAACCACGGTCGCGTTCCTCGACCTTGTCCAGTTGCGCGGGTAGAGCGCTGTTCAGCGAGGCCTTGCCGCTGAGCACGGCGGCGAGGGCCCGAGCGGCGGCCAGGCGTGGGTTCATTGGCCGAGCACCTTGCCGCTGGCGAACTTCTCGCGGCGGCTGTTGAACAGGTCGCTGAAGGCCAGCGCCTTGCCACCTGGCAGTTGCAGGCGGGTGAGGCTCAGCGCTTGGTCACCGCAGGCGATCACCAGGCCGTCCTTGTTGGCGCCGAGGATCTCGCCGGGCGCGCCCGTTCCTGTGGATAACGTTGCCGCCAGCACCTTCACGGTTTCGCCGTCGAGGGTGCTGTGGCACACCGGCCAGGGGTTGAAGGCACGAACCAGGCGTTCCAGCTCTATAGCCGGGCGGCTCCAGTCCAGGCGGGCTTCATCCTTGTTCAGCTTGTGCGCGTAGGTGGCCAGGGCATCATCCTGCACTTCGCCTTGCAGCGAGCCGTCGGCCAGGCCGGCAATGGCCTGGACCACGGCAGGCGGGCCCATCTGGGCGAGGCGGTCGTGCAAGGTGCCGCCAGTGTCTTCGGCGCTGATTGGGGTGGTGACCTTGAGCAGCATGGGACCGGTGTCCAGGCCCGCCTCCATGCGCATCACGGTCACGCCGCTTTCAGCATCGCCCGCTTCGACGGCGCGCTGGATCGGCGCCGCGCCACGCCAGCGTGGCAGCAACGAGGCGTGGCTGTTGATGCAGCCCAGGCGCGGGATATCGAGCACGGCTTGCGGCAGGATCAGGCCATAGGCCACCACCACCATCAGGTCGGGCTTGAGCGCGGCCAGTTCAGCCTGGGCCTCGGCATTGCGCAAGGTTGGCGGCTGGAACACCGGGATATCGTGTGCCACTGCCAGTGCCTTGACTGCGCTGGGCATGAGCTTCTGGCCACGGCCGGCCGGGCGGTCGGGCTGGGTGTAGACAGCCACGATCTCGTAGGGGCTGTCGAGCAGGGCCTTGAGGTGTTCGGCGGCAAACTCTGGAGTGCCTGCGAAGACGATACGCATGGAGTTCTCGCTTGCGAAAAGAAAAAGGCTTGCCGGAGCAAGCCTTTGGAAGGTGGGGATCAGGCTTGCTGGCGGTGCTGCTTTTCCAGCTTCTTCTTGATCCGGTCGCGTTTGAGTTGGGACAGGTAGTCGACGAACAGCTTGCCGTTGAGGTGGTCGAACTCGTGCTGCACGCACACCGCCAGCAGGCCTTCTGCTTCGAGCTCATAAGGCTTGCCGTCGCGGTCCTGGGCTTTGACCCGCACGCGCAGGGGACGGTCGACGTTCTCGTAGAAGCCAGGTACCGACAGGCAGCCTTCCTGGTACTGGCCCATGTCGTTGGTCAGCTCTTCGACCGTGGGGTTGATGAAGACCCGTGGTTCGCTGCGGTCTTCGCTCAGGTCCATCACCACGACCTGCTTGTGCACGTTCACCTGGGTGGCGGCCAGGCCGATGCCAGGCGCTTCGTACATGGTTTCGAACATGTCGTCGATCAGCTGGCGCAAGGCGTCGTCGAACTCGGTCACCGGTTTGGCGAGGGTGCGCAGGCGCGGGTCAGGGAATTCGAGAATGTTCAGAATGGCCATAGGGGTCAGGCAGTCACTGTGTGTTGGTTGAAAACTGAGCACACATAATAAAGGGTATTGGCGGATTCGGCACCTGGGATTGCTCGGCTAAGGTTTGTTGGAGGGCACGATGCCCTCTCTCATCGACAGCTTGTCAAAGTATTATCAACAAATTTATCCACAGGATGCGCCACGTGGATGGCCTCTCGCTGGTCAAGGAAGATCCGCCATGAGCACCTCGTTTTCTCCCTCTTGTTCGCCTGCTGAACTGGAAGCCCGATTGCGCCTGCATCGCCTTCCCGAGGTAGGCCTGCGCCGCTTTCGTACCCTCGTCGAAGCGTTCGGCAGCGCAAGTTCCGCACTTGCCGCACCCGCCAGCGCCTGGCGTAGCCTGGGCATACCGCAGGCCAGTGCCGAGGCCCGCCGGCACCCTGAAGTGCGCGATGGCGCTAGCGCCTCGATGGCCTGGTTAGAGCGTTCGGGCCAGCATTTACTGATGTGGGACAGCCCTGGCTACCCTGCTTTGCTCGGTGAAATCGACGATGCGCCGCCGCTGTTGTTCGTGGCGGGCGACCCGCTTTTGCTGGAGCGCCCGCAGCTGGCGATTGTCGGCAGCCGCCGTGCCACGCCCCCGGCGCTGGACACGGCGGGCGCGTTTGCGCGCTGTCTGTGCCGGGCCGGTTTCAGCATCACCAGCGGCCTTGCGGTCGGCATCGACGGTGCCGCTCATCGCGCGGCACTGGAGGCTGGCGGCAGCACCATTGGCGTGCTTGGCACGGGCCTGGAAAAACTTTATCCACAGCGCCACCGTCGCTTGGCCGACGCGATGGTCGAGCGTGGCGGCGCCCTGGTTTCGGAGTTCCCGTTGGATGCCGACCCGCAACCGGCCAACTTCCCCCGGCGCAACCGCATCATCAGCGGGCTGTCGCTCGGCGTGCTGGTGGTAGAGGCGAGCCCCGCCAGTGGCTCGTTGATTACCGCGCGCCTGGCGGCCGAACAGGGGCGCGAGGTGTACGCCATTCCAGGGTCGATCCACCACCCCGGCGCCAAGGGTTGCCATCAGTTGATCCGCGATGGTGCGCTGTTGGTGGAAAGCGTCGAGCAGATACTCGAAAGCCTGCGCGGCTGGCAGAACCTGCCCCCCGCCCCTGCCGACGAACCCATCCACCCGCTGTTGGCATTGCTCATCGCCGCACCGCAGACCACCGAAGGGCTCGCCCGCCATACCGGCCAGCCAGTGCCGCAGGTGCTGGCCAGCCTCAGCGAACTTGAGCTTGCCGGAAGGGTCAGCAGTGAAGCCGGGCGTTGGTTTGCCCGGCCCGGCTAAGTAAACTGCGCCTCAGCCTTTACGCGGAGAGACAACAATGGTGAGCAGTTGGCGTGTGCAGCAAGCCGCACGTGAGGTTCGGGCGGGCGCGGTGATCGCATACCCCACGGAGGCGGTCTGGGGCCTGGGCTGCGACCCTTGGAACGAGGACGCGGTGTATCGCCTGCTGGCGCTCAAGTCGCGGCCTGTGGACAAGGGCTTGATCCTGATCGCCGACAACATCCGCCAGTTCGACTTCCTGTTCGAAGACTTCCCCCAGGACTGGATCGACCGCATGGGCGCTACCTGGCCGGGCCCGAACACCTGGCTGGTGCCGCACCAGGACCTGCTGCCCGAGTGGGTGACTGGCCAGCACGACACCGTGGCGCTGCGGGTCAGTGATCACCCGCTGGTGCGTGAGTTGTGCGCCCTGGTGGGGCCGCTGATTTCCACCTCTTGCAACCCAGGCGGGCGCCCTGCGGCCAAGACTCGGTTGCGGGTGGAGCAGTATTTCCGGGGTGACCTCGACCTGGTGCTGGGGGGCGCCTTGGGTGGGCGCAAGAACCCTAGCGTTATTCGTAACCTGGCGACTGGAGAAGTGGTTCGGCCCGGCTGAATATACCGAATCGTGATGGCAGTGCAGACCCTGCAGGAGCGGGCTGGCCCGCGAATGAAGCACCGCGGTGGAATGGCACGGGCGTAGCCCGTGTTCGCGGGCAAGCCCGCTCCTACAGGGAGCGTGCGAATCAGGGCAACAGCACAGTCGAGCCTACGGTGCGTCGCGCCGACAACTCGGTCTGCGCCTTCGCCGCCTCAGTTAGCGGATAACGCTGCTGGATATCCACAACCAACTTGCCACTGGCAATCATGGCGAACAGGTCATCGGCCATCGCCTGGGTGTTCTCGGCATTGTTGGCATAGCTGGCCAAGGTAGGCCGGGTGACATACAGCGAGCCCTTCTGCGCCAGAATCCCAAGGTTAACCCCGCTCACCGCGCCCGAGGCGTTGCCGAAGCTCACCATCAGCCCCCGCAGCTTCAGGCAGTCCAGCGAGGTCAGCCAGGTTTCGGCGCCCACGCCGTCGTACACCACCGCGCACTTCTGCCCGTCGGTCAGCTCCAGCACACGTTGGGCCACGTCTTCGTGGCTATAGTCGATAGTCGCCCATGCACCCAGCGCCTTGGCCCGTTCGGCCTTCTCGGCGCTGCCGACGGTACCGATCAGCTTGGCGTCCAAGGCCTTGGCCCATTGGCAGGCCAGCGAGCCGACGCCACCGGCGGCGGCATGGAACAGAATCACCTCACCAGGCTGCACGGCATAGGTTTGCTTGAACAGGTACTGCACGGTCAGGCCCTTGAGCATCACTGCCGCGGCCTGTTCGAAACTGACGCTCTCGGGCAGCTTCACCAGGTTGGCCGCCGGCAGTGTATGCACCTCGCTGTATGCCCCCAGCGGCCCACCCGCGTAGGCCACGCGCTCGCCGACCTTGAACCGGCTGACACCCTCGCCCACGGCCTCGACCACCCCGGCGCCTTCAGTGCCAAGGCCTGAGGGCAGCGCAGGCGGTGCGTAGAGCCCGTTGCGGAAATAAGTGTCGATGAAGTTCAGGCCGATGGCGTGGTTACGTACGCGCACCTGCTGTGGGCCGGGCGGTGCCGGGTCGAACTCGACCAGTTGCAGGACTTCCGGGCCGCCATGCTGGCTGAACTGAATTCGTTTGGCCATCACACACTCCTGTCGTCGCGATCTCAAAGGCCCTCTATCGGACGCCTTTGCCTGATCGGCGTCAACTGCGGGGGGCCACTTGCCGGTGGTATGCTACGCGGCGAAATTCTTCACTGCCCTGCCAGGTGACCCGATGACCAGCCGTACCGAGGCCGTGAAGGCCTACCTGCTCGACCTGCAAGACCGCATCTGCACTGCCATCGAGAACGAAGACGGCGGCGCGCGCTTCGTCGAGGACGCCTGGGTGCGCGAAGCCGGTGGCGGGGGCCGTACGCGGGTCATCAGCGAAGGCCAGGTAGTGGAAAAAGGCGGGGTCAATTTCTCCCACGTGTTCGGTGCCGGCCTGCCGCCTTCGGCCAGTGCCCACCGCCCTGAGCTCGCGGGCCGTGGCTTCGAGGCATTGGGGGTTTCGTTGGTGATTCACCCACACAACCCGCATGTGCCCACATCCCATGCCAACGTGCGCTTCTTTATCGCCGAGAAAGAAGGTGAAGAGGCTGTGTGGTGGTTCGGCGGCGGCTTCGACCTGACCCCGTACTACGGCAATGAAGAAGACTGCATCCATTGGCACCGCGTCGCCGAGCGGGCCTGCGCGCCGTTCGGTGCGGACGTCTATCCGCGCTACAAGGCTTGGTGCGACCGCTATTTCCACCTCAAGCACCGCGGCGAGCCACGTGGCATCGGCGGGTTGTTCTTCGACGACCTCAACGAGTGGGATTTCGATACCTGCTTCGCTTTCATCCGCGCGATTGGCGATGCCTATGTCGAGGCTTATCTGCCGATCATCCAGCGCCGCAAGAACACCCCTTACACCGCGCAGCAGCGCGAGTTCCAGGAATACCGTCGCGGCCGCTACGTGGAGTTCAACCTGGTGTACGACCGGGGCACGCTGTTCGGCCTGCAATCGGGCGGGCGTACCGAGTCGATCCTCATGTCGCTGCCACCCCAGGTACGCTGGGGCTACGACTGGAAGGCAGCGCCCGGCAGCGAAGAAGCGCGCCTGACCGAATATTTCCTCACCGACCGCGACTGGCTTGCCCAGTAAACCCCAGTGGATAACCGAGCACACCCCATGGACCAATACGTCGTTTTCGGTAACCCCATTGGCCACAGCAAGTCGCCGTTGATCCACCGCCTGTTTGCCGACCAGACCGGCCAGGCCCTGGACTACAACACGCTGCTGGCGCCGTTGGACGAGTTCAGCGATTGCGCCCGTGGCTTCTTCAAGCAAGGCAGCGGCGCCAACGTGACCGTGCCGTTCAAGGAGGAAGCGTTCCGCCTGTGCGACCACCTCACCCCACGCGCCCAGCGCGCGGGCGCGGTGAATACCCTGGTGAAGCAGGCCGACGGCACGCTGCTGGGCGATAACACCGATGGCGCTGGCCTGGTACGCGACCTCACGGTGAATGCCGGGGTGGAGCTGGCGGGCAAGCGTATTCTCATTCTGGGCGCCGGGGGGGCGGTGCGCGGCGTGCTGGAGCCGATCCTCGCGCACCGCCCACAGTCGCTGGTGGTGGCCAACCGCACGGTGGAAAAGGCCGAGCAACTGGCCCATGAATTCGACGAGCTGGGCCCGGTGGTGGCCAGCGGTTTCGCCTGGTTGCGCGAGCCGGTGGACGTCATCATCAATGCCACCTCGGCGAGCCTTTCCGGTGAGTTGCCGCCGATTGCCGAAAGCCTGGTCGAGGCCGGGCGCACGGTGTGCTACGACATGATGTACGGCAAGGAGCCCACGCCGTTCTGCCAGTGGGCCAGCAAGCTGGGTGCGGCGAAGGTGCTGGATGGGCTGGGCATGTTGGCCGAGCAGGCGGCCGAGGCGTTCTTCGTGTGGCGTGGGGTTCGGCCAGACACCGGGCCGGTGCTGGATGAGCTGCGTAGGCAGTTGGCGCGCGGTTGAACTAGAGATTCTGGGGCCGCAAGGCGGCCCCAATGACTATTCCTCGAAACGAATAGGGCACAACTCGGCGCCCTCCAGCTTCTGCAATTCCTCCACCACCTGCGGCCGCGCCCGCTGCAAGGTCAAGCTCCCCCCTGCCCGTAACAACCGCCGCGCCTCGCGGTGCAGCATGTCCACGCCAGAATAATCGATGAAATTCACCTGCCTTGCGTCGATCACCACATCCGGCCCCTGGCAGCGCTGCAAGCGCACTTGCAGGTAATGCGCTGCGCCGAAAAAGATCGAACCGCCGACTCGCAGCACATCCACCTGCCCTTCCCGGCTGTGCTGCACCCGGGGCCGTGAGGTGCGCTTGAGGTAGAAGAACAGCGATGCCAGCACTCCGGCGTAGATTGCCGTCTGCAACTCCAGCAGCAGCGTGGCGGCGGCAGTGAGGGCCATGACCAGGAATTCTGAGCGGCTCACCCGGAATAACGCGCGGATGCCACGATGGTCCACCAGCCCCCAGCAGATCAACAGGATGCTGCCGGCCATCGCCGGAATCGGCAGATGCGCGATCAACCCCGCACTCGCCACCGCGAACGCCGCCACCCACAGCGCCGAGAACACCCCGGCCATGGGCGAGCGAGCCCCAGCATCCAGGCTCAGGCCAGAGCGGGTGAACGAGCCCGCCGACAGGTAACCGGAGAACCACGCGCCGATCAGGTTGGACAGGCCCTGGCCGCGAATTTCCTGGTCGGCGTCGATCAGTTGCTCGGAGCGCGCCGACAGCGAACGAGCGATCGACAGGCTGGTGACCAGCCCGAGCATGCCCACCGCCACAGCACTGGGCAACAGGCGCAGGATCAGCTCCAGGTCGAACAACGGCAGCGGGCTTAGCGGCGGCAACTGGCCTGTGAACCCAGGTACGCGCGCAACGTGGGCAAAATAGCTGGGCAGCAGCCACGCGGTCAGCGATACCAGCAGCAGACTTATCAACAGGGCGGGCCAACGCGGGCGCAGCAGCTTGATGGCGATACCGATGGCCAGAGTCGCTGTGCCCAGGACCAGCGACGGCAGGTCCACTTCACCCGCGTGGTTGAATAGCTCCTGGGCGGTTTTCAAGGCGGTGGCCTGGCTGGGCAGGTCCATGCCCAGCAGGTTGGGTAGCTGGCCCAGGGCGATCACCACCGCTGCACCGAGGGTGAAGCCCAGCACCACCGAATGGGAGACGAAGTTGACCAGTGCGCCGAAGCGCAGCAGCCCCAACAGCAGTTGGAAGGCCCCGGCGAGGAAGGTCAGCAGCAGCACCAGGGTGATGTAGTCCTGGCTGCCGGTCATGGCCAGCGGGCTGACGCTGGCATAGAGGACGATGGAAATGGCTGCCGTCGGGCCGCAGATCAAGTGCCAGGACGAACCCCACAGGCAGGCCACCAGCACCGGCACGATGGCCGCGTACAGGCCGTATTCGGCGGGCAGGCCGGCGATCAGGGCGTAGGCGATGGATTGGGGCAGCGCGAGAACCGCGCCGCTCAGGCCCACCAACAGGTCCTGGCCCAGGCTGCGGCGCGATTGCCGGGGGAGCCAGGCCAGGAACGGGAGCAGGTGGGTCATGGAATTTCCTTGAGGTTACTGGCCCCCTGTAGGAGCGGGTTTACCCGCGAAGAAAGCAGCGCGGTGTATGACACCGGCTTCGCCGGTGTTCGCGGCGGTTCGGCGCCCCGATAAACCCGCTCCCACAGGGTGATGTGTCGTTTGGAAAATCAGAGTCTAGCTTTGACGGCCTCTTGGGCGTCGCCGCCGGTTTTGGTGGTCACCCCCGCCAGCCAGCCTTCCAGCAACTGGGGGTTGGCTTTGACCCAGCCCTTCGCCGCGTCATCGAAGCTCACCTTCTTATCCACGACCTCGGCCATGATCGCATTCTCCATCTCCAGCGAGAATTTCAGATTACCGAGCAATTTCGCAGCATTCGGGCAAGCCTGTGGATAACCATTGCGCACCAGGGTGTAGACGTCGCCCTTGCTGCCGAACCACTTCTCGCCGCCGGTGAGGTAGTGCATCTTCAGCTTCACGTTCATTGGGTGCGGGGTCCAGCCGAGGAAGGTGATGAACTGCTGCTTCTGCACCGCGCGCTGCACCTGGGCAAGCATCGCCTGCTCGCTGGATTCCACCAGCTTCCACTGGCCCAGGTCGAACTCGTTCTTTTCGATGATTTCCTTGAGCGACAGGTTGGCCGGTGCGCCCGAGCCAATGCCATAGAGCTTCTTGTCGAACTTGTCGGCGTGCTTCTGCAGGTCGGCGAAATCCTTCACGCCGGCATTCCACACATAGTCGGGTACTGCCAGGGTGAACTCGGTGCCCTCGAGGTTGCGGGCCAGCTGCTTGACGTCACCATTGGCGATGAACTTGTCGTGGAAGCCCTGCTGGGCGGGCATCCAGTTGCCGAGGAACGCGTCGATGCGCCCATCCTTGAGGCCGCCATAGATGATCGGGACGGCCAGGCTGTCGATCTTCACCTGGTACCCCAGGCTTTCCAGCAAAAGCTTGGCGATGGCGTTGGTGGAAGCGATATCGCTCCAGCCGGGGTCGGCCATCTTCACGGTGCTGCATTGCGCGTCGCTGTCGGCGGCGCGGGCCGCCGTGCCGCCCAGGCTCAGGGCCAGGGCGATCAGGGCTGTGGAGAACTTCTTCATTGCGGCCTCTCTACTCAATCCATGGATGCGGGCTGTGGGTAACGTGCCTTGCGCTCGAGGTCGTCGAGATCGATATGGTTGCGCATGTACTGTTGGCTGGCGTCCACCAGGGGTTGGTGGTCCCAGCTTTTCAGCTTGCCGATGGACAGCGCCTGGGCCACCAGGCGGCGGCGCCGCTGGCTGGCCAGCACCTGCTTGCGCAGGGTGGGGATATCCCAGCGTTGCCGGGCTTCATCGACGAATGCCTGCAGCAGCGCCTGGTGGTCCGGGCTGCTGGTGAGGTTCTCCCGCTCGTGCGGGTCGCGGCTCAGGTCATAGAGTAGGCATGGGTCCTCTTCGCTGTACACGAACTTGTAGGGGCCACGGCGAATCATCATCAGCGGGCCGACGGTGCCTTCGGCCATGTATTCGCCGATCACCTCGTCATGGCCGCCCTGCCCTTGCAGATGCCCGAGCAGCGAGCGGCCGTCCAGGTGCAGGCTGGGTTCTACGCTGCCACCGGCCACTTCCACCAGCGTTGGCAGCAGGTCGCAGGTCGAGACGCTGGCCGCCACCCGCGCCGGGGCGAAGCGCTTGGGCGCGTGCACCAGCAGCGGTACCCTCGCCGACATCTCGAACCAGTGCATCTTGTACCAGAGCCCGCGCTCGCCAAGCATGTCGCCATGGTCGCCCGAGAACACGATCAGCGTGTCGTCGGCCAGGTCGCATTCCTCCAGGGTTTGCAGCAGCTGGCCGATGTTGTCGTCGATGTAGCTGCAGGCGCCGAAGTAGGCGCGGCGGGCGTCGCGGATCTTGTCCACAGGCAGCGGCTTGTCCCACAAGTCGTAGACCTTGAGCAGACGCTGGGAATGGGGGTCTTGCTCGTGCTGGGCGAAGGTGTCGCGCGGCAAAGGGATATCCACACCCTCGTAGCGATCCCAGTAGCGCTTGGGAATGGTGTAGGGGTCGTGGGGGTGGGTCATGGACACGGTCAGGCAGAACGGCCTGCCATCGTTCTCGCGCACGTGGTCGTAGAGGTACTGGCGCGCCTTGAACACCACTTCCTCGTCGAAGTCCAGCTGGTTGGTGCGTACGCAGGGCCCTGCCTGTAGCACTGACGACATGTTGTGGTACCAGCTAGGGCGCTCGTCGGGGGCGTCCCAGTTCACGGCCCAGCCGTAGTCGGCGGGGTAGATGTCGCTGGTCAGGCGTTCCTCGTAGCCGTGCAACTGGTCGGGGCCGCAGAAGTGCATCTTGCCCGAAAGCGCGGTGCGGTAGCCGAGGCGGCGCAGGTAGTGGGCGTAGGTGGGCACGTCGGCGGGAAAGTCGGCGGCGTTGTCGTAGGCGCCGATGCGGCTGGGCAGCTGGCCGCTGACCAGGGTGAAGCGCGACGGCGCGCACAAGGGACTGTTGCAGTAGGCGGCGTCGAACACCACGGCCTGCTCGGCGAGCTTGGCCAGGTGCGGCATCTTGATCGGCGATGGGCCGTAGATCGGCAGCAAGGGTGCGGCCATCTGGTCGGCCATGATGAACAGGATGTTGGGGCGCTTCATGTCTGCCTTCCATCGTCGAAGATTATGGGTAACCGCTTGCGAACGAGGATGCTGCTGCGGATAACATGGGTAAAGCCCATGCCGGGCAATGACTGGGATTAGCCGCGCTTATGTTTGAGCACATTGCCGAGTTGTCTTTGGATACCCTGCGCGTGTTCGAGGCCGCCGCGCGCCTGCGTGGGTTCACGGCGGCGGCGCTGGAGCTGGGCACTACCCAACCGGCGGTGAGCCAGCAGGTGAAGCGGTTGGAGGCGCAGTTGGGCACACGGTTGTTCGACCGCATCTACCGGGGTATCGAGCTGACCGAGGCCGGCCAGTTGCTGTTCGAGCAGGTGCACCAAGGCTTGCAGGCCATGGACGATGGCATCGCCCAGGCCTGCGGGCGTGGCCAGCGCGAGGTATTGCAGGTGGCCACCGACTTCGCCTTCGCCTCGTTCTGGCTGATGCCCCGGTTGCAGCGCTTTCACCAGGCTTATCCACAGGTCGATGTGAGCCTGGTGACCGGCGAACGCAGCCAGGGCATGTTGCGCCCAGACATCGACGTGGCGGTGTTCTTTGGCGACGGGCGTTTTCCCCAGGGCGAGAGCCGCTGGCTGTTCGATGAGGAAGTGTTCCCGGTGTGCAGCCCGCGCTTGGCAGCCGCCCAGGCGTTATCGGCCGAAGCGTTGCAGCGTTTGCCGTTGCTGCATCTGCGAGGTGAACAGGCGAGCCGCTGGTTCGACTGGGCGGGGGTGTTCAAGGGGCTTGGCGTTAGCAGCCCGCCGCCAGCGGGCCAGTTGCGCTTCGACAACTACACGTTGTTGATCCAGGCGGCGATTGCGGGCCAGGGCGTGGCGATCGGCTGGGGGCATTTGGTCGATGGGTTGGTGGAGCAAGGCTTGCTGTGCCGGCCGTTGGAGGGGAGTTTGCGGTCGCAGCGGGGATATTACGTGGTGCTGCCGCCGCGCAAGCGACGTGGGGCGTTGATCCAGCGGTTCGTTGACTGGCTGGAGCACGAGCGGGGGGTTTGAGGGCCTTAACCCAGAAGCACAAGGTTCGCACTGTTCGTGTGGGAGCGGGTTTACCCACGAAAAGGACACCGCAGTGCAGGGGGCACCGGCTTCGCCGGTATTCGCGGGTGAACCCGCTCCCACAGGGATTGTTTTGTTCTTTAAAACGGGAGCCTGCAGGGCCAGCGGCGTATAGTCTTACCCTGTTTCCCAGCGACCCCGGAGCCAGCGTGCACGGAATCAAGGGCTACCACGCCCACGTCTACTACGATGCATCGACCCTGGATCAGGCCCGCGAACTGTGCGAGGCGGCCGCCAAGCTATTCCCCGTGACCATGGGCCGTATGCACCAGAAACCGGTCGGCCCGCACCCAGACTGGAGTTGCCAATTGGCCTTCGGGCCGGAGGTGATGGGGATGGTGTTGCCGTGGCTGGCGTTGAACCGCAAGGGGTTGGTGGTGTTCCTGCACCCGCTGACTGGCGATGAACTGGCAGACCACCGCGACCATGCCATCTGGATGGGGGCGATCAGGCCGCTGGACTTGTCGATCTTCTCTAAGGCCTGAACCTTGAGCCATGGGCAACGAGCATTAAGCCCGTTGCCCACATACCGATCACTTCTTGATGGACAGGCTCAAACCGCCGCCTTTCCCGTCCGTATACCGACAAACAGTCGGGTTATCGGGGTTATTGGCGCTATCGAGCTTCAGGGTTTCCAGCTCGACTTCCTTGGTCCCATCATCGTCGGGGTTAGGTGCAAAGCCACGCCACTTTCCGTTCTCGGCGGTATACGCGTAACCCTCAAAACCGTCCTCAGAGCTAGGTGCGCTGGCCTCTTTGATATCTTTTGAAGCTGGGCAAGTTGCCGCAACGGCATTACCCATCATCAACAGCGCCACTAGAGCAGTTCCGATCAATCGCATGACAGCTATTCCTTCAGCAAAGTTGGAAAGCTCATCATGCGATTTCAGGTTTTTCCTGCGCTACTGGCAAAAATGCCAGGTGACGGGCGCAAGCTTTCAGCGACGAGCGCCGCGTACACCTTCAGCCAGCGCCGAGCACAGGCTCAGCACGTCGCCCACGGCCTGGTCGGCATCCTTGGCCTGGGCGACCTTGTCGACCAGTGCCGAACCCACCACCACGCCATCCGCCAACTTGGCGATGGCCGCCGCCTGCTCTGGCGTGCGGATCCCGAAACCGACGCTGATCGGCAAATCGGTATGGCGGCGCAGGCGGGCGATGGCTTCGGTCACATGCTCGGTGGTGGCCGAACCTGCACCGGTCACACCCGCTACCGACACGTAGTAGACGAACCCCGAGCTGCGCTCGAGCACGCGCGGCAGGCGGGCGTCGTCGGTGGTCGGCGTGGTCAGGCGGATGAAGTCGATGCCTGCGGCCTGGGCCGGGGTGGCGAGTTCGGCATCGTGTTCGGGTGGCAGGTCGACGATGATCAGGCCATCGACCCCCGCCTCCTTGGTCTCGGCGACGAACTGCTCTACGCCAAAGCGGTGAATCGGGTTGTAGTAGCCCATCAGTACGATCGGCGTGGTCTGGTCGCCAACGCGGAACTCGCGGACCATCTGCAGGGTTTTCGCCAGGGTCTGGCCGGCTTCCAGGGCGCGCAGGGTGGCGAGCTGGATCGCTACGCCGTCGGCCATCGGGTCGGTGAACGGCATGCCCAGTTCGATCACGTCGGCGCCCGCAGCAGGCAGGCCCTTGAGGATCGCCAGGGAGGCGTCGTAGCCAGGGTCGCCCGCAGTGACAAAGGTGACCAGCGCCGAGCGGCCTTCGGCCTTCAGCTCGGCGAAACGTTGTTCAAGACGGCTCATGCCTGGTTCTCCTGGGCAGCCATGTGGTTCATCACGGTTTGCATGTCCTTGTCGCCACGGCCAGACAAGCACACCACCATCAGATGGTCCTTGGGCAGGGTCGGTGCGCGCTTGATGGCCTCGGCCAAGGCGTGGGAGCTTTCCAGCGCCGGGATGATGCCCTCGAGGCGGCAGGTGGCGTGGAAGGCGTCGAGCGCTTCGTCGTCGGTGATGCTGACGTATTCAACGCGCTTCACTTCGTGCAGGTAGGCGTGCTCCGGGCCGATGCCGGGGTAGTCCAGGCCGGCGGAAATCGAATGGGCGTCGGTGATCTGGCCGTCGTTGTCCTGCAGCAGGTAGGTACGGTTGCCGTGCAGCACACCCGGTACTCCACCGTTCAGGCTGGCGGCATGCTTGTCGGTGTGCACGCCATGGCCGCCGGCTTCGACGCCGACGATCTGCACGCTTTCGTCCTCGAGGAAGTTATGGAACAGGCCCATGGCATTGGAGCCGCCGCCGACGCAGGCGATCAGGCTGTCCGGCAGGCGGCCTTCCTTCTCGTGCAGCTGGGCGCGGGTTTCCTTGCCGATGATCGACTGGAAGTCGCGGACCATGGCTGGGTAAGGGTGCGGGCCGGCCACGGTGCCGATCAGGTAGAAGGTGTCTTCGACGTTGGTGACCCAGTCGCGCAGGGCCTCGTTCATGGCGTCCTTCAAGGTGCCGGTGCCGGCAGTGACCGGAACGATCTCGGCGCCCAGCAGCTTCATGCGGAACACGTTGGCCTGCTGACGCTCGATGTCGGTGGCGCCCATGTAGATCACGCAGGGCAGGCCGAAGCGCGCAGCGACGGTGGCGGTGGCCACGCCGTGCATGCCGGCGCCGGTTTCAGCGATCAGGCGTTTCTTGCCCATGCGCTTGGCCAGCAGCACCTGGCCGATGCAGTTGTTCA
The DNA here is from genome assembly GCF_042709235.1 of Pseudomonas sp. LS_2. Classification (NCBI taxonomy): domain Bacteria; kingdom Pseudomonadati; phylum Pseudomonadota; class Gammaproteobacteria; order Pseudomonadales; family Pseudomonadaceae; genus Pseudomonas; species Pseudomonas sp. LS_2. The sequence goes on along the minus strand of NZ_JAVAYC010000005.1, from coordinate 77,862 downwards.
CCTTGTGCGCGCCGGTGTGGTTGAGTTCTTCGCGCTTGAAGAAGATCTTCGCGCCGCCGCAATGCTCGGTGAGGCGCTCGGCGAAATACAGCGGGTTGGGGCGGCCGATGTAGTCGCGCTGGAAGTAGGCCAGTTCTTCGAGGAACTTGGGGTCGGCCTTGGCCGCTTCGTATTCGCGTGCCAGGTCCAGGACCAGGGGCATAAGGGTCTCGGCCACGTAGCGGCCGCCGAACGAGCCGAACAGGCCGTTGGCATCGGGGCCGGGGCGGTATTGGGACTGGGTCATGGGGCGCTCCAGGGGCGTTGAAATTGGGTGGTTGGGCTTGAGTCCGGGGCGGTTCTTTCGCGGGCAAGCCCGCGAAGAGAACACCGTTGATCGATGGGCCTACTCTACCCAGCGCATCGCCTGCTGAAAACCGATAAGATTGCGCGAACCTGTCAGGAAAACTCACCAATACAATGCGCCAGGATCTCCCTCCCCTCAACGCCCTGCGAGCTTTCGAGGCCACCGCCCGGCTGAACAGTGTCAGCCAGGCTGCGGGACAGCTGCACGTGACCCATGGCGCGGTTAGCCGGCAAATAAAGGTGCTGGAAGAGCACCTGGGCGTGGCGCTGTTCGTCAAGGATGGCCGTGGCATCAAACTCACAGATGCCGGCATCCGTCTGCGCGACGCCAGCTTCGAGGCGTTCGACCGTCTGCGTGGGGTGTGCGCCGAACTCAGCCGTGATGTCCAAGAGGCGCCCTTCGTCCTGGGCTGCTCCGGCAGCCTGCTGGCGCGCTGGTTCATTCCGCGCCTTGGGCGCTTGAATGCCGACCTTCCGCAATTGCGCCTGCACCTTTCTGCCGGGGAAGGCGACCTGGACCCACGCCGCCCGGGGCTCGACGCGCTATTGGTGTACGCCGAGCCGCCATGGCCTGCTGACATGCAGGTGCATGTGCTGGCCGAGGAGCGTATCGGGCCGGTGTTAAGCCCGCATTGCCCAGGTTTCGCGCGGTTGCGAGACGCACCGGCCAATGCGTTGGCGGGCGAGGCGCTGCTGCATACCACCTCACGCCCGCAGGCCTGGCCGACCTGGGCCGAGCAACATGCGCTGACACCTGGCGAACTGACGTTCGGCCAGGCGTTCGAGCATCTGTATTACCTGCTGGAAGCAGCGGTGGCAGGGTTGGGCGTGGCCATCGCCCCGCAGCCGCTGGTAGCGGACGACCTGCGAGCGGGTCGCCTCGCTGCGCCATGGGGCTTTTCGCCCACCCCGGCGGCGCTGGCGCTGTGGGTGCCGCGGCGCGCCGCCGATGGGCGCGCCGAGCAGCTGGCGCAGTGGTTGCGCCAGGAATTGGACAGCCAAGCCGATTAGTTGCGTCGGTACAGCAGCCAGGCGGCCAGCAGGCCGACGGCGCCAACGGCTACGCCCGCGGTAGTCCAGGGGTGTTCCTGGGCGTAGTCGCGGGTGGCGATGCCGGTTTCGCGGGTGCGGGTCTTCACTTCCTCGTAGGTATCTGCCAGCAGGCTGCGCGAATGTTTCAGGGCATTCTGGGCGTTGCCGCGCAGCGCCTTCATGGTTTTGTGCGACTCTTCCGAAGCATCGTGCTTGAGGTCTTCCAAGGTCTTGAGCAGGCTCTCGATCTCGGCTTCCATGCTTTCCAGTGAGGTTTTGCGCAACGCATTGCGGGCCATGTGGACTCTCCTTCGCTGAGTAGGTGTACGAATTGCGACTGCCCGCTGCGCTGAAAGTGCGATCGAACTTTCGGGGGCGGCGATGGCTCGCAGGTAAACCTGGCCTGCACTGCTAGGCTCAAACCAGCCCTACATCCAAGGAGAGCTCTCATGTCCGATCACCACACCTACAAGAAGATCGAACTGGTCGGGTCGTCGCCCACCAGCATCGAGGAAGCGATCAACAACGCCCTGGCCGAGGCCGGCAAGAGCATCAAGCACCTCGAGTGGTTCGAGGTTATCGAGACCCGAGGGCACATTCGCGACAACAAGGCCGCGCATTTCCAGGTGACCCTGAAAGTCGGTTTCCGCATCGCAAATAGCTGAAACAGTGCTGGGATAGCCTGTGGTCGCTTGATGGGGTAATAGATCCGAGGTGCCAATGGGAATTGGCACCTTTTTGCTGTTTTTTCTCTGAACAAGGAAAGCGATCGATGAAAACAGTGTTTGTAGCAGTGGGCTTGATGGTGCTGGCAGGTAGCGCCATGGCGGCGGGTAAGCCATGCGAGGAGCTGAAGGCCGAGATTACCGAGAAGCTCGATGCCAAAGGGGTTTCCGGTTACAGCCTGGAAATCGTCGCCAAGGGTGAGCCTGCCGGAAAGGTCGTTGGCAGTTGCGAAGCCGGGACCAAGGAAATCGTCTACCGGCGTGGCTGAGCGGTGTGTTCTTCGCGGGCAGCCCGCTCCTACAGGTGCAGGGCGTTCTCCAGGCTGCACGGTACCTGCAGGAGCGGGCTTGCCCGCGAGGAATCCGCTGAAAGACCGAAGCCTTACTCGGCCTTCAGCGCCTGCGCCAACAGCTCATAAGCGCGCAACCGGTCCGCATGCTCGTACAGGTCGCAGGTAAAGATCAGCTCGTCCGCCCCTGTCTGCTCCAGCAATACCTCCACCTTGCCCCGCACCTTTTGCGGGCTGCCTATCATCGCCAGGCCCAGGAAGCTGCCCACCGCATCACGCTCGTGGGGCAGCCACAGGCCGTCCATGCTTGGCACCGGCTTGCGCTGCATCAGGCTCTGGCCGCGAATCAACGCGAGGATGCGCTGGTATACCGACGTGGCCAGGAACTCGGCCTTGTCGTCGGTCTCCGCCACCACCATCGGCACACCCAGCATCACATAAGGTTTGTCCAGCACGGTGGATGGCTTGAAGTGGTCTCGGTAGATGCGGATCGCCTCGTGCATGTAGCGCGGCGCGAAGTGCGAGGCGAACGCGTACGGTAGGCCGCGCATGCCGGCCAGTTGGGCGCTGAACAGGCTGGAGCCGAGCAGCCACAGCGGCACCTCGGTGTCGTGGCCAGGCACGGCAATGACCTGCTGGTCGGGTGTACGCGGGCCGAGGTAGCGCGACAGCTCCTCCACATCGTCGGGAAAGTCGTCGGCGCTGCCGGAGCGTTCCCGGCGCAGAGCGCGAGCGGTCATCTGGTCGGAGCCCGGCGCGCGCCCCAGGCCCAGGTCGATGCGGCCAGGGTAGAGGCTGGCCAGGGTGCCGAACTGCTCGGCAATTACCAGCGGCGCGTGGTTGGGCAGCATTACGCCGCCGGAGCCCACGCGAATCGTCGAGGTGCCACCGGCCAGATGGCCGATCAACACGGCAGTGGCAGAGCTGGCGATACCATCCATGTTGTGGTGCTCGGCGACCCAGAAGCGGTGGTAGCCCAAGCGCTCGACATGCTGCGCGAGGTCCAGCGAGTTGCGCAGCGCTTGCGCAGGGCCGCTGTCGGCGCGCACTGGCACCAGGTCGAGGGTGGAAATCTTCAGGTCACGCAGCAGCGTCATGGGAGCCTCCGCAAAATGGGTTGGCCATAGGCCTCTTGATCTCTGTATGGGCGCATTCGGCAGATTCAATGGCTTGGTCCAGATTGTTCTGAACTTGCTGTACGAAGCGGCCCTCTGACCCTTAGGTACGCAAACTCAACGACCAGGAGGCAATCATGAAAAAGACAGCATCGGCGATCTGGCAAGGTGGCCTGAAGGACGGCAAGGGCCTGCTGTCCACCGAAAGTGGCGCGCTCAAGCAGAACCCCTATGGCTTCAACACCCGCTTCGAAGGCTCGCCCGGCACCAACCCCGAGGAGCTGATCGGCGCCGCCCACGCAGGGTGCTTTTCCATGGCACTGTCGATGATGCTGGGAGAGGAGGGGCTGACCCCGGAGCGTATCGACACCATCGCCGAGGTCACCCTCGACAAGCAGGCCGATGGCTTTGCCATCACGGCAGTACACTTGACCCTCAAGGCCAAGGTGCCCGGTGCCAGCGAGGCGCAGTTCCTGGAGATCGCCAACAAGGCCAAGGCCGGTTGCCCGGTGTCCAAGGTGCTGAACGCGCAGATCAGCCTGGATGCGACATTGCTGGGCTGAAGCGGTAACGGGGCGGGTTTGCTGTAGTCTAACGGGCATCGGCAGCGCGTCTGCCTTACCAGGAGCCTTCCCATGATCCGTGTAGCGACTGCTGTGGTGGCTTGCCTGCTGGCTTCTTCTTCGTGGGCCGCAGTCAAGCCGTGCGAGGAACTCAAGGCCGAGATCGAGGCGAAAATCCAGGCCGCGGGTGTGCCGTCCTATACCCTGGAGATTGTGCCGAACGCCGAGGTGAAGGACCCCAACATGGTGGTCGGCAGCTGCGATGCCGGCACCCGGAAAATCATCTACCAGAAGAACGACCGTTAGAGGCATGACGGCCCCCGCGTGGGGCCGTCAGCGTTTCAAGGAACGCAGAACACCCTGCTCGGCTCGTTCACCACCACCTTGCGGTTGCCGTCGTAGAGCAATACTTGCGGTTGCATGGCCGGTGCCCGCGCTTCCAGGCGATAGCGCTCGCCGGCCTTGAAGTGGTCGTAGCGCACGGTCAGGTAGCAGATTCGTTCGGTGGGGTCGGCATTGAAGCCGCCGGCCTGGACTTCGTAGTCGAAGCGCGCCACCAGTTCATGTTGCCCTGGCGTGATCTGGAAATAGCGGCCATCTTCCAGGCGCTTGCCGTCAAGGCGGTCGGCCATGATCGTACGGCCGGGGGTGGTGGTGTACAGGTCGACCCAGGCCTTTTCCGGGTCTTTGGGCGGCAAGGGGCTGGCGCAGGCCCCTAACGCACTGAGGGCGATCAGCATCATGGGCTGGCGCATGGTGGAGCTCCGCTTGCGGTTCACTAAGGGATAAGCATAGCGCTGATCAGCTGTGATGGCAGCCTGCTGGCTCACCGCGACCTACCAGTTTTTGCTGGTCGTCATACAGTTTCAGCCAAGGGTGGAAGCCGATGCTGCCGGCTTGCAGCCGATAGCGCTGGCCGGCGTTGAAGCCCTTGAAGGTCAGGTTCAGCTGGCAGTCGCGCCACAGCGGTTCCTGGCCAGGGCCGATGTTGCCTGGCGCCACGGCGAACTGGTAGCGCACGGTCAGCTCGTGGCTGCCGGGCTGCACTTCGAAATAGCGGTTGTCGATCCAGTCGCGCTCGTCCACCTGCATGGCGTGCAGCGAGGTGTCGCCGTGGGGCGCCAGGTCGACCCAGGCCTGGTTGGGGTCGGGGTCCGGCAGGCTTGCGCAACCGGACAGCAGTCCAAGCATGGCGATGGCAAACAGTGTACGCATGGCGAAACTTCCCCTTGGCAAGTAGTCTTGGAACGCACCGGCCATGAGCGAGACAGACAGCCTGCGATGCTTCGACTTTTTCTTTTCCGTGGGGCTCTCGACCACGTTCGGGGGCGCTTGGTTCCCGTGTTGGCCGCGCTTCTGCTGAGCGGTTGCTCCGGCATTGGCTACTACGGCCAGTTGGCTGAAGGGCAATGGCAGCTGTTGCGGGCGCGTCAGCCGGTCGCGCATTTGCTGCAAGACCCCACCACCGAGCCCAGGCTGCGTGAGCGTCTTGCCCATGCCGAACAGGCCCGGACTTTCGCCAGCGAGCAGCTGAAACTGCCGGATAACGGCAGCTACCGGGTCTACGCCGACCTGGGTCGTCCGTACGTGGTGTGGAACGTGTTCGCCACGCCCGAGCTTTCGCTGGACCCTGTGACCCATTGTTTTCCCGTCGCCGGATGTGTCGCCTACCGCGGCTATTACCGCCAGGGCGCCGCGCGTGGGGCGGCAGCCTTGCTGCGTGAGCAAGGGCTGGAGGTGTACGTGGGCGGCGTCGAGGCCTACTCGACCCTGGGCTGGTTCGACGACCCGATCCTGTCTTCGATGGTCGGCTGGGGGGACGAGCGCCTGGCCTCGCTGATCTTCCACGAGCTGGCCCACCAGCGGTTCTATGTACAGGACGACACCGAATTCAACGAGTCCTTTGCCACCTTCGTCGAGCAGGAGGGCACACGCCAATGGCGCATGGCGCGCGGGCTGCCCCCGCTTGCACAGGAACGTACGCAGCAGCGCGAGCAGTTCACCCAGCTGGTGCTGGATACCCGCCAGCGGTTGCAGGCGATCTATGCCGGGCCGTTGGATGACGCAGGCAAGCGGGCGGCCAAGCAGGCGCAGTTCGAGCGCATGCGCCAGGAGTACCGGGTGCTGCGCGATGGCGCCTGGGCTGGTGACCGGCGTTTCGATGCCTGGGTATATGGGCCGATGAGCAATGCCAAGCTGCTGCCGTTCGGGCTTTATGACCAGTGGGTGCCGGCGTTCGTGGGGTTGTTCCGAGCGGTCGATGGGGATTGGGCGCGGTTCTATGAGCGAGTCGAGGCGCTGGGACGATTGCCTGCGCAGCAGCGCAAGGCCCAGATGCTGAAGTGGGCAACGCACCTATAGGGCTGCAACGCAGCCCCTTGCCCATCGCTAGCCCCTGGCGAACGCCGCTTGCAACTCGGCGACGGTTTCGAAATGAAACGCCGGCGCCTCGGCCGCGAGCTCTTCGCGGCTGCCGAATCCATACCCCACCGCCACCGCCTGCAAGCCATTGCTGCGCGCGCCGATCAGGTCGTGCTTGCGGTCGCCGATCATCAGCGTCTGCGCCGGGTCCAGCCCTTCTTCGTCCAGCAGGTGGCGAATCAACTCGACCTTGTTGGTACGGGTGCCATCCAGCTCGCTGCCATAGATCACCTTGAAGTGGTGGTCGAAAGCGAAATGCCGGGCGATCTCGCGGGCGAATTCCCAGGGCTTGGAGGTGGCTACGTACAGTGTGCGGCCCTGGCCGCTGAGGGTTTCCAACAGTTGCGGCACGCCTTCGAATACCAGGTTCTCGTATAGGCCGGTGACCCGGAAGCGCTCGCGATAGAAGTTCACCGCCTCCCAGGCCCTGGCCTCGTCGAACCCATAGGCGTGCATGAACTGCTGCAACAGCGGCGGGCCGATGAAGTGCTCCAGGCGCGCAAGGTCCGGCTCGTCGATGCCCAGCTTGGCCAGGGCGTACTGGATCGAACGGGTGATGCCCAGACGCGGGTCGGTCAGGGTGCCGTCGAGGTCGAAGAGGATGTTCTGATGGTGCATGGTATGGAGCCCACTCGAGTATTTCGGGGACCTCTTCGCGGGCGAGCCCGCTCCTACAGAGATCAGTGCGGACGCTGCAGGAACGGGCTTGCCCGCGAATGGGCCATCAAGGTTGGTCGTAGCCTTCGGCCAGGTGCTGGTCCTTGAGCTTCACGTAGTTCGCCGCGCTGTAGGGGAAGAACGCGCGCTCCTTGTCGGTCAGCTGCCGGGCCTGCTTCACCGGGCTGCCGACGTACAGGTAGCCGCTCTCCAGGCGTTTGCCCGGCGGCACCAGGCTGCCGGCGCCGATGATCACCTCGTCCTCGACGATGGCGCCGTCCATGATGGTGCTGCCCATGCCGACCAGGATGCGGTTGCCCAGGGTGCAGCCGTGCAGCATCACTTTGTGGCCGATGGTCACCTCGTCGCCGATGATCAGCGGGAAGCCGTCCGGGTTGAAAGGCCCGGCGTGGGTGATGTGCAGCACGCAGGCGTCCTGCACGCTGGTGCGTGCGCCGATGCGGATGCGGTGCATGTCGCCGCGGATCACGGTCAACGGCCAGACCGAGCTGTCCTCGCCGATCTGCACGTCGCCCAGGACCACCGCCGAACGGTCGACGAAGGCCCGCGGCCCAAGGCTTGGCGTGTGTTGCTGGAAGGTTCGGATGGCCATGATAGCGCCCCTCTTGAATGCCGATAGGCAGGCTGCCTGCTGCGGTCGGCGTCGATTGTAATTAAGATGGGCGAGTGTTTCCTCCTGCCAAGGTATCCAAACCGTGAGTGCGAACAATCCACTTCTGCAGTCTTACGATCTGCCGCCCTTCTCGGCGATCCGTGCCGAACACGTACTGCCGGCCATCGAGCAGATCCTGGCCGACAACCGCAAGGCCATCGCCGATATCCTCGAGCAGCAGGGCAGGAACCCCACCTGGGCTGGCCTGGTGCTGGCCATGGACGAACTCAACGACCGCCTGGGCGCCGCCTGGAGCCCGGTCAGCCACCTCAATGCGGTGTGCAACAGCAAGGAGCTGCGCGAGGCCTACGAGTCGTGCCTGCCGGCGCTGAGCGCCTATTCCACCGAGCTGGGGCAGAACCGTGCGCTGTTCGAGGCCTACCAGGCCCTGGCCAACGGCCCGGAAGCCGCCAGTTTCGACGTGGCGCAGAAAACCATTCTCGACCACGCCCTGCGAGACTTCCGTTTGTCGGGTATCGACCTGCCAGCCGACCAGCAGCAGCGCTATGCCGAAGTGCAGAGCCGCCTGAGCGAGCTGGGCAGCCGCTTCTCCAACCAATTGCTCGACGCCACCCAGGCCTGGACCAAGCACATCACCGACGAAGCGGCTCTGGCCGGCCTGACCGACTCGGCCAAGGCGCAAATGGCCGCCGCCGCGCAGGCCAAGGGCCTCGAGGGCTGGCTGATTACCCTGGAATTCCCCAGCTACTACGCGGTGATGACCTACGCCACCGACCGCGCCCTGCGTGAAGAGCTCTACGCCGCCTACTGCACTCGCGCCTCCGACCAGGGTGCCCACGCCGGCCAGTTCGACAACGGCCCGGTCATGGCGGAAATCCTCGACCTGCGCCAGGAGCTGGCCAAACTGCTGGGCTACGCGAACTTCGCCGAGCTGAGCCTGGCCACCAAGATGGCCGAGTCCAGCGACCAGGTACTGAGCTTCCTGCGTGACCTGGCCAAGCGTTCCAAGCCGTTCGCCGCTCAGGACCTGGAGCAGCTCAAGGCCTATGCTGCCGAGCAGGGCACCCCTGAGCTGGCCAGCTGGGACGCCGGCTACTTCGGCGAGAAGCTGCGCGAGCAGCGCTACAGTGTGTCTCAGGAAACCCTGCGCGCGTACTTCCCGGTCGACAAGGTGCTGTCCGGCCTGTTCACCATCGTGCAGCGCCTGTACGGCATCGAAATCGCCGAGCTCAAGGGCTTCGACGCCTGGCACCCTGACGTGCGCCTGTTCGAGATCAAGGAAAACGGCCAGCATGTGGGGCGCTTCTTCTTCGACCTCTACGCCCGCGCCAACAAACGTGGCGGCGCCTGGATGGACGGCGCCCGCGATCGTCGCCGCACTGCCTCTGGCAGCCTGCAAAGCCCGGTGGCCAACCTGGTGTGCAACTTCACTCCGGCAGCCCCCGGCAAGCCTGCGCTGCTGACCCATGACGAAGTGACCACCCTGTTCCACGAGTTCGGCCACGGCCTGCACCACCTGCTGACCCGCATCGACCATGCCGGCGTTTCCGGCATCAACGGCGTGGCCTGGGACGCGGTGGAGCTGCCGAGCCAGTTCATGGAGAACTGGTGCTGGGAGCCCGAAGGCCTGGCGCTGATCTCCGGCCACTACGAGACCGGCGAGCCACTGCCCCAGGACCTGCTCGACAAGATGCTGGCGGCGAAGAACTTCCAGTCCGGCATGATGATGGTGCGTCAGCTGGAGTTCTCGCTGTTCGACTTCGAGCTGCACGCCACCCATGGCGATGGCCGCAGCGTGCTGCAGGTGCTCGAAGGGGTACGCGACGAGGTGTCGGTGATGCGTCCGCCCGCGTACAACCGCTTCCCCAACAGCTTCGCGCACATCTTCGCTGGCGGTTATGCGGCCGGTTACTACAGCTACAAATGGGCGGAAGTGCTGTCGGCCGATGCCTTTTCGCGCTTCGAGGAAGAAGGCGTGCTCAACCCCGAGACCGGTCGCGCGTTCCGTGAAGCGGTCCTGGCCCGGGGCGGTTCCCGCGAGCCGATGGTGCTGTTCGTCGACTTCCGTGGCCGCGAGCCGTCCATCGACGCGTTGCTGCGCCATAGTGGGTTGAGCGAGGACGCGGCAGCATGAGCGAGGTGGTTGTGAACAAGACCAAGAAGCGCTTCATCGCCGGGGCGGTATGCCCGGCATGCAGCGAGCCCGACAAACTGATGATGTGGAGCGAAGACGACGTGCCGCACCGTGAGTGCGTGGCCTGCGGTTTCACCGACACGCTCAACGAGCAGGGGCTGTCGGTGCCCAAGGAACTGGGCACGCGGGTCAACCAGCTGGCGCCGAAGGCGGCGGCGACGCCGGTCAAGGTGCAGGCGGTGCAGTTCTTCCCCAACCCCAAGCTGAAAAAGCCTGAGTGACGGCGGGGTAATTCCGCCCACCGGCACTGGTCGAAACGAGAAACCCGAATTACTGTATGCGCATACAGTAATTCGGGTTTTCTCATCATGACGCCAACCTCCCTGCGCGGCCGTGGCACCGCCACCAACCCGCACAACCGCTTCGCCCCAAGCCGCTCGGTGGTGGAGGACGACGGCTGGTACCAGGAAGTCCCGCCCACCCAAGGCACCGAAGTGCGGGTAGAGCTGGCCAAGACCATCATCAGCCGCAACACCTCCCCTGACCTGCCCTTCGACCGCGCCATCAACCCCTACCGCGGCTGCGAGCACGGCTGCATTTACTGCTACGCGCGCCCCAGCCACGCCTACTGGGACCTCTCCCCCGGCCTGGACTTCGAAACCAAGCTGATCGCCAAGACCAACGCCGCCGAAGTGCTCGAGCAGCAGTTGAGCAAACCGGGCTACACGTGCGCGCCGATCAACCTGGGCTCCAACACCGACCCCTACCAGCCCATCGAACGCGAGCAGCGCCTGACCCGGCGCCTGCTCGAAGTGCTGCTGCGCTACCGTCACCCGGTCACCATCGTCACCAAGGGTTCGCTGGTGCTGCGCGACCTCGACCTGCTGGCGGAGCTGGCGAGCCAGCGCTTGGTGCGGGTGATGATCAGCCTCACCACCTTGGACGACGAGCTCAAGCGCACCCTCGAACCCCGCGCAGCGGCGCCCAAGGCGCGTTTGCGCGCCATCCGTGTGTTGCGCGAGGCCGGTGTACCCGTGGGGGTGCTGTGTTCGCCGATGATCCCGATGGTCAACGACAACGAACTTGAGCGCCTGCTGGAAGCGGCGAAAGCGGCCGGCGCGCAGAGCGCGGCGTACATGCTGCTGCGCCTGCCGCTGGAAGTGGCGCCATTGTTCGAGCAATGGCTGCACGACCACCACCCGCAGCGCGCCACCCATGTGCTGAGCCTGATCCGCCAGAGCCGCAGTGGCGAGCTGTACGACAGTCGCTTCGGCGCCCGCATGCGCGGCGAAGGCGTGTTCGCCGAACTGCTGGCCCAGCGTTTCGCCAAGGCCATGCGACGTTTGGGCTTCGAGGGGCGCGAGTCGCTGGCGCTGGACTGTACGGCGTTTTGCCCGCCGGGGCGGCAGATGGGGTTGTTCTGACAGAAGCGGTTGCGCCTTGCAGGCTGGTCGATCGGCCGCTGTAGGAGCGGGCCAGCCCGCTCCTACACGAAATTGCGTCGTCCCTGAAAGCGATGCCATACCCCAAACGTCGCTCATACAAGCCAATAATTTCATTCTGGGGTATTGGCGATTGATGCTTTTTTGCTATTATCGAGCACCCACCTGAATTTCCTGGAACGCCCGTTCTAGAGCCTTCGAATTCAGTTTCAGTTAAGTTTTCTCCCGTAGCGTAGGAAATCAGTCAGCAGCGACTGTGATTAATGGCCTGTGCGTGTCATCTAATTCTCCGCATAGCCAGAATCTTTCCCCGGTAATATGGACCCTACCTACAAACCGTCAAGAGGATGAATCATGCCCGTCAAGGACCCATCCAAGCCCGCTCCGGACGTTCCTGCCGAGAGCGCCGATGTCGCCCTGAAGCACATCGTCGACGGCTTCCTGAAGTTTCACCATGACGTCTTCCCCGAGCAGCAAGAGCTGTTCAAGAAGCTCGCTACCGCGCAGAAGCCGCGCGCCATGTTCATCACTTGCGCCGACTCGCGCATCGTCCCCGAGCTGATTACCCAAAGTTCGCCGGGCGATCTGTTCGTGACCCGTAACGTCGGCAACGTGGTACCGCCCTACGGCCAGATGAACGGCGGTGTTTCCAGTGCCATCGAGTACGCCGTGCTGGCCTTGGGCGTGCACCACATCATCGTGTGCGGCCACTCCGATTGTGGTGCGATGCGTGCGGTGCTCAACCCACAGTCCCTGACCAAGATGCCGACCGTTTCTGCCTGGCTGCGCCACGCCGAAGTGGCGCGTACCGTGGTCGAGAACAACTGCTCCTGCGACACCGAGCACGAGAGCATGCAGGTGCTGACCAAGGAAAACGTCATCGCCCAGCTGCATCACCTGCGCACCCACCCTTCGGTGGCCTCGCGCCTGGCAGCTGGCCAGCTGTACATCCACGGCTGGCTGTACGACATCGAGACCAGCCGCATCGAAGCCTACGATGCCGCCACCGACCGCTTCCTGCCGCTGACTGCCGGTGAGCCGGTGCCCAGCGCTACTCCGAGAGGCCGCTACTAAGCGACCCTAGCACCCGAAAGAACTTGAATAGCCGGCTGCGCCCCTAGAGGCGCGGCGCGGTCTTCGGCTGCCTTGAATTTCCCTGTCTGCCCTGCCGGCAAACCCGCTGGCGGCCCGCGCCTGCGCGCGATTCAGGGAACCCCCGTGCCCTCGGCCAGAGGAATGGCCGAGCGATAGAAAAGGAGTGTTACGGTGAATACGACACAGATCAGAGCGGCTTTGCCGCGAGAGTTACTGGCATCGGTGGTGGTCTTCCTGGTGGCCTTGCCGTTGTGCATGGGCATTGCGATCGCCTCCGGCATGCCCCCGGCCAAGGGGCTTATCACTGGGATCATCGGCGGTATCGTGGTGGGCTTTCTGGCGGGCTCGCCGCTACAAGTCAGCGGACCTGCGGCGGGCCTGGCGGTGCTGGTGTTCGAGCTGGTGCGCCAGCACGGCATGGCCATGCTCGGGCCGATTCTGCTGCTGGCGGGCCTGTTGCAACTTTTGGCGGGGCGTTTTCGCCTGGGCTGCTGGTTCCGCGTCACCGCGCCTGCGGTGGTGTACGGCATGCTGGCCGGTATCGGCGTGTTGATCGTGCTGTCGCAAGTGCACGTGATGTTCGACACGGCGCCCCAGCCATCGGGTATGGATAACCTACTGGCCTTCCCGGCCACCCTGGCCTCGGCACTGCCCCAGCAAAGCCAGGCCTGGCAGGCCGGCGCCCTGGGCCTTGGCACCATCGCGTTGATGTGGGGCTGGGAGCGCTTCAAGCCGCAGCGGCTGCGCTTCGTGCCGGGTGCGTTACTGGGTGTCGCGGCGATGACGGCCTTGAGCATCTGGTTGGCGTTGCCGGTGAACCGCGTGCAGGTGCCGGCTGACCTTTCCGAGGCCATCGACTGGCTGCGCCCGGACGACTTGCTTGCGCTCGCCGACCCCACCCTGCTGGTCGCCGCCCTCGCCCTGGCCTTCATCGCCAGCGCCGAGACGCTGCTTTCAGCTGCGGCGGTAGACCGCATGCACAATGGCCAGCGTTCGGACTTCGACCGTGAATTGTCCGCCCAGGGTGTCGGCAACATGCTCTGCGGCATACTCGGCGCGCTGCCGATGACCGGGGTGATCGTGCGCAGCTCGGCCAACGTCCAGGCCGGGGCACAAACCCGCTGCTCGGCGATTCTCCATGGCCTGTGGCTGCTGGCGTTCGTGGTTGCGCTGAGCAGTGTGTTGCAGCAGATCCCGGTGGCGAGCCTGGCTGGCGTGCTGGTGTTCACCGGGGTGAAGCTGGTCGACTTCAAGGCCCTGCGCAGCCTCGGCCGTTATGGGCGCATGCCGGTGTTCACCTACGCAGCCACCGCGCTGGCGATCATCTTCACCGACCTGCTTACCGGTGTGCTGCTGGGCTTCGCCCTGACTTTGCTGAAACTGGCGTTCAAGGCCGCACGGCTGAAGATCAACCTGGTGGACCTGGACAAGCCCGGACACATGGAACTGCGCCTGAGCGGCGCGGCCACCTTTCTCAAGGTGCCGGCTCTGACCCAGGCGTTGGACAGCGTGCCGACCGGCACCACCTTGCATGTGCCGTTGAGCAACCTGAGCTATATCGATCACTCGGTGCTGGAGTTGCTCGAAGACTGGGGCCGCGCAAGCCGGGCCAATGGCTCGCGCCTGTTGGTCGAGCAGCGCGGTCTCAAACGCCGGATCGAGGGCCGGTTGCGCCGAGCGGTGCAGGTCTGAGCGCAGCGCCCGGGCTGGGTACTCAGGCCTTGGCCAGCTTGGGTGCCAGCTTGCGGCATTGTTCCTTGCGGTTGGGGTACTGCTGGCACTTGCGCATGACCTGCTCCACCTGGGCGTCGGCTTCGAGCTGTTGGTTGGCCAGCAGCTTCTCGGCGATGAACAGCTCCTCTGAGCCCAGGTTGCGCTCGGCCTGCTCGATCATCGCCAGCGCCGCTTTCGGATCGCGCTGCTTGAGGTGGTAGCCGATCATCAGGTCGTAGACCGATGGCCCTGCCAGCGACCAGTCCTGGATGGCTGCAAGCTCCGCCGCTGCGGCGCGGCCGTCACCCCGGGCGAGGTGGAGGTTGATGGCGGCGCGGCGCACGCCGGGCTGGTTGGCCACCGGTGAGGCCAGCGCGCGTTTGATGAACTCGGCGGCTTCGCGGTGCTGCTTCTGTTCCAGTGCCGCCAAGGCTGCGTAGGCGTCCTTGTAGCCTTGCAGCGCCTGGCGCACGGCTACCGCGTCGCGTACCTGCGGCCAGCTCCGGCGGTCTACCCGCGCACGGCTCTGTTCGCGGTATTCGCGTTGCAGGTACTGGCGCAGGTCTTCGTCGCGTTGCAGCGGCGACATGTGCGAGCGCTTGAAGTACTCGCTGGTGGAAGCGATTGCGGTGTTCACCCCTTGGTTGAGCAGGGTGTTCAGCTCCTGGTTGAACTGCTTGACGTTGAACTGTTGCAGCGAGGCCTGCATGGCGCTCTGGCGTTCCTTGAGGAAACTCGCCAGCAACGGCTTTTGTTGCCCCTGGAAGTCGTTCAGGCGCTGCAGGCTGACGCTGGAGGCCCGTGGGGCATAGCCTGCGCGGATCATCAGGTCAGTGCCGAGCAGGTCGGCCTGGTCTTCCTGCGAGCGCCCCCAGGCGGTGCTCCAGATGTTGTCCGAAAAACTGTTGGCCAGCGAGGTGTAGAGCAGCGTGTCGCCAATGGTTTTCTGGGTGCCGAGCGGGTCCTTGCTGATGAATTTCAGGGTATCTGCGCTGCGCTCCACCTGCGTGCCGCGAACCACCGCCGCCACCACCAGCGTGGTAGCCACGTTGCCCATCAAAGCCTTCTGTTGCTGGAATGCCGCGAGGCGGTCGTGGTGCCTCAGCAGCACGTGGCTCATCTCGTGGCCGAGCATGGCGGCGATCTCGTCTTCGCTTTCGACGTTGTCGATCATCCCCAGCGGCACGAACAGGTTGCCGTAGGGGTCGGCCGACGGGCCGAAGGCGTAGGTGTCGACGATACGGACCTGCAACGTCGGCAGCTCGCCGGGCCAACCTTTGGCCAGGCGCGTGACGATGCCTTGCAGGTAGCTTTCCAGCTGGGGAATGCGCACCAGGTTCTCCTGGCGGATCTCGTTGGCCGGCAGCGTGCGGCCATCGAAGCTCAGACGTTGCTGGCCGATGCGCTGCGCGTCGAGACGGTAGTACTGGCGCACATCGGCATGCTCGAAGTAGCGGCCATCCAGGCGCGACTGAGTGGAAGGACCGACCAGGTTCATCAGGGCGTCATTGGCGCCGCTGACGGTCTGGCAGCCGCTGAGCAGGGCCGCTGAAGCGATCGCCAGGGCCACGACCAGGCCTTTCACGGTGCCGCCGCTCACTTCTTGCACCCGGAGCCGAAGCCGATGGTGGCGTTGTTCTTGTGATCGTCCGACAGGTTGTTCGGCAGTTTCTGGCAAGGCAGCTTCACCACGTTGAGCGGCGGGTTCACCCGTACCTGCAGGGTGTCGACCCAGACTTTCTGACCGGCCAGCTCGAGCTGCACCAGGTCTTGCTCTTTGTTGTAGTCCAGCACCGGTATTGGTTGCTGGGGCAGGCTGGCGCGGGCCACATCGCGTTGCAGCTTGCCGTGTTCATCCAGCACTTCCAGCGGGTCGGCGAGGAAGGCTTCGACCATGGGGGCCGCCAGCAGGCTGTGGCTGAACAGTGCCGACAGCAGGAAAAGGGAAATCGTGCGCATCTCTAAGCTCCTTGAGTCGAAAATTCCGAGAGGTTCAGGCCCTGGGGGTGAATAGGGCCTGCAAGCGGGTGCTGAACAGGGTGAGGGAAAGCAGCAGCAGGCCGAACACGTTGGCCGGCGTGTAGTTGAACAGCCATAGCCCGGCACTGAGTAAAGCCAGCAGGCCTGTCACCAGCACCCAGGACGCCAGCGGTGCGCTGCGCGGCCGGCGCTGCTGTTTCATCAGCGAACGGGTGAACAGGGGGGCGTCGAGCGTGCCTTTGAGGTGGGCGATAAGCGCCAGCAGGGCCAGCTCGAAGCAGTCCAGCAGGTCGATCTTGCCGACGAAGCCGACCTCGCCCAGGGTCGGCATGGAGCGGTAGTAGTCCATGCCCCAGGTGACCAGGTTATCCAGCGCCATGGCATGCAGATAGACGCCGGGCACATTGCCGTACAGGGGCGACAAGGTGATATCGCCGGTCCCGGTGATCTTCGCGCCGACCAGCACCAGCTTGCCCTCCAGCATCTGGCGTAGCAGCTGCCGGTCTTCGCTTTCGGTGACTTCCAGGGCGCTGGCGGGAATGGTCAGGGTGTAGGTGCAGTTCGATGGGCCATCGTCCTTGTCGAACTTCCAGAACACCGCCTGCATCAATTGCCTGCCCAGGCCCGGCAGCTTGCAGACGATGTCCGAGGCTTGGGGCTGCAAGGGGTGGGGGTGCAGGCCCCATTGCACGGCAATGTCTGGCTCCTGCGCTGCTGCGGCGGCGTCAGGCGGCAATGGCGTACACGCCCGCGTGCGGCAATATTCGCGGTACAGCCTCAAGGCCGGAGTCTCCATCAGCCCCAGGCCGGTCTGCGTGGCCAAGGGGTACTGGCTGCCGTGGCCGCTCCAACTCACCAGCGCTGGTGTACTGACCTGCGCGAAGCGCGCCAGGGTGTTGACCGAACCATCGCCGGCGGCATGGCCGTTGTTGGCCAGGAACAGCGGGATGCCTTGGCGCTGGTAGCGTTCGAAGACGTTGGCCAGCAGCTGGCTTTGCGTGCCCGGCGTCTGCCCTGGAAGGTTGCGGGAATGGTCGTGGGTATACAGGAGGTCGGCGAACACGGCTTGCGGCTTGTAGGCCAGCAGGCGCTTGAACAGTTTTGCCTGCTCGTTGTAGGGCATTGGCCAGTAGGTCTGGTTGCGCAGCAGGTAGGCGTCGTCGAGGAGGATCACCACCACTTGCTGCTGGCCAGCATCGGAATAGTTGCCGGCAAGCAGGCGGTTGAGCCAGGTGGCCGAGGCTTCGTCGGTGGAGCTGGAAATGCCGAACGGGTCCAGCAGCGCAATGCCTGCGACGACGATTGTGAACAGCAGTTGGCGTGGTGAAAAACGCGAGAACTTGAGCATCCTTGCCTCAGGCGTATGACTAGAGGCATTTTGACATCATCTTCCGGAGATAAGAAAGCACCGAGCGTGCGAAATCGGCAGGGGCGCTGTGGCAGCCCCTGCTTCACGCATGTGCATCAGGCCGAGCGGCCCAGCTCAACGCCCAATTGACGCGACAGGCACGGCCAACGCTTCCAGGCTTCGCCGGTCGCAGGGCTGCTCAGGGTCTCGCGGTAGGCTTCCACCGACTCCACGGCAAAGCTCTCGTCGTCGAGCATCTCATCCACCGAGTGGTGCACCACTTCATCCAACTGGTTGGCGAAGGTTTCGCCGATCAACTGGTGGGCGATCAGGTTGGCCACGGTGGTGTCCACGGGGATCAACGGTTGCTGGAAATGCCGGATGTACAGGTCGTTGACCTCCTCTACCAGGCGATGCGCGAGATAGGCTTCATCCAGCAGGCAGTCCAGGCCGACATGACCTTGCATGAGCTCGGGCGGCTGCAGGAAGTAGGCCTCGGCGATCTTCAGCACCGGTTTGATCTGCGACTCGATGCCAGCTTCGCGGGCGACCGCGTGGGCGGCCTCGAGCAGCTCCGGCACTTCATCGATGTAGGCGCTGACGAAGCGCGTCAAGGTTCCCTGGGCGTCCTGCTGGGGGAGTTGGATCGTTGGGTGCAGGTGAGGCAATTGTTGTTCGAGGCGGGTCTTTAGTTGACCGGTCGTTTTTTCGTGTTGGTGGGCTTGGGCAATCTGCTCGCGTACAGCAGCGATGTTCATGACAACTCCAGGGACAAGGCGTTACAAACGGAAGACACTAAGTTAGCTCGCTTCCCGAAGTGCCTAAGACGCATTTGTTATAACCCGAAGGCACTTACTTCGAAGAGTTATATCAATGTGCCATCGTTGTGCCCCGACCGCTCAAGCTCAAACCTTTCAGCCGCTTGCGGAATTTGGTGAAGTTCATTTCATGGACGTCGTTGCGCGCCATTAGTCGGTGTCTATACTCCGGTTGAAACGTGATTCGTTGATGAGGCCCGACTGCCTGTGCAGGGGGCTCGGTCGTCGAAGCCAGGCAGTCTTGGCCGCCGTTCCCTCCCTGGGTGGCCTGTGTGGCTCGCGCACTCAACTTCGGCGCCAGGACTTGGCAGGCTGCGTTGCCACTCCTCGCCGTAGCTGGCTACGACTCGTCATGGCGCCTTGCCTGACAAGCCCTGGCACTCGAATTTGAGTACGCGAATCCGCCGTACAGGCCACATGTCGTAAGGTCGTCCACGCCTCCGGGACAACAAGAACGATAAGGGGAACCCGCAATGATGCGACATCCACATGTCTGGATGGGCCTCCTGCTGTGGTCGATGGTTGGACAGGCAAACGCTGCTTGGACCGTCAACATGTCACCAGGGGCGACGGAAGTCTCCCATGCCGTGTTCGACCTGCACATGACCATCTTCTGGATCTGCGTGGTCATCGGCGTCGTGGTGTTCGGCGCGATGTTCTGGTCGATGGTCATCCATCGGCGCGCCGCAGGCCAGGAGCCTGCGCATTTCCACGAGCACACCTGGGTGGAAATCCTCTGGACGGTGGTCCCTTTCCTGATCCTCGTGGTCATGGCTATCCCCGCGACCAAGACGCTGATCGACATCTACGATGCCAGCGAGTCGGACATCGACATCCAGGTCACCGGCTACCAGTGGAAGTGGCACTACAAGTACCTGGGCCAGGACGTGGAGTTCTTCAGCAACCTGGCCACGCCCGCCGCGCAGGTGCGCAACCAGGCGCCCAAAGACGAACACTACCTGCTCGAGGTCGACCAGCCGCTGGTGCTGCCGGTCGGCGCCAAGGTGCGATTCCTGGTCACGGCTGCCGACGTCATTCACTCCTGGTGGGTGCCGGCCTTCGCGGTCAAGCGTGATGCCATCCCAGGCTTCGTCAACGAGGCCTGGACGCGGGTCGAGAAGCCCGGCATCTACCGTGGCCAGTGCACCGAGCTATGCGGCAAGGACCACGGCTTCATGCCCGTGGTGGTGGAGGTAAAGTCCAAGGCCGACTACGACACCTGGCTCGCCGAGCGCAAGGCCGAGGCCGCCAAGCTCAAGGAGCTGACCAGCAAGGAGTGGACCCTCGAAGAGCTGGTCGAGCGTGGCGACAAGGTCTACCACACCACCTGCGTGGCCTGTCACCAGGCCGAAGGCCAGGGCCTGCCGCCGATGTTCCCTGCGCTCAAAGGCTCGAAGATCGCCACCGGGCCGATAGAGGCGCACCTGGGCATCGTCTTCCATGGCAAGCCAGGCACCTCGATGGCGGCGTTCGGCAAGCAACTTTCGGAAGTCGATATCGCCGCGGTGGTGACCTACGAGCGCAACGCCTGGGGCAACAACAAGGGCGACATGGTCACGCCGAAGGACGTACTGGCGCTCAAGCAGGCCGAAGGCCAATGACCCGGACATCAGGAGACAGGACATGAGTGCAGTGATCGACGACCACGGTCATGCCGGCCATGACCACGCCCACGGCCCGGCCAAAGGCCTGATGCGCTGGGTGCTGACCACCAACCACAAGGACATCGGCACGATGTACCTGTGGTTCAGCTTCGCGATGTTCCTGCTTGGCGGCTCGTTCGCCATGGTGATCCGCGCCGAGCTGTTCCAGCCCGGCCTGCAGATCGTCGAGCCGGAATTCTTCAACCAGATGACCACCATGCACGGCCTGATCATGGTGTTCGGCGCAGTGATGCCGGCCTTCGTCGGCCTGGCCAACTGGATGATCCCGCTGATGATCGGCGCCCCAGACATGGCCCTGCCGCGCATGAACAACTTCAGCTTCTGGCTGTTGCCGGCCGCCTTCCTGCTGCTGGTCTCGACGCTCTTCAGCCCCGGCGGCGGGCCGAACTTCGGCTGGACCTTCTATGCCCCGCTCTCGACCACCTACGCCCCGGCCAGCGTGACCTTCTTCATCTTCGCCATCCACCTGATGGGTATCAGCTCGATCATGGGCGCGATCAACGTGATCGCCACCATCCTCAATTTGCGCGCCCCCGGCATGACCCTGATGAAGATGCCGTTGTTCGTCTGGACCTGGCTGATCACCGCCTTCCTGCTGATTGCCGTGATGCCGGTGCTGGCGGGCGTGGTGACCATGATGCTGATGGACATCCACTTCGGCACCAGCTTCTTCAGCGCCGCCGGCGGTGGCGACCCGGTGCTGTTCCAGCATGTGTTCTGGTTCTTCGGCCACCCCGAGGTGTACATCATGATCCTGCCGGCCTTCGGCGCGGTCAGCTCGATCATTCCGGCGTTCTCGCGCAAGCCATTGTTCGGCTACACCTCGATGGTGTACGCCACCGGCGCCATCGCCTTCCTGTCGTTCATCGTCTGGGCCCACCACATGTTCGTGGTCGGCATCCCGGTGGTGGGCGAGTTGTTCTTCATGTACGCCACCATGCTGATCGCCGTGCCCACGGGGGTGAAGGTGTTCAACTGGGTCAGCACCATGTGGCAGGGCGCGATGACGTTCGAGGCGCCGATGCTGTTCGCCATCGCCTTCGTCATCCTGTTTACCATCGGCGGCTTCTCCGGGTTGATGCTGGCCATCGCCCCGGCGGACTTCCAGTACCACGACACCTATTTCGTGGTTGCCCATTTCCACTACGTGCTGGTGCCGGGGGCGATCTTCGGCATCTTTGCCTCGGCCTACTACTGGCTGCCGAAATGGACGGGGCACATGTACGACGAAACCCTGGGCAAGCTGCATTTCTGGCTGTCGTTCGTGGGCATGAACCTGGCCTTCTTCCCCATGCACTTCGTAGGGCTGGCGGGCATGCCGCGGCGGATTCCGGACTACAACCTGCAGTTCGCCGACTTCAACATGGTCTCGTCGATCGGCGCGTTCACCTTCGGTGCGACGCAGATCCTGTTCCTGTTCATCGTCATCAAGTGCATCCGTGGTGGCGCGCCTGCCCCGGCCAAGCCTTGGGATGGCGCCGACGGGCTGGAGTGGTCGGTGCCTTCGCCGGCGCCTTACCACACCTTCCAGACGCCGCCGGAAGTGAAGTAGGAGGCCGGTGCCATGCAAAGCCTGCCGCTCAAGCGCCTGGTGTTGCGCCTGCTGATGCTCACGGTGGTGATGTTCGCCTTTGGCTTCGCCCTGGTGCCAATCTACGACGTGATGTGCCGGGCCTTCGGCATCAACGGCAAGACCGGCGGGCAGTACGAGGGTAGCCAGGTGATGGACCCCTCGCGCTCGGTGCGGGTGCAGTTCATGTCGACCAATGCCAGCGACATGGTCTGGGACTTCTACTCCACCGCCGATCAGTTGGAAGTGAACCCTGGCGCGGTGAACCAGATGGTGTTCATCGCCCACAACCCGACCAACCGGCCCATGAGCGCCCAGGCGGTGCCCAGTATCACCCCGGCGGAGGCTGCGGCGTACTTTCACAAGACCGAGTGTTTCTGCTTTACCCAGCAGGTGCTGCAACCGGGCGAGCGCATCGAAATGCCGGTGCGCTTCATCGTCGACCGCGACCTGCCGGCGGGCGTGAAGCACCTGACACTGGCCTACACCTTGTTCGACATCACCGCTCGCCATCCACCGGTCGCGCACCTCGCGGGCCAGGACGTCCAGGGCGCCCGCTAAGGGAAGGAGAACAGCAATGGCAAGTCACGAGCACTACTACGTACCGGCGCAAAGCAAGTGGCCGATCATCGCCACCATCGGCCTGTTCGTCACGGTGTATGGCCTGGGCACCTGGTTCAACGACCTCAAGGCTGGCCACCCGGAATCGCACGGGCCGCTGATCTTCTTCGTCGGCGGGCTGTTCCTGGCCTACATGCTGTTCGGCTGGTTCGGGGCGGTGGTCAAGGAAAGCCACGCGGGGCTGTACAGCGCGCAGATGGACCGCTCGTTCCGCTGGGGCATGAGCTGGTTCATCTTTTCCGAGGTGATGTTCTTCATGGCCTTCTTCGGGGCGCTGTTCT
The DNA here is from genome assembly GCF_042709235.1 of Pseudomonas sp. LS_2. Classification (NCBI taxonomy): domain Bacteria; kingdom Pseudomonadati; phylum Pseudomonadota; class Gammaproteobacteria; order Pseudomonadales; family Pseudomonadaceae; genus Pseudomonas; species Pseudomonas sp. LS_2. Next base: position 55,414 of record NZ_JAVAYC010000005.1, on the reverse strand, counting down.
ATGTGCGGGTGCTGGCCGGGCCGTGGCTGGGCGGGGAGGGCGACAAGGGCGTGAGCAACATGCTGTGGCCGAACTTCGAGTATGTCTGGCCGCTGCTGCACACCCCCGACCCGAAACTGTTCCCGCCGCCGAAGGACATCATCAACCCGTGGCACCTGCCGCTGATCAACACCATCCTGCTGGTGAGTTCCAGCGTGACCATCACCATTGCCCACCATGGGCTGCGCAAGGGCCACCGCGGCCAGTTGAAGCTGTGGCTGGGGCTGACCATCCTGCTAGGCCTGGCGTTCCTGGCGTTGCAGGCCTACGAGTACTACGAGGCCTACGTGCACCTGGGTCTGACTCTGGGCTCGGGGATCTACGGCGCGACCTTCTTCATGCTCACCGGCTTCCATGGTGCGCATGTGACGCTGGGTACGTTGATTCTGATCGTGATGTTCGTGCGGGTTTTGCGCGGGCATTTCGAGCCCGACAAGCACTTCGGTTTCGAGGCCGCCAGTTGGTACTGGCACTTCGTGGACGTGGTGTGGGTGGGGTTGTTCATTTTCGTGTACGTGCTTTAGGAGCAACAACACCGAACCCGCTCCCACAGGGTTCGGTGGCAACTTTCAAAACGGTGCGTGCGAAACCAACTGCCCACTGAGAAAGCCCCAGGCCACCAGCCCGACTGTCAGGGCCGCCAGGGTGACACGCACGGTAAGGGCCTTGAGCAGCCGGGTCGACTGATCGTCGTCCTTGACCAGGAACACCAGCCCGCTGAACAGGCTAGCGATGGTAGCCAGCAGCATCAGGACGATCGCGGCCTTGAGCATGGCGAGACTCCAGGGGGGATGCAGTGATGCCTTTGAGTATAGCGCTCGACCTTGCGAGGCCCCGGTGAAGCCGTTTCGCCCCGGCGTTGCGCCAACCCTGGTGGTGCTAGCACTGCTGCCGGGTCTGATCGCGCTCGGCTGCTGGCAATTGCGCCGCGCCGATGAGAAACGCCAGTTGCTGGACACCTACACCGAACGCCGTATCCAGGCGCCGGTATCGGTCGCGCAACTCCAGCAACTGCCCGACCCCGCCTTTCAGCGCGTACAGCTGCGCGGGCGCTTCGACGCCGAGCACAGCCTGCTGCTGGACAACCGCTTGCGCGACGGCCAGGTCGGTGTCGAGCTGCTGCAACCCTTCCACGACCAGGCCAGCGGCCAGTGGCTGCTGGTCAACCGCGGCTGGTTGCCGTGGCCCGACCGGCGCGTGCCGGTGCGCTTCGATACCCCGCAGCAGCCCCTGAGCGTCGACGCCTCGGTTTACGTGGCACCGGGCAGCACCTTCCAACTGCACCCCGACCCTGTCGGCGGCCAGTGGCCGCACCTGCTTACCGCTGTCGAACCCACGCACCTGTGGCAACAGCTGGGCCGTGATGGCCTGGCCCACGAACTGCGCCTGGAGCCTGGGCCGGCAAGCTACCGGCTGGACTGGCCGGTGGTCGCCATGGGGCCGGAAAAACACCTGGGCTACGCGGTGCAGTGGTTCGCATTGGCCACGGCGCTGGTGCTGCTCTTCCTTTATTTCGGTTGGCACAACAACAAGGAGAACCACCATGGGCGCCGTCACGAGTCCACTGGGCGTGCCTGAGCGCGGCAAGTCCCGCGCGCGCGGGCGCTTGCAGCTGATCCTGATCCTGCTGGTGGCGCTGGGGCCGATGGTCCTTGCCACCAGCATGTACAAGTACCGGTTCTGGGTGCCGGAAGGCCGCAGCTATCACGGAGCGATGATCGGTAACGGCGAAACCCGCGCCGACATTGGCGTCGATGCCCAGTCGGACGGCTGGCAATTGCTGGTCAGCGCGCCGCAGGCCTGCACCGCCGAGTGCCAGCAACTGGTGTATCTGGCGCGGCAGATCCAGGTCGGCCTTGGCCGTGACGCCAGCCGCGCCAGCCACGCCCTGGCCGCCGCGCATCCGTTGCCTGGCGATTACCAGGCCACCCTCGAACGTGAATACCCGCAGTTGCAGCGCTACCCGCTTGATGCCAAGCGCTATGCCAGCAAGGTGGCCGAGCCCGGCCCGCAGCTGTGGCTGGTCGACCCCCACGGCAACCTGGTGCTGCGCTACGACGCCAAGGCCAAGGGCAAGCAGGTGCTCGACGACCTGCGCCACCTGCTCAAGCTGTCCAACATCGGCTAGGAGCCCATCATGGCCAGACCCGGATACCGCCTCGCCGTGTTCGCCACCCTGCTGGCACTGTTGGTCGTGCTGCTGGGCGCCTATACCCGCTTGACCCACGCTGGCCTCGGGTGCCCCGACTGGCCGGGTTGCTATGGCTTTATCAGCGTGCCCAAGAGCGATGCGCAGTTGGCCCATGCCGAGCTGCATTTCCCCGAACATCCGGTGGAAGCGGCCAAGGGCTGGGCAGAAATGGTCCACCGTTACTTTGCCGGTGCCTTGGCGTTGCTGATCGCCTGGCTGGCGATCCAGGCCGTGCGCCGACATGCTCGCGACGGCTCGCCCTACCGGCTGCCCGTGTTCGTGCTGTGCGTGGTGCTGGCCCAGGCGGCGTTCGGCATGTGGACCGTCACGCTCAAGCTGTGGCCGCAGGTGGTCACCGCCCACCTGCTGGGCGGGTTCACGACGTTGAGCCTGCTTTTCCTGTTATCCCTGCGTCTATCCCGGGCCTTTGCGCCGTTGCCGAAAGTACCTTTGAGCCTGCGTCGGGTGGCTGCGCTGGCCTTGCTGGTGGTGGTCGGGCAGATCGCCCTGGGCGGTTGGGTCAGTGCCAACTACGCAGCGGTGGCCTGCGTCGACTTGCCCACCTGTCATGGCCAGTGGTGGCCCGCAGCCGATTTCAGCAACGGCTTCCATCTCACCCAGCACGTCGGCCCCAATTACCTGGGCGGGCAGTTGGACAGCGATGCGCGCACGGCCATCCACATGAGCCATCGACTGGGCGCGCTGATGGTCACCGCCGTGCTGCTGATGCTCAGCTGGAAGCTGCGCCGCCATGGCCTTTCCGGCCTGGCCCGACTGGTGCTGCTGGTGCTGGGCGTGCAGCTGTGCCTGGGGATCAGCAATGTGCTGTTCCACCTGCCGCTAGGCGTGGCCGTGGCACACAACGCAGGTGGCGCGATGCTGCTGCTGACCATGGTGCTGGTGAACTATCGCATCCGTGTGGTGGACGAGGTGCGCGTTCGCGCCGGCCAGCGCCTGCGACCGGTGGTCGGCGTGGGTATTTCCCATCCCATGAGGAATGACTCGTGGCGGCGCTTCTGAGCACACGCCGGCAACGGGCCGGCTGGCGGGACTACCTGGAGCTGACCAAGCCCAAGGTGGTGGTGCTGATGCTGATCACCTCGCTGGTGGGCATGTTCCTCGCCACCCGCGCGGGGGTGGCCTGGAGCGTGCTGCTGTTCGGCAACCTTGGCATCGCGCTGTGTGCCGGAGGCGCGGCGGCCGTCAACCATGTGCTCGACCGGCGCATCGACGCGCTGATGGCCCGCACCCACAAGCGCCCGCTCGCCGAAGGGCGGGTCGGGCCTGTACCGGCACTGCTGTTCGCCCTGGCCCTGTCGCTGGCGGGCATGGCCCTGCTGCTGGTGTTCACCAATGCCCTTACCGCCTGGCTGACGCTGGCGTCCCTGCTCGGCTACGCGGTGCTCTACACCGGCTTTCTCAAGCGCGCCACGCCGCAGAACATCGTGATCGGCGGCCTGGCCGGCGCCGCGCCGCCGCTGCTGGGTTGGGTGGCGGTGACCGGGCATGTGAGCGCCGAGCCCTTGCTGCTGGTGCTGATCATCTTCGCCTGGACCCCACCGCACTTCTGGGCCCTGGCCATCCACCGCAAGGAGGAATACGCCAAGGCCGATATCCCGATGCTGCCGGTGACCCACGGCGAGCGCTACACCAAGCTGCATATCCTGCTGTACACCCTGGTGCTGCTGGCGGTGAGCCTACTGCCGTTCGTCATCCACATGAGCGGCCCGCTGTACCTGGCCTGCGCCTTGGGCCTGGGGCTGCGCTTCCTGCATTGGTCCTCGGTGTTGTACCGTGGCACTCGGCCGCACGCTGCGATCGGCACCTTCAAGTACTCTATCGCCTACTTGTTCCTGCTGTTCATCGCGCTGCTCGTTGACCACTACTTGTTGCTGAACCTATGACCCGAACCCAGAAAACCGTCTTCATCCTTGTCGCCCTGGTCGCGTTGATCCTGGGCCTTACCGTCAACAAAGTGCTCAACAACCGTGGCCAGGCCAACCCGGCGGAGCTGATCGATGCGGGCATCATCCTGTTGCCGCAGAGTCGCACGGTGCCGGAGTTGACCATGACCAACCAGGACGGCCAGCCGGTAGCGCTGGACCAGCTCAAGGGCAAGTGGTCGCTGCTGTTCTTCGGTTATACCTACTGCCCGGACATCTGCCCGACCACCCTCGCCCAACTGCGCCAGGTCAAGAGTGAGTTGCCCAAGGAAGCGCTGGCGCATCTTCAGGTCGTGCTGGTGAGCGTGGACCCGAACCGCGACACGCCGGCCCAGCTCAAGCAGTACCTGGGCTACTTCGACAAGGACTTCGTAGGGGTGGCGGGGTCGATCGAGGACACCCAGAAGCTGGCCAATGCCCTGAGCATTCCGTTCATTCCGGCCGATACCAGCAAGCCAGGCTACACCGTGGACCACAGCGGCAACCTGGCCCTGCTCGGGCCGGATGGGCGTCAGCGCGGGTTCATTCGGGCACCGTTCAACAACCAGAAGCTGCTGGCGCAGTTGCCGGGGTTGGTTCAGCGAGATTGAGTGGTTCCTAAAAAGCTTCGCGGGTAAACCCGCTCCCACAGGTACCCCACCGTATTCAATGGCGGTGGGGTACCTGTGGGAGCGGGTTTACCCGCGAAGAATCCAACGCGATATGAAGGCTTAGAACGCCGGCACCACCGCACCTTTGTATTTCTCGGTAATGAACTGCTTCACCTCGGGCGAGTGCAGCGCTGCTGCCAGCTTCTTCATATCTTCCGAGTCCTTGTTGTCCGGACGCGCCACCAGGATGTTCACATAAGGCGAGTCGCTGCCTTCGATGGCCAGGGCGTCCTTCTCGGGGTTCAGCTTGGCTTCCAGGGCGTAGTTGGTGTTGATCAGGGCGGCATCGACCTGGGTCAGCACACGCGGGATGGTGGCCGCTTCCAGCTCACGGAACTTCACGCCCTTCGGGTTCTCGGCAACGTCCTTGACCGTGGCCAGGATGTTCTTGTTGTCCTTGAGCTTGATCACACCGGCCTTGTCCAGCAGCAGCAGGGCGCGGCCGCCATTGGTGGCGTCGTTGGGAATCACCACGGTGGCGCCGGAGCTCAGCTCGTCGAGCTTCTTGAACTTGCTCGAGTAGATGCCCAGCGGCTCCACATGCACACCGGCCACGCTGACCAGTTGGGTGCCCTTGGACTTGTTGAACTCGTCCAGGTATGGCTGGTGCTGGAAGAAGTTGGCGTCCAGGCGCTTCTCGGCGACTTGCACGTTCGGCTGGATGTAGTCGGTAAACACCTTGACCTTCAGTTCCACGCCCTGCTTGGCCAGCTGCGGCTTCACGAACTCGAGGATCTCGGCGTGCGGCACCGGGGTGGCGGCGACGGTCAGGGTCTCGGCGTTGGCCGAAAAGGCCGCGATTGCGGCGGCGACAGCGAGCAGTTTCTTCATCGATCACTCCTTGTGAGGGCCAGGCAGCCCCCGTGCCCAGGTGGGCTTATTTACGGGAAAAATGCACGACCAGCCGGTCGCCGACACTTTGCAGAATCTGCACCAGCACCAACAGCAGGATCACCGTGACGATCATCACGTCGGTCTGGAAACGCTGGTAGCCGAAGCGGATGGCCAGGTCGCCCAGGCCGCCCGCGCCGACTACCCCGGCCATGGCGGTGTACGACACCATGGTGATGGCGGTGACCGTGATGGCAGCGAAGATGCCTGGCCGGGCTTCCGGCAGCAAGGCATTGACGATGATCTGGCGAGTGCTGGCGCCCATCGACTGGGTAGCCTCGATGATGCCGCGGTCCACTTCGCGCAGGGCGGTTTCCACCAGCCGCGCGAAGAATGGCGTAGCGCCCACCACCAGCGGCGGGATGGCCCCGGCGACGCCCAGCGAGGTGCCGGTGATCAATACCGTGATGGGGATCATCACGATCAGCAGGATGATGAACGGCAGCGAGCGCAGTACGTTCACCACCAGCGACAGCAGCGCGTACACGCCTTTCTGTTCGAACATCTGCCGCGGTCCGCAGAGGAACAGCAGCACGCCCAGCGGCAGGCCCAGCAATACGGTGAAGAACAGCGAGCCGAACAGCATGATCAGGGTGTCGCCGGTGGCCAGCCAGATTTCCGCCCAGTCGACGTTGGCGAAGTAGTTCAGGGCGTCCATCAACGCAATACCTCCATATGCACATCCGCTGCGTTGAAGCGGTCGAATGCCGCCTCGATGTTACCGCCGGTGACGGCCAGGGTCAGTTGCCCATAGGGCACGTCCTTGATGCGGTCGATGCGTCCGGCAAGGATGCTGTAGTCCACGCCGGTTTCGCGGGCGACGGTGCCCAGCAGCGGCGCGTAGGTGGCATCGCCCTGGAAGGTCAGGCGCACGATGCGGCCCGGCACGTGGGCGAAGTCGTCGCGCTGCTCGTTCTCGTCGACCTGCTCGTCTTCCTGGACGAAGCGCTTGGTGGTGGGGTGTTGCGGGTGCAGGAACACATCCGCCACAGGGCCTTGCTCGACGATCGACCCGGCGTCCATCACCGCCACGCGGTCGCAGACCCGGCGGATCACGTCCATCTCGTGGGTGATCAGCACGATGGTGAGCTTCAGCTCGCGGTTGATCTCGGCCAGCAGTTGCAGCACCGAGGCAGTGGTTTGCGGGTCGAGGGCGCTGGTGGCCTCGTCGCACAGCAGGATCTTTGGCCGGGTAGACAACGCCCGGGCGATGCCCACGCGCTGCTTCTGCCCGCCGGAGAGCTGCGCCGGGTATTTTTTCGCGTGGTCCGACAGGCCGACACGCGCCAGCAACTCGGCCACGCGCTTGTCGATTTCGCTGCGCGACAGCTCGCCGGCCAGGGTCAGCGGCAGGGCCACGTTGTCGGCGACGGTCTTGGAGGCCAGCAGGTTGAAGTGCTGGAAGATCATCCCGACCTGCTGGCGGAAGCGCCGTAGCTGGTTGGCATCGAAGGCGGTGACGTCTTCGCCGTCGACGATGATCTTGCCGCCGCTTGGAGCCTCCAGGCGGTTGATCAGGCGCAGCAAGGTGCTCTTGCCTGCACCGGAATGGCCGATCAGGCCGAACACCTGGCCATTTTCGATGGTCAGGCGGGTCGGGTTGAGGGCCGGAATATCCCTACCGGCGACGCGGTAGGTCTTGTGGACATCTTGGAACTCGATCACTGAGCGAACCTTGTGGGGCGCATGGAATTTGGGTCAGCGGTTAGCCGGGCGCGCATTTTAGCCTTTTCCCATAGTTGTTCTTAGCATTTATTTCGCGATGAACCGCAGCTTCAGGCATAACACGACAACCGGTAAACCCGATTGAACGCGGCCAACCGCTCTCCAGTCACTAATGGGACAAGCCCACGAGGGCAGCCTGAAGACTGATGAGGAGAGCCGAAATGCCCAGCAAGACACCGGATTCGCCCAGACAGAGCCAACTCGCCGGCACCGATACGCCCGACCGGGCGAACACCAACGCCAAGGTGCAGAGCCTGGAGGATGTGCGCAGCGATGCCACCGGCCAGGCCTTGCGTACCAACCAGGGTGTGAAGATCGCCGACAACCAGAACACCCTGAAGGCCGGGGCGCGCGGGCCTTCGCTGCTCGAAGACTTCATCATGCGCGAGAAGATCACCCACTTCGACCATGAGCGCATCCCTGAGCGTATCGTGCATGCCCGGGGCACCGGTGCCCACGGCTACTTCCAGAGCTACGGCGACCATGCCGAGCTGACCAAGGCGGGCTTTCTGCGCGACCCGGAAAAGATCACCCCGGTATTCGTGCGCTTTTCCACCGTGCAAGGCCCCCGTGGCTCGGGTGACACCGTGCGTGACGTGCGCGGCTTCGCGGTGAAGTTCTACACCGATGAAGGCAACTTCGACCTGGTGGGCAACAACATGCCGGTGTTCTTCATCCAGGATGCGATCAAGTTTCCCGACTTCGTCCATGCGGTGAAGCCCGAGCCGCATAACGAGATCCCCACCGGCGGCTCGGCCCATGACACCTTCTGGGACTTCGTTTCGCTGGTGCCGGAATCGGCGCACATGGTCATGTGGGCCATGTCCGACCGCGCCATTCCACGCAGCCTGCGCATGATGGAAGGCTTCGGCGTGCACACCTTCCGCCTGATCAATGCCCAGGGCGTGGCCAGCTTCGTCAAGTTTCACTGGAAGCCGCGCCAGGGGGTGCATTCGGTGTTGTGGGACGAAGCGCAGAAGCTTGCGGGCAAGGATACCGACTACCACCGCCGCGACCTGTGGGAAGCCATCGAGACCGGTGACTACCCGGAATGGGAGCTCGGTGTGCAGATCGTGCCCGAGGCCGATGAGCACAAATTCGATTTCGACCTGCTCGACCCTACCAAGATCATCCCCGAAGAGCTGGTGCCGGTGACGCCGCTGGGCAAGATGGTGCTGAACCGCAACCCGGACAACTTCTTCGCCGAGGTCGAGCAGATCGCCTTCTGCCCAGGGCACATCGTGCCGGGCATCGATTTCAGCAACGACCCATTGCTACAAGGGCGGCTGTTCTCCTACACCGACACCCAGATCAGCCGCCTGGGCGGCCCGAACTTCCACGAGATCCCGATCAACCGCCCGATAGCCCCAAACCACAACAACCAGCGCGATGCCCTGCACCGCCACACCATTCACAAGGGACGGGCGTCCTACGAGCCCAACTCCATCGACGGTGGCTGGCCCAAGGAAGCCCCGGCAGCGCCTGAGGAGGGTGGCTTCGAGAGTTACCAGGAGCGTATCGATGCGCACAAGATCCGTGAACGCAGCGAGTCGTTCGGCGACCACTTCTCCCAGGCGCGGCTGTTCTTCCAGAGCATGAGCCCGAATGAGCAGCAGCACATCATCAAGGCCTACAGCTTCGAGCTGGGCAAGGTGGACCGCGAGCATATCCGCGCCCGCGAAGTGAACGAAATCCTCGCCAACATCGACCTGAAGCTGGCAGCCGCGGTGGCGCAGAACCTCGGGCTGCCGGCGCCGAAGGCCGGAACGGTGAAGGTCAAGGACTCCAAGCCTGCGAAGTCTGCGGCACTGAGCCAGATGAACCTGCCTGGCAGTGTCGGCATCAAGGGGCGCAAGGTCGCGCTGCTGGTGGCCGATGGTGTGGAGGGCGCCAGTGTCGACCGCCTGGTGAAGGCTTTCGAGGCGCAAGCGGCGCGGGTGTTGCTGCTGGGGCCGAGCAGTGCGCCGGTGAAGACTGCCGAGGGTGCTTCGCTGGCGGTGGACGCTTCGATGGAGGGCATGCCGTCGGTGATGATCGATGGGTTGTGGCTGCCGGCCGGCAAGCAGGCGCTGGATGCTCTGGGCGCCAGCGGCGTGGCCAAGCATTACCTGCTCGAGGCCTATAAGCACCTCAAGCCCATGGGCTTGGCCAAGGACGGCAAGGCGCTGCTGGATGCGCTGGGTATCAAGGAGGACAAGGGGGTGTTGCTGGGGGATGACCAGAAAGCCGTCGATGCCTTCGTGAAGGTGCTGGAACAGCATCGGGTGTGGGAGCGGGAGGCGGCGGCCGAAGCGATTCCGGCATAACGGGCCGCGCAAACCTCTGTAGGCGCGGGCTTGCCCGCGAACACCGGCGGAGCGGGTGCCATCACCGCGGTGCTTGCTTCGCGGGCAAGCCCGCTCCTACAGGGGCATCGTGAACCCGGAGAGTTGTCAGTGCTGATGCGGCACCAGCACCACCTGTGCCGGCAGCTTGCGCTGGATCTCGTGCTTTTGTTTCAACTCGAAGCCGCTATCGAGCTTGTGCACGCGCTTTTGCAGCAGCGTCTTGAGCCATGGCGCATCGTCCGTGCGCGGCACCTGGAACACCACCTCGCACTGGTACGCCACCACATCGGCGGCGATGTCATCCAGTTGGCGGCGCAGCGCGCGACTGTCGGTAGTCTTCAAGGCCACCACGGTGCTCGGGGCGGTCGGGTCGATCACCCGGGCAACCGGCTTGGCTTCGGCTGCCTTGAGCGCGGCTTCGGCTTTTTCCAGTTCTGCACGGCGGCGTGCCTGGGCCACCGCATCGCCGCCGACCAGCGCCGGCGCCTGGGGCATCAGCGCGCGAGCCCGCGCCAGGGCCGTGGCGGCAGCGTTGACATCACCTTTCTGCAAAGTGACCTGGCTACGTTGCAAGTAGGCCTCGGCCAGTTGCCGCTGGTACTGCTCCAGGCGTGCATCGCTGGGCGACTGCGCTTGCAGGCTGGCCAGCTGGTCTTCGGCGGTGGCCAGTTCGTTGCTGGCGATGCTCTGCTGCAACTGCTGCCAGGCATCGGGCTGGGCAGGCGCGACCGGCTGCTCGACCGGGGCACTGGAGCACGCGGCCAGGAACAGGGAAAACACGGCAACAAGCAGATAACGGGAGGCGAACGGCTTCATTCCTGCGACTCTCTATTTGCGCAAAAAAGCGAGCAAGTCTACACCCAGGTGCACAGGCTCGAAAACAAGTCTTACAGACCCTTTACGGGCGAAAAGGTTGCAGGGTGCCTAGGCATGCACCCCGCTATATCAGCGCTTGGGCAACGCCAGGCTCAGCAAGAATAGCACCGCCGCGCAGACCACGATCGATGGCCCGGCGGGCGTGTCCTTGAACCAAGACATGGCCAGGCCACCACATACCGCGAGCACGCCCAGCACGCTGGCGCCCAGGGCCATCTGCTCGGGTGAGCGGGCGTGGCGTTGCGCGGTGGCCGCCGGAATGATCAGCAACGAGGTGATCAGCAGTACCCCGACGATCTTCATGGCCACGGCAATGACCACCGCGATCAACAGCATCAACGCCAGGCGCAGGCCCGCTACGGGCAGGCCTTCGACAGTGGCCAGCTCCTCGTGCACGGTCACCGCCAGCAGCGGGCGCCACAACACGGCGAGCAACAGCAGTACCAGCACGCTGCCGCCGAGAATCCAGGCAAGGTCGCTGGGGCTGATGGCCAGCAGGTCGCCGAACAGGTAGGCCATCAGGTCGATGCGCACATCGTGCATGAAGCTCAGGGCCACCAGGCCCAGGGACAGCGTGCTGGGTGCAAGGATGCCGAGCAGGGTGTCGGAGGCCAGCGGCTGGCGCTGTTGCAGCGTCACCAGCAGGATCGCCAGCAGCAGGCAGCCCACCGTCACGGCGATCGTGGGGCTGATATCCAGCACGAAGCCCAAGGCGACACCGAGCAACGCGGCGTGGGACAGCGTATCGCCGAAATAGGCCATGCGCCGCCACACCACGAAAGAGCCGAGGGGGCCAGCCACAATGGCCAAGGAGAGACCCGCGAGCAGGGCATAGAGAAGAAAATCAGCCATGCTTGCAGTGCTCTCCATGGACATGCGTGCCGGGTGCGACCACAGAGCCGTGCAGGTCGTGGCTGTGATCGTGGTGATGGTGGTAGATGGCCAGGCTCGGCGCATTCTGGCCGAACAGCTCGACGAACGCCGGGTCGCCGCTGACCTGCTCCGGGTGGCCCGAACAGCACACATGGCGGTTCAGGCAGACCACTTGGTCGGTGGTGCTCATCACCAGGTGCAAGTCGTGGGAGACCATCAGCACGCCGCAGCCGTGGCGGTCGCGAAGACGGGTAATCAGCCCGTACAGTTCGGCCTGGCCGGCCACGTCGACGCCCTGCACCGGCTCGTCCAGCACCAGCAGCTCAGGTTCGCGCAGCAGCGCCCGGGCCAGCAGTACGCGCTGCATCTCGCCCCCGGAGATGGTCTGGATGGGGCTGTCGATCACCTGCTCGGCGCCCACCTCCTGCAACGCCGACAACGCGGCGGCGCGGTCGACCCCTGGCACCAGGCGCAGAAAGCGCAGCACCGACAGCGGCAGGGTCGCGTCGACCTGGATTTTCTGCGGCATGTAGCCAATGCGCAGGCGCGGCTTGCGCCAAACCGTGCCGCGGTGCGGCTTGAGCAGACCGAGAACGGCGCGTACCAGGGTGGTCTTGCCGGCGCCGTTGGGGCCGATCAGGGTGACGATCTGGCGAGGTGCCACCGACAGGGCGATGTTGTCCAGCACCGCTTCGCCGGCAAAGGTGACGCCGACCTGCTCCAGGCGGATCAGCGCATCGCTCATGCAGCGCTCCGGCAATTGGCGCACAGACCGACCACTTCGACGGTCTGGGTCTCGACGGTGAAGCCCACCGCCTTGGCGCTGCTGACGATGGCGCTGCTGATGCTGTCCTGTTCCAGCTCGATGGCCACGTGGCAATGGCGGCAGATCAGGAACTGGCCCTGATGCTTGTGCTCGGGGTGGCTGCAACCGATGAAGGCGTTGAGCGAGGCGATGCGGTGCACCAGGCCGTTCTCGAGGAGGAAGTCCAGGGCGCGGTACACGGTCGGCGGCGCGGCGCGGCGGCCGTCCTGCTCGCTGAGCACCGCGAGGATGTCGTAGGCGCCCAGTGGCTTGTGGCTTTGCCACACCAGCTCCAGCACCCGGCGGCGCAGGGCGGTCAGGCGCAGGCCTTGGCGCGCGCACAGGGCGTCGGCTTCGGCCAGGGCGCTGTGGACACAATGGGAATGATCGTGGGGACGGTGAGCCAGCGGCGTGATGGACATGGGCGGCGACGGTTTTGAATGGAGACGTTATTATGTTACCCGGTTATGGCTAGTCGAGTATCCACCGTGTCCCGTTTCCTTGTGGTTTTTGTCGCTTTTATCGCTTTCTCGGCCCAGGCCGAGGTACGGGTGCTTACCAGCATCAAGCCGTTGCAGCAGATCGCCGCCGCCGTGCAGGACGGCGTCGGTAGCCCTGACGTGCTGCTGCCGCCAGGCGCTTCGCCGCATAACTATGCGTTGCGTCCTTCCGACGTACGGCGGGTGGCGGGTGCCGACCTGCTGTACTGGATCGGTCCGGACATGGAGAGCTTCCTGCCGCGCGTGCTCGGCAGCCGCAGCAAGCCGACGGTGGCGGTGCAGTCGCTGGCAGGTATGAAGCTGCGGCATTTCGGCGAGGACAGCCATGGCCACGAAGACGGGCATGACGACCATGGCCATGACGACCACGGCCATGACGACCACGACCACGACCATCGTCCCGGCTCGCTGGATGCACACCTGTGGCTGTCGTCGGTGAACGCGCGGGTGATCGCGGCGAAGATGGCGGCGGACCTGGCTTCGGTCGACCCGGCCAACGCTGCGCGCTACCAGGGCAACCTGAAAGGCTTCGTCGAGCGCCTGGACAGCCTGGATGCGCGGATCAAGGCGCGCGTGGCGGGCATTGCCAGCAAGCCATACTTCGTGTTCCACGAGGCGTTCGACTACTTCGAGGCCGAATACGGGCTGCGGCATGCGGGTGTGTTCAGCGTGGCGGCAGAAGTGCAGCCGGGGGCGCAGCATGTGGCGGCGATGCGCAAGCGCTTGCAAGAGGCCGGGCCGACCTGTGTGTTCAGCGAGCCGCCACTGCGCCCACGCCTGGCCGAGACATTGACCGCAGGCCTGCCGGTGAAGCTGGCGGAACTGGATGGCCTGGGCGGTAGCGACCCCGTGGACGGCAAGGGTTACGAGCGCCTGCTGGAGAAGCTGGGCAATGACCTGGCGGGGTGTCTGGAGCAGATCTAGCGCCTGCACCGGCCCTCTCGCGGGGAAGCCCGCGAGAGGGCCGCCGCGTTACAGCGCGAACGGCAACTTCAGCGCCACCTGCTGGCGCTGCGCCAACCTCACTTCGAACTCGCTCGGGTCATGGATCATGACATCCATCCCGGCGAACGCCCGCGCGGCGATCAGCCGCGACAGCCAGAACCGCACGCAACCGACCCGTAGCATCACCTGCCACAGCTCGGCTTCCGCCGCAGTGAACGGCCGCAGCGCCGCATAGGCGCCCAGCAGCGCCTGAGCGCGCGGCAGGTCGATACCTCCCGCCTCGTTCAGGCACCAGTCGTTCACGGTGATGGCGATGTCATAGAGCATCGGCCCGGAACAGGCGTTGTAGAAGTCGATCAGGCCGGCCAGGTGGGTGCCTTCGAACATCACGTTGTCGCGGAACAGGTCGGCATGCAGGTTGGCCCGTGGCAACGCGAGGATCTGCGCCTTGTGCGCGGCGATTTCATCCAGCGCCGGTTGCAGCAGCTGCACCTGCGCGGCATCCAGCGCTGGCAGCAATTCGGCACCCGATTCCAGCATCCAATCCAGGCCCCGGTCGGTGCGGCGCTCGATGATGCGCTCGCGGGTGGCCAGGTGAATGTGCGCCAGCAGCTCGCCCACCTGGGCGCAGTGCTGGTTGTTCGGCGCCTTGATGTGCTTGCCCGACAGGCGCGGCTGCAACAGCGCCGGCTTGCCGCACAGCTCGCGCAGGCCACGGCCTTCGCGGTCGCGCACCGCATAAGGCACGGGCATGTCGGCCTCGTGCAGCACATCGAGAAGCTCGATGAAGAACGGCATGTCTTCGGCGGGGCCGCGCTCGATCAGGGTCAGCACGAACTCACCTTTCTCGAGGCTGACGAAGAAATTGCTGTTCTCGGTACCGGCGGCGATGCCTTGGAAGTCGAGCAGACGGCCCAGCTCGTAGGGCGCCAGGAAGGCTTCCAGTTCAGGGCGGGACACAGGGGTGAAAACTGACATGTTGAAAAGTTGCCCATGCGGGCACTTCCGCCGGGAAGTGCCAGTTGATAAGAACGATACGCGTTACAAGCTTACCATTCGAAGATCTTCCAGGACGGAATCAGCATGTCCGGCTGGTCGGAACGAATGAAATTGCCATCGGAGCCATCGGCGCGTACCAGGAAATAAGGCTTGCCGTTTTTCGGCGTTATCTTGATCGCATACAGGAAACCGTTTTGACGGTACTCCTGGATGGTTCTGTCGCCTTCCGTGCGAATGGTTACCTCGGGATCGGCCGAGGGCGCGTCGTCCGCCGCCAGAGTGACGACCGGCATGGTTGCCAACAGGCCCAGCAGTAACAGGCGAATGGGTGTACGCATGATAACCTTGTCCCTTTGTCGTCAATGAGTCTGGCTATTCTAGCGCCGGACCCGCCGAAAAGGTTGATTCTGCTCATGAGCCAAGCGCCCCTCGTCCTGGTGGACGGTTCGTCCTATCTCTACCGCGCCTTCCATGCGCTGCCGCCGCTTACCACATCCAAAGGCATGCCCACCGGCGCGGTCAAGGGCGTGTTGAGCATGCTCAAGAGCCTGCGCAAGCAATACCCGGACAGCCTCTTCGCGGTGGTCTTCGACGCCAAGGGCGGTACGTTCCGCGATGCGATGTTCGCCGAGTACAAGGCCAACCGCCCAAGCATGCCCGACGACCTGCGCGTGCAGGTCGAGCCGCTGCATGCCAGCGTCAAGGCCCTGGGCTACCCGCTGCTGTGCGTGGAGGGGGTGGAGGCGGACGATGTGATCGGCACCTTGGCGCGCAGCAGCGCTACCGCTGGCCGCCCCGTAATCATCTCGACGGGCGACAAGGACATGGCCCAACTGGTGGATGGCCACGTCACGCTGGTCAACACCATGACCGGCAGCGTGCTGGACGTAGCTGGCGTGCATGAAAAGTTCGGTGTAGGCCCCGAGCACATCATCGATTTCCTTGCCCTGATGGGCGACAAGGTCGACAACATTCCGGGTGTTCCGGGGGTCGGCGAGAAGACTGCGGTGGGCCTGCTGACCGGTATCGGCGGCGGCCTGCGCGACCTTTACGAGAACCTGGACAAGGTTCCGGGCCTGGCCATCCGTGGCGCCAAGACCCTGCCGGCCAAGCTCGAGGAACATCGCGACGCCGCGTTCATGTCCTATGAGCTGGCGACCATCAAGGTCGATGTCGAACTGGATATCACCGTCGATGCCCTGGTATGCGGCGAGCCGGACCGCGAAGCGTTGCTGGCGCTGTACACCGAGATGGAGTTCAAGAGCTGGATCGCCGAGGTGCAGCGCGATGCCGCCCAGGCTGGCGAGGACGTCGCACCTGCTACCGAGGCGCAGCAGAAAGCCCAGGAGGAAGCCAGGTACGAAACCATTCTCGACCAGGCAAGCTTCGACGCCTGGGTGGAGAAACTGCGCAAGGCCCCACTGTTCGCCTTCGACACCGAAACCACCGGCCTCGATGCGCAGCGGGCGCAGTTGGTCGGTTTGTCGTTCGCCGTCGAGCCATTCGAAGCGGCCTACGTTCCGCTGGCTCATGACTACGAAGGCGCCCCGCAGCAACTGGACCGCGACGCCGTGCTGCTGGCGCTCAAGCCGCTGCTCGAAGACCCGGCCAAGGCCAAGGTCGGGCAGAACGCCAAGTACGACATCAATATCCTCGCCAACTGCCCACAACCCATACTGATGCGCGGCGTGGCCTATGACACGATGCTCGAATCCTACGTGCTGGATTCCACCGCCACCCGCCATGACATGGACAGCCTGGCGCAGAAATACCTTGACCACAGCACAATCGTCTTCGAAGACATCGCCGGCAAGGGCGCCAAGCAACTGACCTTCAACCAGATCCACCTGGACAAGGCCGGCCCCTACGCCGCCGAGGACGCCGATATCACCCTGCGCCTGCACCATGCGCTCCAGGAACGCCTGGCCAAGACCCCAAGCGTTCAGCCAGTGCTCATGGACATCGAGATGCCGCTGGTGCCGGTACTGGCGAAGATCGAGCGCCAGGGCGCGCTGGTCGATGCCGACCTGCTGCGCGTGCAGAGCGGCGAGCTGGGGGTAAAGATGGCCGAGCTGGAGCGCAAGGCCTTCGAGCTGGCCGGCGAGGAATTCAACCTTGGCTCGCCGAAGCAGCTGGGAGTGATCCTGTACGACAAGCTGGGCATGCCGGTACTGAGCAAGACCGCCAAGGGCCAGGCCTCGACCGCCGAGGCGGTGCTCGCCGACCTGGCCGCCGAAGGCTACCCACTGCCCACGGTGCTGATGGAATACCGCAGCTTGAGCAAGCTCAAGAGCACCTACACCGACAAGCTGCCCGACCAGATCAACCCGCGCACCGGGCGCATCCACACGTCCTACCAGCAGGCCGTGGCGGCCACTGGCCGACTGTCGTCCAGCGACCCGAACCTGCAGAACATCCCGATCCGCACCGCCGAAGGCCGACGCATCCGCCAGGCCTTCGTCGCCAGCCCCGGCTACAAGTTGCTGGCGGCGGACTACTCGCAGATCGAGCTGCGCATCATGGCGCACCTGGCCAAGGACGAAGGCCTGCTGCATGCCTTCCGTAACGATCTCGACGTGCACCGCGCCACCGCTGCCGAGGTGTTCAACGTTGACCTGGCAGCGGTCACCGGCGACCAGCGCCGCAGCGCCAAGGCCATCAACTTCGGGCTGATCTACGGCATGAGCGCCTTTGGCCTGGCCAAGCAGATCGGCGTCGACCGCAAGCAATCGCAGGACTATATCGATCGCTATTTCGCCCGCTACCCGGGCGTGCTGGCCTACATGGAGCGCACCCGCGCCCAGGCTGCGGAGCAGGGCTTCGTCGAAACCTTGTTCGGCCGACGCCTGTACCTGCCGGATATCAACGCCAAGAACCCGGCCCTGCGCAAAGGTGCCGAGCGCACTGCAATCAACGCACCGATGCAAGGCACCGCTGCCGACATCATCAAGCGCGCCATGGTGGCGGTGGACAACTGGCTCACCGATAGCGGCCTCGATGCGCGAGTGATCCTGCAGGTGCACGACGAACTGGTGCTGGAGGTGCGGGAGGACTTGGTCGAGCAGGTAAAAGATGAAATTCGCCTGCACATGAGCAACGCCGCGCAACTGGATGTACCGCTGCTGGTCGAGGCAGGCGTCGGTTCGAATTGGGACGAAGCTCACTAAACGCGCCGAGAAAGTCGCGTAGGATCGGGTTTGAGTGACGCGGGTCGGTAACGGCTTTATGCCATTAGTTCCGAAGTTTCATGAAACTATCGCAAATAGTTTTCAGCGCTTCGGAACTAAAACGGTGAAGCGGAACTCAGAGTAACTGAATGGCTGGTGAAGCCTTTCGATGCTCCTATGTTGTGTTAAGTGTTGGCAGATACCTGGGCCCCGCCCTAGCGGCCCGGACTTGGACCCCGAACTTCCCCCTCCCCATATGAAGTCCGGGGTTTTTTTTGCCCGCAATTCAGGGTGTCGCGCCCCCGGCAGGAGCGCGCGAGCCGTCAGATGACTTTGTCTTCCAGCTCCATCCAATCGGCCAGCACCCGATAGGCCTCCTCCAGCCCAAGGCGCTTGGGCGCCGAGAACAGCTGGATGGTCACGCCCTCGCCCCAACCCTTGCGAATTTCCGATTGCACCTTGAGCAAGGTGTTCTTGCCCGCGCCGTGGGTCAGTTTGTCGGCCTTGGTCAGCAGGATGTGCATCGGCATGCTGGCGGCGTTCGCCCAGTCGAGCATCATCTTGTCGAAATCGGTCATGGGGTGGCGCACGTCCATCATCAGAATCACCCCTCGCAGGCATTCGCGGCTGCCCAAGTAGGCTTCCAGGTGGCGTTGCCAGTGCTGCTTGAGCGGAATCGGGACTTTTGCATATCCGTAGCCGGGCAGGTCGACCAAACGCCGTTCATCGTCCAGACTGAAGAAATTCAACAGCTGGGTGCGACCGGGGGTCTTGGAGGTACGTGCCAGGCTGGCGTGGGTCAGGGTGTTGAGGGCACTGGACTTGCCGGCGTTGGAACGGCCGGCGAAAGCCACCTCGTAGCCCTGGTCTTCCGGGCATTGTTCGACCTTGGCGGCGCTGAGGGCGAATTTGGCTTTCTGGCAGAGGCCGAGGATGGGGTTCTTGACTTGCATGGGATATCCGATGTGGGTGTTGCCTAGTCCAGGCACCAGCGTTTCCGTTTGGAGGGCGGAAGTATATAATGCCCCAGTTTTTGTGTGCGAATTCTCCCAGCGAAGGGGAAGACGCATGGGGTGTCGAACACTAGCTCGCGCATTAGAACGCAGCGCGGCACCCAACCCTGAAAGGTCGTTCCGCAAGGCGAAATGGCTGCTTGCTGTCGGTATGTTCCTACCGTTTTTCAGCGCTCAGGCTACACAGGATCCCGAGGCGTTGTACAACCGCAGCTGTGCGGCCTGTCACGCCGGGCAACTGCCGCAGGCCCCCAGAAAGGGCGACACGGCGGCGTGGGAGCCACGGCTGGCGCAAGGTGTGGATGTATTGGTGGCGCATGTTACCCGGGGTTTCAAGGCTATGCCGCCGCGTGGATTGTGCATGGACTGCAGTACCGAGGACTACCGGTCGGTCATCCTCTGGATGAGCGGCAGTCCCGATACATAACATTTCACCCTTAGCCGTGTTGGATTAGCTGATGAACAAACTATTCGTGAGTCTGCTGTTGACCATGGGGGTTGCAGGTGCGGCCAGTGCTGCGGACCCTATCAAAGGCGATGCTGCTGCCGGCCAGGCCAAGACCGCAGTCTGTGGGGCCTGCCACAACCCTGACGGTAACAGCCTGGCGCCGAACTTCCCCAAGCTGGCCGGCCAGGGCCAGCGTTACCTCGAGAAGCAATTGCACGACATCAAGTCCGGCAAGCGCACGGTGCTCGAAATGACGGGCATGCTGGCCAACTTCAATGACCAGGACATGGCGGACATCGCTGCCTATTTCGCCAGCCAGAAAGGCAGCGTGGGTGCCGCCGACCCGAAACTGGTCGAGCGTGGCAAGGCGCTGTTCAACGGCGGTGATCTGGAAAAAGGCATGCCGGCCTGCACGGGTTGCCATTCACCGAACGGCGCGGGCCTGGCCCTGGCCGGTTTCCCCCACCTGAGTGGCCAGCACGCCCAGTACGTGAGCAAGCAGCTCACCGACTTCCGCGAAGGCAACCGCACCAACGACGGCGATGCCATGACCATGCGCACCATTGCTGGCAAGCTGAGCAACAAGGATATCGAAGCGTTGGCCAGTTATATCCAAGGCTTGCACTGAGTTAACACTCGGTTAATGCAATTGGGGTATTGATGAAAAAACGGGCAGCCCGCGCTGCCCTTTTTTTTGTCCATAGTCGTTACACTACAGAACTCAAGCCCTTCCCGTCCTGTCCCAATTCAGGTCGCGTCGTGGCGACCCATGAATGCCCAGGAGTAAAGCATGCGTAAACTGATTCTCAGCGCTGCGCTGGTCGCCGCCAGCGTATTCGGTGTGGCCACCGTACAGGCCGCGGAGCCTGTCGCCGGCAAGGAATATATCGAGCTGAGCAACCCGGTACCGGTGTCCGTGCCCGGCAAGGTCGAAGTCGTCGAGCTGTTCTGGTACGGCTGCCCGCACTGCTACCACTTCGAGCCCACTCTGAACCCGTGGGTCGACAAGCTGCCGGGCGATGTCAACTTCAAGCGAGTGCCCGCGATGTTCGGCGGCCCCTGGGATGCCCACGGCCAGATGTTCCTGACCCTCGAAGCCATGGGCGTCGAGCACAAGGTCCATGCCGCCGTCTTCGACGCCATCCAGAACCAGCGCAAGCGCCTGACCGACCCGCAAGACATGGCTGACTTCCTTGCCACCCAAGGCGTGGACAAGGACAAGTTCCTGGCCACCTTCAACTCCTTCGCCATCAAGGGCCAGGTCAACCAGGCCAAGGAACTGGCGAAGAAGTACGAGATCACCGGCGTGCCTAGCATGGTCGTGAACGGCAAGTACCGCTTCGACCTGGGCAGCGCCGGTGGGCCGGAAGGCGTGCTGAACGTTGCCGACCAGCTGATCGCCAAGGAGCGTGCCGCTAAGTAAGCGGCGAATACCATGCGCCGCATGCGACCCGCACGTGGCGTTGGCCTGCACCAGCCGCAGGTCAACGAGCATCATCTGCAGGCTCCTGGCCTGCCGGAGGATGGTCGCCTGCGGCTGCTCAGCTTCAATATTCAGGTCGGCATCAGCACCGAGCGTTACCACCATTACCTGACGCGTAGTTGGCAGCACCTGCTGCCGCACGATGGCCGGGCCAGCAACCTGAAGAAGATCGGTCAGCTGCTTGGCGACTTCGACCTGGTGGCCCTGCAAGAGGCCGATGGCGGCAGCCTGCGCTCGGGCTACATCAACCAGGTCGAGCTCCTGGCTCAGCTCGGTGCCTTCCCCTACTGGTACCAGCAGCTCAACCGCAACCTCGGGCGCTTCGCCCAGCACAGCAACGGCGTGCTCAGCCGTCTCAAGCCCCAGCACCTCGAAGACCACCCCCTGCCCGGCCCGGCTGGTCGCGGGGCGATCCTGGTGCGGTTCGGCGAAGGCGATGACGCGCTGATCGTGGTGATGATGCACCTGGCGCTCGGCGCCAAGACCCGCGCCCTGCAACTGGCCTACATCCGCGAGCTGATCGGCGGCTATCGCCACCAGATACTCATGGGTGACATGAATACCCATGCCACCGACCTGTTGGAAAACTCCCCCCTGCGCGACCTCGGCCTGATCGCGCCTCAGGTCGAAGCGACCTTCCCCAGCTGGCGCCCGCAGCGCTGCCTGGACCATATCCTGCTCAGCCCGAGCCTGACCCTGGAGCGGGTCGAGGTGCTGGCCAAGCCCATCTCCGATCATCTTCCCGTTGCCGTCGAGATCCGATTGCCGGATGCCCTGACTGTGGCTACGCTGCCGGTCTTGCGATAAGCCTGCTCAAGAGTTCGCGCTTCTCGCCGAAACCCGGTAATCACAGCCCATCAGATGCCCTCACCTGCGGATCCAGGCATGACCGACGAAGCCGAGCGCTGGAAAGAAAAATACTTAAAAAGCATCGAACAGCAGGAAAAGCTCGAGCGCCGCTGGGAGGCCCGGCTCGACCTGCTGCGCCGTGGTCTGGTGCGCAGCAGCCTGGCGGCCGAGGGTAGCGACAAGGCCGTCGACCAGTGCATGAAGGAAATGCGCGAGGTCATTCGCAGCGACAGCATGGACGCAGGCCTTGCCGGGTTGATCCCGCGCCTGGAAAAGGCCGTGCTGGAGTCCGAGCACCGTCGTGAAACCCGCATGAACCAGGTCCGCGAGGCGTTGACCGCACTGGTCAGCCAGCTACAGGGGCTGCCGTTGCCAGGTGATGTGTCGCGGCCGCTGAAGAAACTGGCGAAGAAGCTCGACGGCGGCGTCAGCCAGTCGCGCGAGCTGCCTCCACTGCTGGGTGAGCTCAGTGGCCTGCAGGGGCGTGCGCTGTCTGCCCTTCGCCAGCCCGAGGACGAAGCCCGACCTAACCTGCTGCAACGCCTGTTCGGTGGGCGCGAGGCCGAGCCACCCCAAGCCGGCCCGGCGTTGCAACCTGAGCCCGAGGTGGCGCTTGCCGAGCCACAGGCCCCGCCCCGCCAGGCGCCTGCGCCGGTAGAGCCGCCACCACCCGCGGAGCCCGTCGCACAGGTTCTGCCCAACCCTGCACGTGCCGATGTGGATGAGTTGCAGCCCTTGCCCGCTCCGCAGCCTG
Organism: Pseudomonas sp. LS_2; assembly: GCF_042709235.1. Classification (NCBI taxonomy): domain Bacteria; kingdom Pseudomonadati; phylum Pseudomonadota; class Gammaproteobacteria; order Pseudomonadales; family Pseudomonadaceae; genus Pseudomonas; species Pseudomonas sp. LS_2. The sequence continues at coordinate 32,936 of NZ_JAVAYC010000005.1, read as the reverse complement.
TCGTGCTCGAACAGCCAGCACTCGTTGGCGCGCCTGAACCTGAGCTGGTGGTGGTCTTCGAGCAGCCTGAACCGGTCGCCGAGCCCAGCGCCGACGAGGCGCCCGCTGAAACCGAGGGTGAGCCGGCCGAAGTCGACAAGCCGACAGTCGTAGCCCCCACCGTCGAAGAAGCCCTTGCCGAGCCTCTACCTGACTTGGAGGGCGAAGACGGCCCCTATGCCCTGCCCGACGCCACCGAGCCGCCCTACAGCGCAGTGGCCTTGCACATCGAGAAGACCCTGATCAGCCTGCTCGACGACCTAAGCCTGCCCGAGCGCCACAAGGCGCAGGCCCTGGAAATGCGCGAGCGGGTGGCACGCGGCTTGAACTGGTATGAGCTGATTCCGGTGCTGGATGACCTGGCCGTGCTCATGCTGGCGATCACCGACAGCGGTCAGCACGAGTTCGAGGTGTACCTGCAGCAGCTCAACGAGCGCCTCGAAACCTTCCAGAGCCACCTCCAGGAAGCCAGCGCCGGCCACGCCGACAACACCTGTGCCGCACGCGACCTGGACAGCCAACTGCGCGAACAGGTCGATGGCCTGCAAAGCAGCGTGCAAGGCGCTGACGACCTCGACGGCCTCAAGCATCTCCTGGAGAACCGTCTCGAGGGCCTGCTGGGCACCATGGACGAGCACCAGCACGAGCGCAACCGCCGCGAGCAAGAGCTGGCCGGGCGCCTGCAAGGGCTGGCCGCGCGGGTGGCGAGCATGGAGCAGGAAGCGCTCGGCTACCGTGAGCACCTCGAAGAGCAGCGGCAGAAGGCGATGATCGACCCCTTGACGGGCTTGCCCAATCGCGCGGCATGGGCGGAGCGAGTGGATCAGGAAATACTCGACTGGCAGGAAAACGGCGGTCACCTGGCGATGGCGATTCTCGACCTCGACCACTTCAAGCGCATCAACGATGGCTACGGTCATCTGGCGGGCGACAAGGTGTTGAAGATCGTTGCCGACCAGCTGCGCAAGCGCCTGCGCGGGCGCGATTTCATGGCCCGCTTCGGTGGCGAGGAGTTCGTCCTGCTGTTGCCACAGACCTCTCCCGCCGCTGCCCTGCAGGTTGCCGAGGCCTTGCGTGCGGCAGTCGAAGCCTGCCCCTTCCACTTCAAGGGCGAGCGGGTGGTCATTACCACGTCCATCGGCGTCAGCACCTTTCGTAGCGGTGAGCGTGCCGACCAGGTGCTCAAGCGCGCCGACGAAGCGCTTTACCGGGCCAAGGACCAAGGGCGCAACCGAGTGGAACCCTCTAGATAGTTACCGCACAGGCAACCTCTTCGACGACCCACACTGCGAGCCTGGCGCTGCATGCCGCAGCGCGATCAGCGATTGCAGGAGGTTGTAGATGGACAAGCCAGCAGGGTTTGCGGCGGTGTTGTTGGGCCTGGCTTTCTCGTTCGGAGCCATGGCCCAGGATTCGCTACTGACGGCGCACATTTCCGCCAAGGGTGAGGTGCTGCGGCAATCGCCCGCATGGATCGAAAAGGTCGATCGCATGGCTCAGGCTAACTACCTGACTGAATACAAACTGACGTTAAACAAGCGCATCGTGCACATGGACCCAGGTTTCTGCACGGTGTCCCCCATCGACAAGAGCACCGAAGCCGCCACCTTGCATGGCCAGGCCAAGGTTATCGGCAAGCCGTCGGCTGAGACGGCCACGGTCATCACCCAACTGGTGGACATGAACAAACCTAGCGGTGACAACTCGCTGGAGTTCCTGATCCTGTGCACTCGCTGATCATCGGACGCTAACATCACGCGGTGAGCACGTTATACTGTAGCGTCTTGACGCCTACCCTTGACGTGTTCCCCGCAATGAAAAAACTCCTCACAGCGCTGCTCCTGCTGACCCTTGCCGGATGCTCCAGTGGCCTGCGCATCGACCGCAGCCACACCTCGGCCAACCAGGACAGCCGCATCCAGTTCGTCATCCTGCACTACACCAACGCCTCGTTGGAACGCTCGCTGGCGCTGCTCACCCATGGCGAAGTCAGCAGCCATTACCTGATTGGCGATGATCGCGACGCCACGGTCTACCAGCTGGTGGACGAGAGCCGCCGCTCCTGGCATGCAGGTGAAAGCCAATGGCAAGGGCGCACGTGGCTGAACTCCAGTTCCATCGGTATCGAGATCGTCAACCCAGGCTACACCGACACGCCCGGTGGCAGGGTCTGGCATCCCTACAGCGAAGCGCAGGTACAGGCGCTGATCGCCCTGCTCAAGGGCATCGTGCAGCGCAACAATATTTCCCCGCAGCACATCATCGGCCATAGCGACATCGCCCCGCTGCGCAAGCTCGACCCCGGGCCGATGTTTCCCTGGAAACGCCTGGCCGACGCCGGCCTGGGCGTATGGCCGAACGCCAATGCGGTGGTGCGCCAGCAGGTGTTCTTCGAGGCCAACCCGCCCAGCGCCCTGTGGTACCAGCAGCAACTGGCGCGTTTTGGCTATGGCATCGAGCAGACCGGCGAGCTGGACGTGGCCACGCGGCATGTGATCGCCGCCTTCCAGATGCGCTTTCGCCCACAACGTTTCGACGGCCAGCCCGACAGCCAGACCGCCGCCATGCTGCAGGTACTCAACACCCAGCGCTGATACGTTTGCGCAGGGCTTGCCAGCCGCCGCCCAACGGCCAGGCTGAGACTGCATCCAGTTGCTATACCTTTGGTATTCAACTGGATGCCGCGCATGCCTCCCTTCATCGCCACAGTGCGCCAAATATTCTATCGCCCCTGGATGCTGGCCTCGTTAGTGGCCCTGGCCAGCGCGGCCTTGTTGCTGGCCGGCAGCTTCGGCGTGACCCTGCAGCAGATGAAGCAAAGCGAAAGTGCGCAGATGAACGCCCGTGGCGAGCGTTTTCTGGAGCGTCTGGAGCAGGTGTTCGGCCAGTTGCGCGAGGGCGTCGACCAGTTGCAGGCGCAGCCGCTGCGAGGCTGCGACCCGGCGATGCTGGCGGCCTTGCAACAGGTCAGCCTGAGCTACCGCTTCGTCTACGAGGCCATCTACGTGGAGGGTCCGATGGCCTGTTCCACCCGTGGGGGGGCTCGGCTCATGGAGCCCCTGCGGGCGCCGGACATCCAGGGCCCGACCTACAGCTACTGGCTCAACACCACGACCGAGCCGAACGAAAACCTGGCGGCGCTGATGCTCGGGCGTGGCCAGTTTTTGGTTTCCACTTCGCGCGGCCACTTGACCGACGTGGTCGACCTGCCCGTCGGCGGCAGCCTGCTGGTGGTGCTCGACCACGGCGCGCGGGCGATACCGGTGCTTGGCCCAGCGCAACCCTGGCCACCCGCGGAAGGCTGGCCGCCGCCTTCGCACAAGGCCTTGCTGGAACTCAGCGACCGCTTGGTCTATCGCATGCCGACCAAATCGCCGGACTACCAACTGGTGCTGATCGCGCCGCGTGCAAGCCTGCCGCTGCGCATGAACAGCATGCTCTGGCTGCTGTTCCCCGGCAGTGTGGTGCTTGCGTGCTGCATCGGCTGGCTGGTGTTGCAGCTGATCCTGCAACGTCGTTCGATGAGCTCGGAATTGCAGAATGCCCTGCGCCGCGGCGAATTGCAGGTGCTCTACCAGCCAATTTTCGAGCTGGACAGCCGCCGCTGCGTGGGGGCCGAGGCCCTGGTGCGCTGGCGCCGGCCCGATGGCACCCTGACCAGCCCGGAGCTGTTCATCCCGCTGGCCGAGAACACCGGGCAGATCCGCCAGATCACCGACTTCGTCCTGCAACGGGTGCTCGAGCAACTGGGCCAACTGCTGCGAGCCAATCGCCACTTGTACATCTCGGTGAACCTGGCAGCCTGCGACGTGATGGTGCCGCGTATCGGCCGGGTAGCGGCGCGCCTGCTCGCTCACCACCGGGTGGCGGCCAGCCAGATCGCCTTTGAGGTGACCGAACGCGGGCTGGTCGATGTGGTGGTCGCCCGCGACAACCTCCAGGCCCTGCGCAATGTCGGGCACCAGGTGCTGATCGATGATTTCGGCACCGGCTACTGCAGCCTGGCCTACCTGCAAACCCTGCCGGTGGATTGCCTGAAGATCGACAAGGCATTCATCGATGCCCTGGGCCACGACGCCGCCAGCAGCGGCGTCGCCCCGCACATCATCCGCATGGCCCACGACCTGCACCTGCGAGTGATCGCCGAGGGCATCGAATGTGAAGACCAGGCGGTGCTGCTCAACAGCGAAGGGGTCAACTACGGCCAGGGCTGGTTGTTCGCTCACCCGTTGAATGCCCGGCAGTTCGCCGAGTTGATTACCCGCGGACGGCGGGTCGCGTCGCGGCGTATCGATGATGAGCCATGAGTGCCTGTGCCAGCCCAGTCGCCTACACCGGCAAGGCCATGTAGAACTGGGTGCCCTGCCCCGGCCGGGAAAACACGCCCATGCGCCCGCCATGCAACTGCACGATCTCCTTGCACAGCGCCAACCCTAGCCCCGCCCCACCTTTCTTGCGCCCCACCTGCACGAACGGCTCGAAGATCCGCCCCTGCTGGCCATAGGCGATGCCCTCGCCATTATCCTCTACGCTGACGATCACCCGCTCGGCATGCCGCCGGGCGGACAGGCGGATACGCCCGCCGTTGGCGGTATGGCGAATGGCGTTGTGCAACAGGTTGTCCAGCACGCGGTCGAGCTGCGGCAGGTCTGCCTGGATGTGCGGCAATGGCAGTTCCAGTGTCTTCACCAGTTCGATCTGCTTCTGCCCGGCCTGCTCGGCAAAGCGCGCCTGTGCACGTTCCAGCAGCTCATCGATGGCGCATGGCGCCAGCTCGAGCTTTTGCTGGCCACTCTGGTAGCGCGAGAAATTGAGCAGGTCGTTGATCAGTTGGGTAAGGCGCTGCATCTCTTCGCCGATGGTCTCGACCAAGTCGTTCTCGCGCGCCTCGGGCGGGAACTTGACCCGCTCGCGCAGCAGGCCGAAGGCCATGTGCATGCCGGTGATGGGAGTGCGCAGCTCGTGAGAGGCGCGCAGCACGAACTCACTGCGCACGCGCTCGAAGGCGCGTTGCTCGGTAACGTCATGCAGCACCATCACCGCCCCCAGGATCGGCCCTTGCGGGTGGCTGACCGGGGTGAGGCTGTAGGTCAGCAGGCGGGTCTCGTCGTCGATGTCGATGTGCAGGTCGTCGGGCTGACGCTCCAGGCTGCCGCCACGCAACACCTGGCGCAGCTGGTGGTCCAGCTCCGGACGTTGCAGCGCTTCGGCAAGGCCTCTGCCGATGCGGCTGGAGTCCCAACCCAACTGGCGCTGGGCCACGGGGTTGAGGTGCTCCAGGTGGCCCTGGCGGTCGATGATCAGCAGGCCGTCGTCAATGCTGTCGAGCACCGCCTGCAAGCGTTGCTGGCCAGCCAGCAGCTCGTCGACGTTGGTGGCCTGGTGCTTGCGGAGGGCGTCGGCCATCAAGCCAAAGCGCCGGGTCAGCTGGTTCAGCTCGTTGGCCTGGGTCACTGGCAAGGTGACGTCGAAATTGCCCTTGCCTAGCTCGTCGGCGGCCTTGGCCAGGGCCTCGATGGGCTGGCCAAGGCGCCGGGAAATGTTGTGCGCGCTGATGAAGCCCAGCACCAGCACCGCCAGGCCCATGACGCCCAGCGCGCCACTGACCAGCAGGGCACGGTCACGGGAGTCTTCCTCGCTTTGCAGGATGTGTTGCAGGGCCACCCTGTGCGAGTCGATCAAGTCATTGCGCACTTGGTTGAAGGCCATGCCCAGAGGGTCTTCCGGCCCCATGTCGCGGGCGGGCACCGGGCTTTCCCGATAGGCCTTGAGGAAATTCTGGTAGTTCGCGTTGGCCTTGCTGAAGCCACCGCGTTCGTCATCTTGCTCAAGGCCTTGCTGAAGCAGGGTCTGGAAAGTGTCCTGCAGCGACGCGGTCTGCCGCGCATCGGCTTCCTCGTCGAGCAGCAGTTTCAGTTGCTCGCCCAGGTTTTGCCTGAGCTTGAGGCCCACCTCCAGGCTGTGAGTGGTGTCGCGCACCAGCCGTTGCTGCATCGAGGCCATCTGCAGGACGCTGGACAGCCCCAGCAGCAGCCCCAGCAGCGCCACGGTGACCAGCGCCGAAATGCTGAAGAACAACCGTGTGCGCAGCTTCATCGGCCACCTCACAGGTTGTATTGCTTGCGCTTGCGATACAGGGTGGAGGCGTCGATCCCGAGGGTCTTGGCGGCCTGGTCGAGGGTGTCGCTGGCGGCCAGCACCGCGCCGATGTGAGCGCGTTCCAGTTCATCCAGGCTCAAGGCGGCACCCACCCGTGGAGCGTTGCCGGCGGCAGGTTGCTCGCCCATGCCCAGGTGGCTGATTTCCACGCGCTCCTGCGGACAGATGATGCTGGCCCGCTCGACCACGTTGCGCAGTTCGCGGATGTTTCCCGGCCAGCGGTAGTTGAGCAAGGCTGCGCGGGCTTCGTCACTGAACGCTCGGGCCGGGCGGGAGTATTCCTTGACGAAGCGGGCCAGGAAGCGGTCGGCCAGGGTCAGCACGTCCTCGCTGCGCTCGCGCAGGGGCGGCAGGTGCAGGGTGATGACGTTGAGGCGGTACAGCAGGTCCTCTCGGAAGCGGCCCTCGCGCACCATTTCCTCGAGGTTGAGGTTGGTGGCCGCAAGGATGCGCACATCGGCGCGCCGGGTAACCGGGTCGCCCACCCGCTCGTATTCCTTGTCCTGGATGAAGCGCAGCAACTTAGGTTGCAACGTCAAAGGAAAATCGCCGATCTCGTCGAGAAAAAGCGTGCCGCCGTCGGCTTGGCTGACCCGCCCCAAGGTACTTTCGCTGGCCCCGGTAAAGGCGCCGCGGGTGTGGCCGAACAGCTCGCTTTCCATCAGTTCGGCGTTCAGCGAAGGGCAGTTGATGGTCACACAGGCCTTGCGCGCGCGCTTGCTCCAGCCATGGATGGCGCGGGCCAGTTCGCCTTTACCCGTACCCGACTCGCCGAGGATGAGGATGTTGGCATCGGTGGTAGCCACCTGCCGGGCGGTTTCCAGTACCGCCATCATGGCCGGGCTGTGGGAATCCAGGCCGTCCTTTGGCTTGCGCACTTCACCTTCCAGCGCTTCCAGGCGTGCCGACAACTGGCGCACTTCCAGTTGCTTGGCGGTGGCCAGGCGCAGTTGGTCGGGGCTGCACGGCTTCACCAGGTAGTCTGCGGCCCCGGCCTGGATGGCGTCGACGGCGGTGTCGATGGCCGAGTGGGCGGTGACGATCACCACGCGCATCCACGGCGCCTGGATGCGCATCTGCGCCAGTACGTCCAGGCCGTTGTCCTCGCCCAGGCGCAGGTCGAGGAAACACAGGTCGAACACTTGGCGCTGCAACAGTGTCTCAGCCTGGCTGGCGCTGTTGGCAGTGGCGACGCTATAGCCCTCGTCTTCGAGGCAGTAACGGAAGGTGCGCAGGATGGCGGACTCGTCGTCCACCAGCAAAATGCGGCCTTGCTTGTCCTGGGCTGAATCCATGTTTCCTGCGCTCCGTTGGGATTGATCTCAGTTAGTGTCGGAAAAATCGGGCAAGTTGCATGGTCGATTCTGAAGGATTCCGTCCTGTGCATGCTAGTCGCTGCGCCAGTCCTTTGCTAACAAGTTGAATTTGAACGAATTGTTGAGGTTCCCCGGCGACTGGCACGGGGGTTGCGACGATTCCTGGTTCTGACATGAAAGGAGAAGTGCCATGCCTTCCATCCCCAAGGCCGCCATGCTGGCCGCCGGCCTGCTCGCCGTGATGAGCCCTGCCTTTGCCGAGCCGGTGCAGGACGCCCGCCTGGAAGGCGCCTTGCAAACGGCCCTGTCGCTGAACAAGGTGCTCAACCCGTTCCGTATCAAGGTCGAGGTCGATGGCGCCCAGGCTCGCCTCAGTGGCGAGGTGGAGAATGAGGTCGAGCGCCAGCTGGCCGAACGGGTGGCGCTGGCCACGCGGGGCATCGAGCAGGTCGACAACCGGTTGCAGGTGAATGCCGATCTGGTGGACCGCCCTCTGGAACTGCGCGCCTACGCCCAGCGCCTGGAGGACGCGACCCTGACGGCCATCGTGCGGGCGCGGCTGTTGTGGAGCCGCGTTACCGAGGCCTCGCCCATCGAGGTGGAAAGCCGCGAGGGTGTGGTGACCTTGCGTGGCCGCGTCGACCGTATCGAGGCCAAGGAACTGGCCGGCGTGCTGGCCGCTGGCACCGAAGGCGTTCACTTGGTCAACAACCTGATCGGCCTGGATTCCGCAGCCTTGGCCAAGGCCCGCGAAACCCCACTGGACGCGCCCAGCGGCAAGCAGCCCAGCGACGCCTGGGTCATCGACAAGATCCAGGCCAGCTACCGCTATAGCCGCCACCTGGATGGCCTGAACATCAAGGTCGCCAGCGAAGAAGGCCTGGTACGTCTATCTGGCGAGGTAGTTAGCCAGGAGCAGAAAACCATCGCCCAAGACATCGCCCGGCAGATCGTCGGGGTACGTGGGGTGGACGCCGACTTGCTGCGGGTGGCCACCAAAGTCGAGGGCTGAGTCGTGCAAAACGCACGAGGTGTCAGCGGGCATCGTGCAGGATACGTCCCGGCCACTTATTTCCTATGTTTATAAACTATTGATTTATAAGGGTTATTTTAATTTTCAAAGGCTGGCATGCAGGCTGCAATGAACTCCTCAAGTTTGGAAAACAAATACAGCAGGAGGAGTCGGCATGAACCGCCCATCCGTCAACCGCTCGCAGATCGCCGCACTGCCCATTCGCCAGTTTCTTTTCCTGGGCATGGCGCTGCTGCTGACCCTGGCCGCTGGCCAGGCGTACTACAGCTGGCAGACCGCTCGCCTGGCCGACCAGGTCGCGGCGCAGACTGCACTGTTGGCGCAGATCCAGGCGGAGCGTGCCACCACCCTGGTCAAGGCCGCGCAGCCGCAGACGCTGCCGGTGGCCCGGACCTCGCCAGCCACGGTCGAGAACGTCGTGGTCCAGGAGCGCTGGGTGTTCTAGGCCCTGCGTTGGCACCTACCTCGCTGAACGGTCACAAAAGAGAAAGGAGAATCACCATGCTGAGTTGGGCTATTACCTTCCTGATTATCGCCATTGTCGCCGCCGTTCTGGGCTTCGGTGGTATCGCCGGCGCCGCTACCGGTATCGCGAAGATCCTCTTCATTGTCTTCCTGGTGCTGTTCGTGGCTTCTTTCTTCTTCGGACGCGGTAGGGGTTGAAGATGACCCGGATGCTACACAAAGCCTTGGCCGCTGCCCTGATGCTGGGCAGTGGCGTGGCGGCGATGGCGGCCAATGACGGCCAGGTGCGCGTCAACCAGCTGTTGGGTACCGACCCCGAGTACCGGGAAACCTGGCAGTCCACGGTCAAGGGCGAGGAGCGTCTGCCCGAGTGGGTGCTCAACCTCAGCGGCAGTGCGCCGCAGCAGATGTCTGCGGTGACCGAGGATGGCGACAAGTACCTGGTCGGCCCGCTTTGCGAAGCGGAAGACAAGTGCACCTACAAGCGCTTGGTGGTTGCCTTCAGCTGGGACAAGGACGAAGCCTACGGGATGCTCGTGGAAGTGCCCGAAGGCCTGCCCGCCGACAAGTCGCCCACCCGCCATGCCGATTACCGATGGCTGGGCAAGCCGGACGACGGCATGAAGGCCTTGTTGCAAGAGCAACTCAAGCGTGACCCGAATTGGTACTGAACCGGTTTATACCGTCGGTATCACGTTGTAACGCTTTGGAAGCTGAACCTTTCCATCGTTCACGCTTCTATGCTGCGTAACCCCGAGAAAGGGCGGCGCATGACCAGGGAGCCGGGCTGTTCTGGTTGTTACAGGACCGGAGCGGCCTAGGGGTACAGGGAGTGCCTCCGCAAGGGCTGGGTCAGGAAAGATGGCATCGGAAGTTTCAGGCCAGTCGCGGCATGACAGCCGCAGGAGGCTGGCCTGGCTTCCGAAGCGTCTAGGCAAAGCAGCTATATATATGAAAGCACCCGTCTCGTTTCCCCCGCGGCGTCGTAAGACACATTTTGACGCAACCGTACATCGAAATTTTTTCCCCTTCTGCAGCGTCAGCTGAAGACGTCATTTCTGCCATTCGGATTGTCGAACGCGCCAACCAACCCGCGAACGAATACAGTCTTTTCTGCCGAAAACTGGCGGTTTGGTCATGTTCGGGAATCCGAACATGGAAAAACAAGGCCCGCTTTCCGGTGACAAACAGGCGCTTTAGCTATGCCGATTGTGCATGGGCTAGTCGTTTACGGCATTAGACTCCCCCCCTCCCCATCGCAATAGTTGCGGCCTTTTTTCGCTGGCTGAGCGCTCTTTCGCTCGCCTGCGGTGACCGTCGCCAGGGTCGCCAAACGCAAGCCAACATGCTCACAGTGACGTTACCAACGGCTCTGGCAAGCGGCTTTCAGGCTGATCCACCCAAGACCACTAAAACAAAGGTAACGACATGAAGAAGGCAAAACTGAGCCTCGCCTGGCAGATCGTCATCGGTCTGGTACTGGGCGTTGCAGTCGGCGCGCTGCTGAATCATTTCAGTGCAGAAAAGGCATGGTGGATCAGCAACGTCCTCCAGCCCGCCGGCGACATCTTCATTCGCCTGATCAAGATGATCGTCGTCCCGATCGTGATTTCCTCGCTGATCGTGGGTATCGCCGGGGTTGGCGATGCGAAGAAGCTCGGCAGCATCGGTGTGAAGACGATCGTCTACTTCGAGGTGGTGACCACCATCGCCATCATCGTCGGCCTGGTGTTCGCCAACGTCTTCCACCCGGGCGCCGGCATCGACATGAGCACCTTGGGCACCGTCGACATCTCCAAGTACCAGGCCACCGCGGCCGAAGTGCAGCATGAGCATGCGTTCATCGAAACCCTGCTCAACCTGATTCCGTCGAACATCTTCGCGGCGCTGATGCGCGGCGAGATGCTGCCGATCATCTTCTTCTCGGTAATGTTCGGCCTGGGCCTGTCGAGCCTCAACGCCGAGCTGCGCGACCCGCTGGTGCGCACCTTCCAGGGCGTGTCGGAGACCATGTTCAAGGTCACCCACATGATCATGGCCTACGCCCCGATCGGCGTATTCGCTCTGATCGCCGCCACCGTCGCCAACTTCGGCTTCGCATCCCTGCTGCCGCTGGCCAAGCTGGTGCTGGTGGTGTACTTCGCCATCGCCTTCTTCGCCTTCATGGTGCTGGGCCTGGTAGCGCGCGTGTTTGGCTTCTCGATCATCAAGATCATGCGCATCATGAAAGACGAGTTGATCCTCGCCTATTCCACCTCCAGCTCCGAAACCGTGCTGCCGCGCGTGATCGAGAAGATGGAGAAGTACGGCGCGCCGAAGTCCATCTGCTCGTTCGTGGTGCCGACCGGCTACTCGTTCAACCTCGACGGCTCGACCCTGTACCAGAGCATCGCGGCGATCTTCATCGCCCAGCTGTACGGCATCGACCTGTCGCTGAGCCAGCAGCTGCTGCTGGTGCTGACCCTGATGGTCACCTCCAAAGGTATTGCCGGTGTGCCGGGCGTCTCGTTCGTGGTGCTGCTGGCGACCCTGGGCAGCGTAGGCATTCCACTGGAGGGCCTGGCCTTCATCGCCGGTGTCGACCGCATCATGGACATGGCCCGTACCGCACTGAACGTGGTGGGCAACGCCCTGGCCGCCGTGGTCATCGCCAAGTGGCAGGGCATGTACGACAGCGCCAAGGGCGAGGCGTACTACAACGAGCTGGTGCTGGCCAAGGGCAAGCCACAGGCCGTTGTGGTTGGCGAGGCTGCCAAGCAGTAAGGTTGTTGTGCTGAACCGAAAAGCCCCGACGCGTCGGGGCTTTTTGTTGTCTGAGCGGATGCTGTCGCGGGGTGTGCAGTTTCCGCGGGCAGCGCTGTACCTGCAGGAGCGGGCTCGCCCGCGCGCACCGGCAGAGCCGGTGCCATACACCGCAGGGCCTTTCCCGCCGGCCAGCCCGCGGCTACAGGTTCCTGTGCGCGGTCTTGGGATGCGCTATCATCCGGGGCATTTTTCACGGGGATTACACGGATGCTGAACGGCCTGTGGCTTGGCTTTTTCCTGATAGCAGCCATCTCCGCCTTCGGCCAATGGCTGGTGGGCGGAAACGCTGGCATCTTCGCCGCAATGGTCGAAAGCATCTTCGCCATGGCCAAGTTGTCGGTGGAGGTCATGGTGTTGCTGTTCGGCACCCTCACCCTGTGGTTGGGCTTCCTGAAGATCGCCGAGCAGGCGGGCATCGTCGAATGGCTGGCCAAGGTGCTGGGCCCGCTGTTCGCCCGGCTGATGCCGGAAGTGCCGCGGGGTCACCCAGCGCTGGGCCTGATCACCATGAACTTCGCCGCCAATGGCCTGGGGTTGGACAACGCCGCCACGCCCATCGGCCTGAAGGCCATGCGTGCCTTGCAGACGCTCAACCCCAGCAGCACCACTGCGAGCAATGCGCAGATCCTCTTCCTGGTGCTCAACGCCTCGTCGCTGACCCTGCTGCCGGTCACTGTGTTCATGTACCGCGCCCAGCAAGGCGCCCCCGACCCGACGCTGGTGTTCCTGCCGATCCTGCTGGCCACCAGCGCCTCGACCCTGGTCGGCCTGCTGTCGGTGGCGGTGATGCAGCGCCTGCGCCTGTGGGACCCGGTGGTGCTCGCCTATCTGATTCCCGGCGCGTTGCTGCTGGGCGGCTTCATGGCCTTTCTCGGCACCTTGTCGGCGGCAGCGCTGGCGAGCCTGTCGTCGATCCTTGGCAACCTCTCCCTGTTCGGCGTGATCATCCTGTTCCTGGTGATTGGTGCGCTGCGCAAGGTAAAGGTGTACGAAGCCTTCGTCGAAGGTGCCAAGGAGGGCTTCGACGTGGCCAAGGGTCTTTTGCCCTACCTGGTGGCGATGCTCTGTGCAGTGGGTGTGCTGCGTGCCTCGGGGGCGCTGGAGCTGGCGCTGGATGGCATTCGCCACGGTGTCGAATGGCTAGGCATGGACACCCGTTTCGTCGACGGCCTGCCCACGGCGCTGGTCAAGCCATTCTCCGGCAGCGCAGCGCGGGCCATGCTCATCGAAACCATGCAGACCCATGGCGTGGACAGCTTCGCGGCCCTGGTGGCGGCGACCATCCAGGGCAGTACCGAAACCACCTTCTACGTGCTGGCAGTGTATTTCGGCGCGGTCGGTATCCAGCGTGTGCGCCACGCCGTCGGCTGTGCCTTGCTGGCGGAGCTGGCCGGGGTGGTCGCAGCGATCGGCGTCAGCTACTGGTTCTTTGCCTGAGCCACGCGCCAGCCGGGGCAGAGGGGTTGGGCGGTTGGTTGAAAATGAGCTGCCTGTAGGCTTTCGGGGCTGCAAGGCAGCCCCTTTTCACTCAACCGGCAGGCACATCGTCCACCACTTCGAAGCGCAACACGCCAATCACTTGGCCATCTTCTGTCAGCACCCGCACCTGCCACTTGCCTACCGGGTTGGCCGGGAAGTTCTGCTTGTGGGTCCAGGCCCGGTAGCCTTCCTTGCGTCCGCCGTGGATGTCCAGGGCAATGCGGTCGACCTCTTTGCCGTTGTGTTGCCACACATGGTAGATGCGCTCGTTCAGGCCGCGTGGGGCATTGATCGCGGTGTAGGCATACAGGCCGCTGCTGCGGATGCGGCTGGCAGCGATTTCGTCCAGCGACTCGCCGGGCTGGCGGTTGATCACCTCGGTGCTCACCGCCACTTCGGTCATCCAAAGCGTGGCCGGCGGCACCCAGGAACGCAGCAGCCAGCCACCACCGCCTACCGCCAGGGTCATCAGTACCAGGGCCACGCCCCGACGCCAGGTAGTGACCGGGAAGCTGCTGGCAAGGCTGGGGAACGACAGCACCATGGCTGCGATCAGTGCCAGCTTGAAGCTCTGCGCGGTGGTCAGGTGGAGAATGACCGGCAACGCCGTGAGCAGCGCAGCGAACAGCGTCAGGGTGTGCATCGCCAGGAACAGCCAGCGCCGCGGGGCCAGCCATTTGTAGTACAGCGGATCGACGATGGAGACCAGTCCGGCGGCCGCGAGCAGGCCGGTGAACACCAGCTGGCCGCTGTTCCAAGTGGTGGTGATGAAGAAGAACGGCAGGACGAAGAACAGGCTTTCCTGATGGATCATCTGCGTCGCGTAGCGCAGCAGCGGCTGGGGAATCTCGCGCTTGAAGGTGCGGGTGAACAGGCCGGTGAGGGCGTTCTCGAACATCAGCCACACCCAGCTCACCAGCATCAGGATGGCGATCCAGCTGGCCAGGCCGGCTTGGCGGTCGACCAGGATGAAACTGCCGATACCGGAGAGGAAACCGAAGAGGGCAATGACGCCGGGGTAGCGCTTGAGCAGCTCGATGACGCGTTGGACGATGATGGGGATCGGGGGCATGGGATACGACAGCGAGAGGTGGGGTGACTGTACCGGACTCTTCGCGGGTAAACCCGCTCCCACAGGTATTGCGCTGTGGGAGCGGGTTTACCCGCGAAGAGGCCGGTACAGGATACCGCCGAATCAGCTCTCGCGTGTAGCGCCACTGGGGCGATCGGCATGTTTGCGCCGCCGCCGGATCAACCCTGCAGCGAGCACCAGCCCGAGTACCACGGCCACCAGTCCATAAAGTTCGTCATAACCCAGCAGCGGCTTCTCGATACGCAGGTAGCCAGGGCTCTTGAGCAACTGGCGCAACGCATCGTTGGCCTGCTTGAGGCTGACCTGGCGCAGCTTGCGGATCGGGTCGTTGAACACCCCATCCCGGTAGTCGTTGAGCGCACCCCAGTAATAGTCGGCCAGCGCGCTGTTGCCTTGGGTGGTCCAGCTTTCGCGGGCGATGGCGGCTTCCTTCAGCCGAGCGAAGGTGTCCGGGTCCAGCCCGTTTTTCTTCAGCTGCTCGAAAAGCTGCTGCAGCACGTTCACCGCTTCGTCGACGTCCTGGCGCTCCAGGTCGGCATTGAGGCTGAGCATGCCGCTGTCGCCAAAGCTCTCGCGTGCTGCCGATGGGCCATAGGACAGGCCGTTACGCAGGCGCAGCTGGTCGTACAGCGCCCAGTCGAGGTAGCGCGAGAGCAGCTCCATGGTCTGGTCGTGGCCCTCCTCCAGCATCGGCTCGATGAACAGCCAGTGCAGCTTGACGTTGTCGCCCAGCCAGCCACGGGTCAGGTCGCGGCGCTGTTCGGCCTGCTGGGTGATGGTTTCCAGGTCGCGGCGCTCGCCCGGCTCGGTGGCCGGCAGCTCGCCGTAGGTGCGCTCCAGGTAGGCCGGCAGCAGGCGGTCGAGGCCGCCGACCACGATCAGGCTCATGTTGTTGGCGGCGTAGAAGTTTTCGCGCAGGGCCTTGACCTGGGCCAGGGTCATGTCGTCGAGGTCGGAGCGTTCCGGGCATTTCAGGCCCAGTTCCACGGCCAGCTGGTCGCTGGCGCGGTTGCCGATGTCCTGACGGTCGAGCCAGCGCTGCAGGTGGCCATAATGGCCGCCGTCCTCGCGTTCGATGATGGTCTTGGCGGTGGCCAGGGCCTTGGCGTCGATGCGGGTGTCGCGGATGGCTGCCAGCAGCAGGTCGAGCACCTTGCGCTGGTTGCGCGCCGGGGCCTCGATCACGAAGGTGGTGTCGGCGCTGCTGGTAAAGGCGTTCCACTCCCCGCCCAGGGCCTGCATGCGTTCTTCCAGGCCGCCCTCGCCAGTTTCGTCGATACCGCTGAACAGCAGGTGTTCCAGCAGGTGCGGCAACTCGCGCTGGTTGCAGTCGAAGTCGTCCAGGCCCACGCCCACGACCAGGCGGATCGATACATGGTCGCGCTCGTAGCCGGACTTCATGATGACCTGCAACCCATTGGGCAGCAGGTACCCCTCGACCCGCGACCGGTCGAGGGCCAGGGAAGGGAGGCTGCAAAGCACAAGGCAAATGAACGTCAGGCAACGCATGGGCGCAGTGTCTTCAGGCTTGTGTGAAAAGGGCTTGGTCAGGGCTGGCGGACTTCGTCCGGCACGCTGTCGAGCAGCAGGCCACCGGTGTCGGAGCCGCCCAGTACCACATAGGCACTGCTGCAGAACAAAGAGTTCAACCGCTTCATGTCGGCGATCAGCTCCAAGTGTAGTGAACTGGTTTCGATACTCTGCACCACTTTACGTTGCAGGCGGCTTACATGGGCGTGCGCCAGGCGGCGTTCCTGGGCGCGGAAGCGACGTTTCTCGCGCAGCAGCAGGTGGGCGCTCTGCGGGTCGGCGCTGAGAAACACCGACAGGCCCAGGCGCAGGTTGGCCAGCAGTTGTTCTTGCAGGCCGGTCAGCTCTTCCAGGCCTACCTGGGAGAACTCGCGGCGCTGCGAGGTTTTCTGCTGCTGTACCTTGCGCAGCATGCGCTCGATCAGGTCGCTGGCCAGCTTGAGGTTGACCGCCAGCTCGATGATCTCGGCCCAGCGCCGGTTTTCCGGGCCGCTGAGGTCTTCGCGGGTCATCTGCGCCAGGTACAGCTTGATGGCGCTGTACAGCGCCTCGGCATCCTCGCCCAGCGCCCGCACCTGTTGCGGCAACGCGGTCTGGGTGCCGCGCAGGGCCCCGAGCATGGCCTCCAGCAGGCTATCAACGATATCGCCCAGGCGCAGGGTTTCGCGCGCGGCATTGGCCAGGGCCAGGCTGGGCGTGCCGAGGGCGGAGGGGTCGAGGTGGCGCGGGCGGACCTGGCCGTTGCCGTTGTCCCGCTCCGGCAGCAACGTGCTGCACAGACGACCCATGGGTTTGACCGTCGGCAGCATCACCAGGCAGCGCAGCGTGTTGTAGAGCAGGTGGAAGCCGATCACCAGCTCCTGCGGGCTGAAGCTCAACGAGTCCATCCAGTCCACCAGCGGGTGCAGCACCGGGATGATCAGCACCAGGCCGATCAACTTGTACAGCAGGCTGCCCAAGGCCACGCGGCGGCCAGCGCTGTTCTGCATGCTGGTGCTGATGAACGCCAGCAGCCCGCTGCCGATGTTGGCGCCGACCACCAGGCCGATCGCCACCGGCAGGCTGATGAGTTCGGCACCGGCCAGGGTGGCGGTGAGCAGCACGGCAGCCAGGCTCGAGTAGGAGATCATGGCGAACAGCGCGCCGACCAGGGCGTCGAGTAGGATGTCGCCGGTGAGCGAGGCGAACAGCACCTTCACGCCCTGGGCGTGGGTGATGGGCGCGGCAGCCTGCACGATCAGCTCCAGGGCCAGAATGATCAGGCCCAGGCCGATGGCCACCCGGCCCAGCTGGCCGAGGCGGGTCTGCTTGCGCGAGAGGAAGAAGATCACGCCGATGAACAGCAGCAGCGGCGACAGCCACGACAGGTCGAAGGTCAGCACCCGCGCCATCAATGCGGTACCGACATCGGCACCGAGCATGATCGCCAGGGCCGGGGTCATGGCCATCAGGCCCTGGCCGACGAACGAGGTGACCAGCATGGCGGTGGCGTTGCTGCTTTGCACCATGGCGGTGACCACGATGCCTGCGATGAACGCCAGTGGTCGGCGGTTCATGTTCTGGCCGAGCACCCGGCGCAGGTTCGAGCCATACACCCGCAGGATGCCGGTGCGCACGATGTGCGTGCCCCATACCAGCAGGGCCACGGCGGAGAGCAGGTTGAGCAAGGTCAGCATGTTCGAGGCCCCCTTTTGCCTGGCCCAGGCGGGGCCAATGGGTATCGCGGTGAGCCTGGCCCGGGGGTGGGCGGTATTTTCAGTGCTCACTGAAGCTTTAGTTGCTTTGCGCAGTTGCCGCCAGCTTGGCATGGCGGACATTTATTTGAAACATTTCTGTCATGAACAAATGGGGCCGCGGTGCGACCCTTCGCGGGTAAACCCGCTCCCACAAGGACCGCGCCGCCTCTTAAAACAGCGCAAAACCTGTGGGAGCGGGTTTACCCGCGAAGGGCTGCATCGCAGCCCCAATTACAACGAGCCTTGTGTTACTGACCCGGGATGTCCTTGCGCAGTTTCACCGGATCGTGATCCTTGCTTTCCTTGCGCGCCCGGGCGGTGCGCATGCGGATGTTGATCGCCTCCACCGCCAGCGAGAAGGCCATGGCGAAGTACACATAACCTTTCGGCACATGCACGTCGAAAGCCTCGGCGATCAGCACGGTGCCGACCACGATCAGGAACGACAGGGCGAGCATCTTCAGCGACGGGTGCTTGTCGATGAAGTCGCTGATAGTGCCGGCGCACAGCATCATCACCAGCACCGCGACGATGATCGCCGCGACCATTACCGGCACGTGGGACACCATTCCCACTGCAGTGATCACCGAGTCCAGCGAGAACACGATGTCGATAATGGCGATCTGGATGATGGTGTAGAAGAACTTGCCGCCCGCGCCCTTGGGCTGGTCGGGGTTCTCCTCCTCACCTTCCAGGCCGTGGTAGATCTCCTGCGAGCTTTTCCACAGCAGGAACAGGCCACCGAAGAACAGGATCAGGTCGCGGCCGGAAATACCCTGGCCGAAGATCACGAACAAATCGGCGGTCAGGCGCATCACCCAGGTGATCGACAGCAGCAGCATGATGCGTGTAACCATCGCCAGCGCCAGGCCGAAGATCCGCGTGCGCGGTTGCAGGTGCTTGGGCATGCGGCTGACCAGGATCGAGATCATGATGATGTTGTCGATCCCCAGCACGATCTCAAGTGCGGTGAGGGTGAAAAAGGCAACCCAGATTTCCGGGCTGGTCAGCCATTCCATGTGTATTCCTTCGAACGATAATGGCGACGCGCCCGGGCGGCGGGCGCATCGCGGTGGGATGCTGTTTTGTTACAGACTGCTGAACAGCGGGAAAATCCCCATCAGCAGCGCGGCGAACATTATGCACAGGCACACCAGCACTGCCCACTTGAGGGTGAAGCGCTGGTGGTCGCCGAACTCGATGCCTGCCAGCGCCACCAACAGATAGGTGGAGGGTACCAGCGGGCTCAGCAGGTGTACCGGCTGCCCGACGATCGACGCACGGGCCATTTCCACCGGGGTGATGCCGTAATGGGCGGCCGCTTCCGACAGCACCGGCAGCACGCCGTAGTAGAAGGCGTCGTTGGACATGAAGAAGGTGAACGGCATGCTGACGATCGCGGTAATGACCGCCAGGTACGGGCCGAGCGCGTCCGGAATCACCGCCAGCAGGCTCTTGGACATGGCCTCGACCATGCCGGTGCCCGACAGGATGCCGGTGAAGATGCCCGCAGCGAAGATCAGGCCGGTGACGGCCAATACGCTACCGGCGTGGGCCGCGACGCGGTCCTTCTGCTGTTGCAGGCACGGGTAGTTGACGATCATCGCGATGCTGAAAGCGATCATGAACAGCACCGGCAGCGGCAGTACGCCAGCGATCAGCGCCACCATCAGCACGGCGGTGAGGGCGCCGTTGAACCAGATCAGCTTCGGGCGGCGTGCTTCAGGGAACTGCGACACGCTGATTTCGCTGTGGTCGATGTCGTCGGTGGGCAGGTGCAGCTCGCCCAGGCGGGCCCGCTCGCGCTTGCCGTACATGTAGGCGATGGCGAGGATCGCCAGCACGCCGAAGGCCATGGCCGGGATCATCGGCACGAAGATGTCCGACGGGTCGACGTGCAGCGCGCTGGCCGCGCGGGCGGTCGGGCCGCCCCAGGGGGTCATGTTCATCACTCCGCCGGCCAGGATGATCAGGCCTGCCATGATCCTTGGGCTCATGCCCAGGCGGCTGTACAGCGGCAGCATGGCGGCGCAGCAGATCATGTAGGTGGTGGCGCCGTCACCGTCGAGCGATACCACCAAGGCCAGCACCGCGGTGCCGACCGAGACCTTCAGCGGGTCGCCCTTGACCAGCTTGAGGATCTGGCGCACGGCCGGGTCGAACAGGCCGGAGTCGATCATCAGGGCGAAATAGAGAATAGCGAACATCAACATCACGCCGGTGGGCGCGAGCTTGCTGATGCCTTGCAGCATCATCGGGCCGATGTCGCTGTAGAAGCCGCCGAACAGGGCGAACAGGATCGGTACCAGGATCAACGCGATCAACGCCGAGAGGCGCTTGGTCATGATCAGGTACATGAAGGAAATGACCATGGCAAAGCCAAGGAAAGTCAGCATGGCGGTACTCCAGGCGAGGCGCGACGAAAGGGCGGGCGATTCGGGCGTGTCAGCGCGTCAGGCGCTGTGCGTGGGGTAGCCGGAGGGGCACTGCAGGAAGGCGGGAACAGGAAAACATCGGTATCACCATTGTTGTTGTTGATTGGGCCGGGCGCGGAAATTTCCGGGTGCCCTGGCTGGCCGGTCTGTTGCCGGTGGTGGGGATATCCTAGGCGCAGAAGCTTTCAGCCAGCTTTCGACCCAGCGTGGGCGACAGGAGGTAGGGGCGATGACGAAGCTGCACGAGGGCGGCTGCCGTGGTTGGATCTGGATGAGGGGGGCTTGACCGCGAACACCGGCGTAGCCGGTACCCTCCACCGCTGCGCCTTCTTCGCGGCCAAGCCCGCTCCTGCAGGCTCTTGTTCGAGCGGCCTTGGCGCGCAGAGCCGCCACAACCGCATCAGGGCAGCTGCAACCCCCCAGCCGCCTTGTGCAAGGCCCGCAGGTGCTCGCCGATCTGCTTCACATTGCCCTCGACCGCCGTGATCTCCTGCGCCCGCTTGGGCTCCAGCAAGGCCCGCACTTCCTTGTCCAGGTCAGTGCTCAGGCGCAGCAACTGTGCCTGGCGCTCCTTGCTCACCTGCTCCAGGTGCACTCGCTCCTGGGGTTGTGGCAGGCCGTAGCCGGTGCTTTCGAGCAGTTCCGCCGGGCGGCTGAGGAAGCCGCTGTTGGCCAGCATCTGCTGCAAGGTCGCGTTGGCCTTGTCTACCGTTCCGTCCTTCAGCGCTGTGGCATTGAGGTAGCGCTGCTTGACTTCGTCCTGGGCCAGCAACAGCTGGCGGCGCAGGCTGGCCTGCTCGAGCAGCAGCAAGGCAGCGCTGGTGCGCAGGTCAGCCTTGGGGAACCACGGGCGGCGCTGCTCGGCATCCAGTGCCAGCCAGTCCTCCACGGCGATTTCCTTGATCGGCAACTGCTTCTTCAGCACGTCGAACATCGCCTGGTAGCGATCACGGTAGGAGTCGAACTGATAGCCCAGGCGCAGTGCTTCACGGCGGTCGTCGAGCACGCTGGTATCGGCAAGGCCACGGCCCTTGAGCACTTCCAGCAGGCCGTTGGGCATGATCGCGTCGAGGTCGGCCAGGCGCCGGTCGGCGGTGCCGCTGCGCATCAGCTTGAGGGTTTCCACCGCGCAGTTGTTGGACAGGAAGTAGTAGTTGCCGTCATAGCTCCAGTGCATCTCGGCGGCCTGGCGGACCAGGTCCTCGATTTGCGTGCGGTCGAGCTTGAGCGGAACCGACGCCAGGCTGCGCAGTTCGGTCTTGGTGTATTCGTCGATCACCTGGCCCAGTGGCAGTACGAACAGCCGCGACGGGTAGGCGCCGGTCAGGCCGTCCCAGCTGGACAGCTGCACGTCGTTGACGAAGGCGCGGTACGACAGCACCAGGTGCTGGTCAAGGTCCAGGCGGCAATCCGGACCGCGCGGACGGCCGGGTGCGCAGATCACCAGGCGCAGCATGCTGTGGCCCCAGCGGCTGACCCAGTTCTGGTTGGCTTCGGCCAGCAGGTAATCGACCTGGTACACCCGCTCCGGGTCGATCTCGCCCAGCGGCTGGCGGGCGAAATCGTTGCCGGCGTTGAGGAACGGCAGGCCTTTGGCGCAAGGGTCCTGGGGTGGCGCCCAGGCGAAGTGCTCGCGCAGGTACTGGTTCAGTGCGGGGCGGCGACAGGCGTAGCTCGGGTCGAGGAGGAAATACTCCATGTTGACCGCGATGAATTCCTTGGGGCTGCTCAGTTCGTAGCTGTCCGGGCTGCGTACCAGCTGGCCGTTGTGTTGCTCGCGCTCGCCACGGCGGCCGACGTATTGCGGCCAGCCGGCCAGGTCGAGCAGGCGTGGGTCGTCGCTGAGGGTGAAGCGGCGTTCGGCCTGGCCGCGGCACTGCGCGGGCAGGCCGATGGCGCCCAGGCTGGCTTCGTGGCGCTTGCAGCGGGCGATCAGGCTGCGCTCGGGCGCGGGCCACAGGCGGGCGCGGTCGTAGATGTGGGTCAGTTCATGCAGCACGGTGGCCAGTAGTTCGTTGCGCACCGTGCCATGGGCACGCTGGGTGCGTTCGCGGGCGGCGCTGCCATCGACCAGGCCTGGCAACAGGCGGCGGTTGAGGTCCAGGGTCGAGACCAGCGAGGCCTGGCCGTAGGCATCGGCGGGCATGTTGTCGGTCCAAGCGACCCGCACGCGGCGGTCCAGCTGGGTTTTGAACGCAGGAGGGAGCTTGGCCATCGCCTCGTCGAGCAATGCCTGGGTGGCTTGCTGTTGTTGCGGGTCGAGGCCAGCTGCCTGCAGCTCAAGCTGCAGGTCGGCAAGGGCGGGCGTGCCGAGCAGCGTCAGGGCGCAGCCGAGCAGCCAGGCACGCGCGCGCTTCACAGGGCGAGGATGGCTTCGGCCAATACCTGGTCGCTGGCGTCGCGAGCCTCTGGGACACGCTGGCGCAGGGTGTCGAACGCAGCTTCCAGCTGTGCACCACGGATGTCGCCGCGGCTGGCGACGAAACTGGCGGCGTCGTCACGGGCTTCCTGCACGACCTTGGAGTCGCGGATGGAGGTGGTGGTGTCGGACGTGAAGTCGATCGAGCGGCCAAAGGCACGCACGATGATATTGCTGGTGGCCACCAGGGTTTGTGCCTGGGCCAGGTCGGCCAGCAGCAACATGCCGAGGGTAGCGGCGATCAGCGGTTTACGCATGGAGCATCTCCGAAGAATACAGGGAGTCAGGTGTGTTCATTGGACGAGAATTGCTTCTGCCAGTTCAAGGTCGCCGACGGACAGAGCAGGGTTGGCCTGGCGCAGCGATTCCAGCGCGGCTTCCAGGCGCGCGCCGCGAATCTGCCCTTTGCTTGCGACGAATGCAGCGGCGTCGCTGCGCGCGCGCAAGACCACCTTGCGGTCGAACGGCGCGGTGGTCACCTTGCTGGTGACATAGCCGCTGACCACGAGGCTCTGGGTAGTGACATCCATGGCATGGGCAGTGCCGCTGGCAACGATGACGGCGAACAGCGATGGCAACAGGTAACGCATGGGTTCGAGGCTTTTTCCAGACAGCTGAGGCTCGCCCGGGCGGGCTCAAAGGGGATCACCCGGGCAACGTAGGTTGGCTCAGAGTGCCAGGATGGCCTGGGCCAGTTGGGTGTCGCTGGCTTGCAGCGTCGGCAGCTGCTGGCGGATATGCAGGAACGCGCTTTCCAGCTTCGCCCCGCGAATCACGCCTTGGCTGCCCACGAAGCTGGCAGCGTCGTCGCGCGCGGCCTGGACGATCTTGTCGTCGCGCAGCGAGGACGTCACGTCGGAGGTGGCGTCGGTGGAGGCGGCGACTGCGCCGACGACTGCATCGGTGGTCACGACGAAGCTGGTGGCATGGGCGGTGCCGGCCAGGGCCAGCAGCATGGCGGCGCCAAGCAGAGGCAGTTGTTTACGGGACTTGGGGGACATGTCGGAGGGCTCCTGCTGGTGGCTCTGTTGGCTCGCACGCTTACGCGGTGCATCACGTTGTGTTTTTAACAGGTCATTGAGGCAAGCGTATCACGTGGGTTTGTTTCCGCATGTGAAGTAAGTGCCCCGAAAAACTGTTATGGTCGAAAATTATAAACCAAAAACTGTACAGTCATAGCGATGAAACCCTCAAGCGCGCGGCTTTGGAAATAAAAAACCCGCCGCAGTTCCCTGCGGCGGGTTTTGAGAATTCGCGGTGCCGGCCGTAGCCGGCAAGCCGGAGCTTAGCGCCAGAAAGGCTTGCTCAGCTCTTGGTAACGCTGGGCTTCGCTGATACCGGCGTCAGCCAGCAGGCGACCATCCAGGCGAG
This sequence comes from Pseudomonas sp. LS_2, assembly GCF_042709235.1. Taxonomy (NCBI): domain Bacteria; kingdom Pseudomonadati; phylum Pseudomonadota; class Gammaproteobacteria; order Pseudomonadales; family Pseudomonadaceae; genus Pseudomonas; species Pseudomonas sp. LS_2. The sequence goes on along the minus strand of NZ_JAVAYC010000005.1, from coordinate 9,056 downwards.
CCAGTTGGCGGCGGCTTGCGAGGCGACGCTGCCACAGCAGCAGGGTCGACAGCGCGCGCAGCGGCAGCGAGGCGTTAGTTTGAACGTTGTTTTCGAAAACCAGACCGGAACTGAGGGTACGTTCCATGATGTGTCATCCTTCCGCTTATGGCGGGATTAGAGAGTTGTTTAACTGGTGCCCATGATCCTCCTCGGCTGTCCATAACAGTAGATACAGTTCAGCAGTAATGAGATAGGCCAGTTAACTGTTTAAGGGCACTGTTGCACCTGTTATTGGCATAACTGTACTGGTCAGCACTAAATTGGTGCGTTTCCGGCTGGGTGGCGGGATTTACAAGCGGGAGATTGGATTTTTAGCGGTACAGTAGAACAGTTTTTTAATAAATCTCGTGTTAAGTGTTCGGGGTGATCGCAATGCAGTGTTGACGCATTCGCCCGCTCCCACAAATAATCCGCCGCTCTCAAGCACGGTGAAAATCCTGTGGGAGCGGGTTTACCCGCGAATAGGCCGGTACAGTCGCTGCAAAACCCAGATCAACCCGCCAACATGCGGCCACTCTCTTCCAGGTTCTCGTGCCAGCTCAGGGCTTCACGCAGAATATGCGGCGTATGCCCCCCACGCTGGCAGGCACGCTCGAAGTAGTCGTTCAGTGCCGCGCGGTAATCCGGGTGCACACAGTTGTCGATGATCGCCCGGGCACGCTCGCGTGGCGCCAGGCCGCGCAAATCTGCCAGGCCTTGCTCGGTCACCAGGATGTCCACGTCATGCTCGGTGTGGTCCACGTGGCTGACCATGGGCACCACGCTGGAAATGGCGCCACCCTTGGCGATCGACTTGGTGACGAATACCGCCAAGTGCGCGTTGCGGGCAAAGTCACCGGAACCGCCGATGCCGTTCATCATTCGCGTGCCGCATACGTGGGTGGAGTTGACGTTGCCGTACAGATCGAACTCCAGCGCCGTGTTGATGCCGATGATGCCCAGGCGACGCACCACCTCCGGGTGGTTGGAGATTTCCTGCGGGCGCAGTACCAGCTTGTCCTTGTAGCGTTCCAGGTTGCCGAACACCTCGGCGTTGCGGCGGGTCGACAGGGTGATCGAACTGCCCGAGGCGAAGCTCAGCTTGCCGGCATCCATGAGATCGAAGGCCGAGTCCTGCAGCACTTCCGAGTACATGGTCAGGTTCTCGAAAGGCGAGTCGATCAGGCCGCTGAGCACGGCGTTGGCGATGGTGCCGACGCCAGCCTGCAGCGGGCCGAGCTGATTGGTCATGCGCCCGGCCGCCACTTCGCTCCTGAAGAAGTCGATGAGGTGGTCGGCGATGGCCTGGGTTTCGTCATCGGCGGGCAGCACAGTGGACGGCGAGTCCGGCTGGTCGCTGATGACGATGCCGACGATTTTCGCCGGGTCGATCGGGATCGCGTTGCTACCGATGCGGTCATCCGCCTTTACCAGTGGGATCGGCGTGCGCGTTGGGCGGTAGGTAGGGATATAGATGTCGTGCAGGCCTTCGAGGTTGGCATTGTGCGACAGGTTGATCTCGACGATGACCTGCTTGGCGAAGATCGCGAAGCTGGCCGAGTTGCCCACCGAGGTGGTCGGCACGATATGGCCTTGCTCGGTGATCGCCACCGCCTCGATGACCGCGATGTCCGGCAGGGTCAGCTGTTTGTTCCGCAGCTGCTCGACGGTTTCCGACAGGTGCTGGTCGATGAACATCACCTGGCCATCGTTGATCGCCTTGCGCAGGGTGCTGTCCACCTGGAACGGCATGCGCCGGGCCAGCACACCCGCTTCGGTGAGCTGCTTGTCCAGGTCGTTTCCGAGGCTGGCGCCGGTCATCAGGCTGATCTTCAGCGGTGACTGCTTGGCGCGCTCGGCCAGCGCATGCGGGACGGCCTTGGCTTCGCCGGCGCGGGTGAAGCCGCTCATGCCGACGGTCATGCCGTCCTCGATCAGGCCAGCGGCATCAGCCGCACTCATTACCTTGCTGTGCAGGGAGGACAAGCGGATACGATCACGGTACATGGGGTGTTATCTCGGGCTACAAAAGCGACTGGTGCGCAGTCTAGTGTTTTCGCTGGCGCCCCGTCCCGCGACCATGGTCGTAGGGGAAGGCCGGAAGTAGAGCCGTTGATCTGGATCATGAAAGCGAGAAGGCCCCAGGAAAGATCTTCCCGGGGCCTTCTATATATAGAGAGGAACGTGTCCAGAGCGGGGGTCACTCCACCGCCTTCACCATGTCCTCGATCACCTTCTTGGCATCCCCGAACACCATCATCGTCTTGTCCAGGTAGAACAGTTCGTTATCCAGCCCTGCATAACCACTGGCCATGGAGCGCTTGTTGACGATGATCGTCTTGGCCTTGAACGCCTCGAGAATCGGCATGCCGGCGATCGGCGACTTGGGGTCGTTCTTTGCCGCCGGGTTGACCACGTCGTTGGCACCCAGCACCAGCACCACGTCGGCCTGGCCGAACTCGGCGTTGATGTCCTCCATCTCGAACACCTGGTCGTAGGGCACCTCGGCTTCAGCCAGGAGCACGTTCATATGCCCCGGCATGCGCCCGGCCACCGGGTGGATCGCATACTTCACGGTCACGCCATTGTGGGTCAGCTTTTCCGTAAGCTCCTTGAGCGCATGCTGGGCGCGGGCTACCGCCAGGCCGTAGCCCGGGACGATGATCACACTGTCGGCGTTGCTCAGCAGGAAGGTCGCGTCATCGGCCGAACCGGATTTCACCGGGCGCTGCTCCTTGCTGCCGGTGGCGGCGCCTGCGTCGGTATCACCGCCGAAGCCGCCGAGGATCACGTTGAAGAACGAGCGGTTCATCGCCTTGCACATGATGTACGAGAGGATCGCGCCGCTGGAGCCCACCAGGGAGCCGGCGATGATCAGCATCGAGTTGTTCAGCGAGAAACCAATGCCCGCCGCTGCCCAGCCCGAGTAGCTGTTGAGCATCGACACCACCACGGGCATGTCGGCGCCGCCAATCGGGATGATGATCAGCACGCCCATGATGAACGCCAGGGCCAGCATCAGAGTGAAGGCGCTGTAGTGGCCGGTAAAGGTGAACAGCAGGCCCAGGGCGATTGTTGTGATTCCCAGGATCAGGTTCAGCTTGTGCTGGCCGGCGAACTGTACGGGTGCACCTTGGAACAGGCGGAACTTGTACTTGCCCGACAACTTGCCGAAGGCGATCACCGAGCCGGAGAAGGTAATGGCGCCAATCGCTGCGCCGAGGAACAGCTCCAGGCGGTTGCCGGTGGGGATCGGGTCGCTGATGCTGGCGACGATGCCCAGCGACTGCGGCTCCAGCACAGCTGCGATGGCAATGAACACGGCGGCCAGGCCGATCATGCTGTGCATGAACGCGACCAGTTCAGGCATCTTGGTCATTTCCACACGCTTGGCCATGATCGAACCTGCGGTGCCGCCAATCAACAGGCCGAGGATCACGTAGCCAATGCCCGCGGTGGCAAGTTCCGCCCCTAGCTTATAGATGAGGCCGAGGGTAGTGAGCATGGCGACGGCCATGCCAAGCATGCCGAACACGTTGCCTCGCCGCGAGGTGGTCGGGTGCGACAGCCCCTTGAGCGCCTGGATGAAGCAGACCGAGGCGACCAGGTAAAGAAGGGTTACCAGATTCATGCTCATGCTTACTTCTGCGCCTCGTTCTTGTTTTTCTTCTTGAACATTTCAAGCATGCGCCGGGTGACCAGGAAGCCACCGAACACATTCACCGCCGCCAGGGCCACGGCCAGGGTGCCCATCAGCTTGCCGGCCGGGGTCACAGTCAACGCCGCCGCCAGCATGGCGCCGACGATGACGATCGCCGAGATGGCGTTGGTGACCGCCATCAGCGGCGTGTGCAGTGCCGGAGTGACGTTCCACACCACGTGGTAGCCGACATAGATGGCCAGCACGAAGATGATCAGGTTGTAGATGCCATCGGAAATCAGCATGTCTTCCATTGTCGTGCTCCTCAGCCGTTCTTGCGCACGACCTGGCCGTCGCGGCACATCAGGCACGCGGCGACGATGTCGTCTTCGAGGTTGATCACCAGTGCACCGTCCTTGTCGAACAGCAGCTTCGTGAAGTCCAGCAGGTTGCGGGCGTACAGCGCCGAGGCATCTGCTGCGACCTGGGCCGGCAGGTTGGTCGGCCCGACCAGGGTTACGCCGTGGGCGACTACCACCTGGTCGGCGACGGTCAGTGGGCAGTTGCCGCCTTGTGCCGCCGCCAAGTCGATGACCACCGAGCCGGGTTTCATCTGCGCGACGGTTTCGGCGCTGAGCAGCGTCGGCGCCTTGCGCCCGGGAATCAGCGCAGTGGTGATGACGATATCGGCCTGCTTGGCGCGCTCATGCACAGCCTGGGCCTGGCGTTGCATCCAGCTGGCCGGCATGGGACGGGCATAACCGCCGACGCCTTCGGCGCATTCGCGCTCTTCGTCGGTCTCGTAGGGCACGTCGAGGAACTTGGCACCCAGCGACTCGATCTGCTCCTTCACCGCCGGGCGTACGTCCGACGCCTCGATCACCGCACCCAGGCGCTTGGCCGTGGCAATGGCCTGAAGGCCGGCAACGCCCGCCCCGAGAATGAGCACGCGGGCGGCTTTCACGGTGCCTGCGGCAGTCATCAGCATGGGCATGAAGCGTGGGTAGTGGTGAGCGGCCAGCAGCACCGCCTTGTAACCGGCGATGTTGGCCTGGGACGACAGCACGTCCAGGCTCTGGGCGCGCGAGGTGCGGGGCGCGGCCTCGAGGGCGAAGGCGGTGATGCCGCGCTCGGCCATCTTGGCGATCAGTTCGTTGTTGAAGGGGTTGAGCATGCCTGCCAGCACGCTGCCGGCATTTAGGCGGGTCAGCTCCTGGTCGTTGGGTGCGACCACCTTGAGCACCAGTTGCGCGCCAAAGGCGTCGCCTGCATCGCCCAAGGCGGCTCCGGCGGCCTCGTAGGCACTGTCTGGAATGCTGGCCCCCAGGCCCGCCCCGCGCTCGACCGTGACCTGATGGCCCTGGCCCACCCACTTCTTGATGGTTTCCGGGGTCGCGGCAACCCTTGTCTCACCCGCCTGCGTCTCGAGAGGAACACCAATGTGCACGACTTTTCTCCTGCGGTGACCTTTTGTCTTTGTTTAAGCCAGCGCACTTCGGATGGTGCGACTGGAGCGGCCGTTCAGCACGGGCGAGGCATTTTGCAGACGAACCCAGAGGGCTTCAACCAGTTCTGAAGCGAAACGAACTTAAAACTACAAGTCACCCTGTGACCACTTGTCGCAAGCAACTGCTTTCGAGCCGTCAAACACGGGCTATTGGCAGCTTAGGAGAAAAAATCAAAATTTTTTGACTGATTTCGCGCGTGGCGTGTTGGATGTCGCAAAACAAGCCGCAAACCCGCGTATTTACTAGGGTTGATAGGGTTTTCGCGGGCGACGTAACAGTTTGCCTATTTGCGACAAATACATTCATCTGTAGGTGTTTAGAATAATTAACTACGGAGTCAGCTTTTGCTGTCCTACGCTAGTTTTTCGACAAGTAGTCCGTGGCCTGAGCTAACAGCCAGTCGCGGAACGCCCGCAGCGAGGCGGACTCGACCTTGCGCTCCGGAATCATCAGATAGTAGGCCTTGTCACTGGCCAGCGCATGCCTGTTGGCGACCACCAACCTGCCCTCTTGCAACTCGCGCTGGATCAGGAACGGAGGAATCAGCGCGATGCCCATGTCGTGCATGGCTGCCTGGGCGAGCATGGAGAACAGCTCGTAGCGTGGTCCGGCCATGTCGTGCTCGACACTCATGTCCAGGCTGTCGAACCACTGCCGCCAGGCATAGGGCCGGGTGGTCTGCTGCAGCAGAGGCAGCTCGGCGATACGCGGGGCCGGCAAGTCGTCCCGCCCGTCCAGCAATGCCGGGCTGCACACCGGCACCGGGTTTTCGCCCATCAGCCTGTGCGACTGGGTGCCGGACCAATCGGCATCGCCAAAGTAGATGGCGGCGTCGAAGGCGGTGTCGGCGAACAGGAATGGCCGCGTGCGGTTGGTGAGGTTGACGGTGACCTCGGGGTGGCGCTGCTGGAAATCCTTCAGCCGCGGCAGCAGCCACTGGGTGCCGAATGTCGGAACCACTGCCAGCTCGATCACGTTGGCGCCCTGCTGGCGCATCACCGACAAGGTGTCGCGCTCCACCGCGTCCAGTTGAGCGGCTACCTGACGGCTGTAGGAAAGCCCGGCTTCGGTCAGTTTCACGCCTCGGCGGGAGCGGCGGAACAGTTCGACATTGAGAAAGTCCTCCAGGCCGCCGATCTGCCGGCAGACGGCGCCTTGGGTAAGCGCAAGTTCCTGTGCAGCCTTGGTAAAGCTCTCGTGCCGCGCAGCGGCCTCGAAGCAGACCAGGGCGGTGGTGCTGGGGATCTTGCGGCGCATGTACGTCAACCTCACTCGTGAGTGGCTTTAAAAGGCATCTTGGTGCTTTTCGGAGTGAGAAAATAACACTAATCGGTGCGCAATCCTCGTTTGTCCCTTCGCCCGATCAGGCCTAGGATCAATGCACGAGCAACGACCACCCACTTCGAGGATTTCGTTCATGGCCGGTAAAGCAAGCTTCAACTGGATCGACCCGCTGCTGCTCGACCAGCAGCTCACTGAAGAAGAGCGCATGGTGCGTGACAGCGCTTATCAGTTCGCCCAGGACAAGTTGGCCCCGCGCGTGATCGAGGCATTCCGCCACGAGCAGACCGACACGGCAATATTCCGTGAAATGGGCGAAGTCGGCCTGCTGGGCGCGACCATTCCGGTGGAGTACGGCGGCAGCGGCCTGAACTACGTGTGCTACGGGCTGATCGCGCGTGAAGTGGAGCGCATCGATTCGGGCTACCGCTCGATGATGAGCGTGCAGTCGTCGCTGGTGATGGTGCCGATCAACGAGTTCGGCAGCGAGGCGCAGAAGCAGAAGTACCTGCCCAAGCTCGCCACTGGCGAATGGATCGGTTGCTTCGGCCTGACCGAACCAAACCACGGCTCCGACCCGGGCGCGATGATTACCCGTGCACGCAAGGTCGAAGGTGGCTATCGCCTGAGCGGCAGCAAGATGTGGATCACCAACAGCCCGATCGCCGATGTTTTCGTGGTCTGGGCCAAAGACGATGCCGGCGACATTCGCGGTTTCATTCTGGAAAAAGGCTGGGAGGGCCTCAGCGCCCCGGCGATCCACGGCAAGGTTGGTCTGCGCGCCTCCATCACCGGTGAAATCGTCATGGACAGCGTGTTCGTGCCGGAGGAGAACATCTTCCCTGAAGTGCGCGGCCTGAAAGGCCCGTTCACCTGCCTGAACTCAGCCCGTTATGGCATCTCCTGGGGCGCCTTGGGGGCAGCGGAGTCCTGCTGGCATACCGCTCGCCAGTACACCCTGGACCGCAAGCAGTTCGGTCGTCCGTTGGCGGCCAACCAGCTGATCCAGAAGAAGCTGGCCGACATGCAGACCGAGATCACCCTGGGCCTGCAAGGCTGCCTGCGCCTTGGGCGGATGAAGGACGAAGGCACGGCGGCGGTGGAAATCACCTCGATCATGAAGCGCAACTCCTGCGGCAAGGCCCTGGAGATCGCGCGCCTGGCCCGTGACATGTTGGGCGGCAATGGCATCTCCGACGAATTCGGCGTGGCGCGTCACTTGGTCAACCTGGAGGTGGTCAACACCTATGAAGGGACCCACGACATCCACGCGCTGATCCTCGGTCGTGCCCAGACCGGTATTCAGGCGTTCTTCTAATAAGAGGGAGTCAGGCCATGGGGGCGTTATCCCATTTGCGGGTGCTGGACCTTTCGCGCGTGCTGGCCGGGCCTTGGAGCGGGCAGATCCTCGCCGACCTTGGCGCCGACGTTATCAAGGTCGAGCGGCCAGGCTCGGGGGATGACACTCGCGCCTGGGGGCCGCCCTTCCTCAAGGATGCACAAGGCGAGAACACCAGCGAGGCGGCCTACTATCTGTCGGCCAACCGCAACAAGCGTTCGGTGACCATCGACTTCACCCGGCCGGAGGGCCAGCGGCTGGTGCGTGAACTGGCGGCGAAGTCGGATATCGTCATCGAGAATTTCAAGGTGGGTGGGTTGGCGGCCTATGGCCTGGACTATCCCAGCCTGAAGGCCGTGAACCCCAAGCTCATCTATTGCTCGATCACCGGCTTCGGCCAGACCGGACCTTATGCCAAGCGTGCGGGCTACGACTTCATGATCCAGGGGCTGGGTGGCTTGATGAGCCTGACCGGGCGTCCGGAGGGTGATGCGGGTGCCGGGCCGATGAAGGTTGGGGTGGCGCTGACCGATATCCTCACCGGGCTGTACTCCACCGTGGCGATCCTGGCCGCCCTCGCCCATCGTGACCAGTCCGGTGTCGGCCAGCATGTAGACATGGCGTTGCTGGATGTCCAGGTGGCTTGCCTGGCCAACCAGGCGATGAATTACCTGACCACGGGTGTGGCGCCCCGGCGGCTGGGGAACGCGCACCCGAATATCGTGCCTTACCAGGACTTCCCGACGGCAGATGGCGATTTCATTCTTACCGTGGGTAACGATGGCCAATTCCGCAAATTCGCCGAGGTGGCCGGGCACCCACAGTGGGCGGACGACCCGCGTTTCGCTACCAACAAGCAGCGGGTGGCCAATCGGGGCGAGCTGATTCCGTTGATTCGCCAGGCCACGGTGTTCAAGACCACGGCCGAGTGGGTCAGCCAGCTTGAGCAGGCGGGCGTGCCCTGTGGGCCGATCAATGACCTGGCGCAGATGTTCCAGGACCCGCAGGTGCTGGCTCGAGGGCTGGCGGTGAATATTGCGCACCCATTGGCGGGCAGCGTGCCGCAGGTGGCCAGCCCGATCCGGCTTTCGCAAACGCCGGTGGAGTACCGCCGTGCGCCACCGTTGCTGGGTGAGCATACGGACGCTGTGCTGGGCGATGTGCTGGGCCTGTGTGCCGAGGCTCTCGGGCGCTTGCGGGCCGATGGGGTGGTCTGAGCTCTTTATTCATAGAGCAGCGGGAGGCCGGCAGGCCTCCCTTTTGTTTT